>CAZRKH010000119.1:0-14257 GCA_964600785.1 uncultured Chitinophagaceae bacterium
GACTTTTTTTTGACGGTCATACGCAGCCCTCGGCAGCCGAGCCCCCCGCCCCCGCGGTGCCCGCCGGCCCGTTGCTGCCCAAGTTCGACGACGACGTCGACCTGTTCAAATAAGCCCCGCTCCCGGTCACCGGCCTGATGAGTAACGCCCCTCCTGATCCCGCCCTCGAGCGGATCGACGCGATCCCCACCGCGGCCTCAATCGGCAAGGCGACGGTCGTGGCCTGCGGGACGATCATCGCAGGACTCCTCGGCGTGGCATTCTGGCGGACCGCGCCGGCGGCACTCGCCTCGGTCATGCAGGCCAACCCGGCGATCGGCGAACGCTTTGCAAACGATAGTGTCAGCTTGCTGCTGCAGCTGGCCTTTGCCGCCGCCGGTCTGGCCGGCCTTCTGTGCATGGCAATCGGGGCTCTTTCCCTCATCCGCACGCGGGCCACCTGGTGGCTGCTGATGACGGTGCTCTTTTCCGTACACGGGGCGGCGGTTGTCTATCTGGCCGCCGTCGCCTACGCCCTTCTCACGGTGCTGCGGGCGGGGCTCCAGATCGATGGGCTGGATCAGGATCGCGTCACCCTCTTGCTGCTCGGTTGGCGGCTGTGTTGGCCGGCACTGGCGATGATGGTCGCCGCGGCCTGGCTGCAAACGATGCTGCGAAGCCGCTCGGTCTATGCCGCTTTTTCACACGACGACGGGGGCCCCTTGCGAGGCGACCTCCTGCTCGAGGATCTCCGCACCGGCGGCCGCGACCCCCGCCACCGCCGCAGCCTCTACGCAAGTGGCTTCACGCATTTGGTGGTGATCGTGCTGATCCCCTGGCTGATGCAGCTCGACGGCTGCGTGGAGCCGTATCGCGTGCCCAAAGGCAGCGGGAATCCGGTGGTGGCGATGATCAAGATGGTGAAGCCCAAAAAGAAAAAGAAAAAATCGCTCACGCTGCGGCCCAACTCGGCGATCGTCTTCGAGGTGCCCGATCTCGACAACACCGAGGCCGACGAGCAGATGAAGGAGATGACCGAACTGACCTACCAGGCGTCGGTCACCACCGGCGCCGCGGGGAAGCTCGGCAAGGGGGGCGGCACGCAAGGCGGCTGGCCGGAAGGTGTGGAAAATTACAAGATCCGCTTCATCCGCCTCGATCACGGCGGCGCCGGCTGGGACGACGGCCTCGACCAGAGTGGGGCCGACGTCAATTTTCTGCGGGAGTTTGCCAGGGCCACCGGGTTTCGCAAGATCGCCCGCTCGGGCGAGAGCCATTCCATCGCGCTGTTGCGGAAGTATCCGCCTGACGGGTTTCCACCGTTTGTCTACCTCACCGGCAACGGCAGGATGGGTCGCGTCAGCTCCCGCGACATGAAGATCCTTCGCGAATACTGCCTCGGTGGCGGCCTGCTGATCGCCGACGCCGGCAGCGCCGCGTTTCACCAGTCATTCATGCACTTCATCCGGCAGGTGTTTCCCGACAAGCCGCTGGTCGACATTGCCGACGACGACGAACTCTACAAGCTGCCCTTCGAGTTTCCCGACGGCGCACCGGCCTTCTGGCATCACGGTGGACGGCGGGCGTTGGGCATCAAGCACGATGGAAAATGGATCGTGTTCTACCATCCCGGCGACATGAACGACGCCTGGAAGTCGGCGGGCTACACCGACGTGACGCCCGAGATGCGGGAGAGCGCGATGCATCTGGGCATCAACCTCGTGCGGTACGCCTTCGACCGCTGGAACGACGCGGTGACGAAGGGGGGGAGGTGACCGGCCGATGATCTGGAACTGGAATGCCTTCAGCCCGATCGGCTACGCGGGGCTGGCGATCTCGTTCGTCGTGCCGGCGTTGTGGGCGTGGGCGGCGGTGAGGCGGACGACACCGGCGGTCGTGCAGGCTGCTGTGATCGTGGCGGTGGTGACGCTGGCCTGCGGACTGATCAATTCGGCCACGCACGTCGCCCGACTCGAGCCGGACCATGCCGCGGAGCTGGCGGCGGCCGAGGCCAAGCGGCAGGCCCGGCTGGAGGCCTTCGAGGAAGGCCGCGGGTCGGAGGTGGCGCAGATCCGTTTCGCCGAAGACGCCCGCGACGACGCGATCGACAAGGCCGGTCTCGACGAGGCCGACCTGAAATACCTGGAGAAGATCGAGGAAGAGTATGCCAAAGAGGCGACGCCGGAGTGGAAGCGGCAGAAACAGGACCGCGGCTCCGCCGCGGCGGAAGACGACAGCCTTAAGGCCCAGCTCGACGACGGTGCCGACCAGCCGGCCGGTCTCGCGGCCGAAGCGGCGGAACCCGACGCCCCTCGTCAGCCGATCGTGGTGCCGCAGGCCACCTTTGACCTCGCCCATCGCGTCGACCGCTGGAACCGTTCGTGGGGCTGGCTGTTGGTGCTGGGGAGCTGTGGGGTCGTGATCACTGACTGGCTGCGGCGGGCCAACTCCTATGAGGAGGCCTATCTCCCGCTGCCACTGCCAAGCCGGCTGGTCAACGCGGTGCGGCCGTTGCCGGCGATCGTGATGCGGCCCAAGCCGCCGCGGCGAACGGTCACGGAGGAACTGGCCTGGATGCTGCGACGGGGCGACTCTTTTCTCTACCTGGCCGCCGACCCCGCGGCAGCCGACGCGGCGATCGCGGCGTTGGCCCCGTTTGAACGGGCCCGACATCCGCGACAGGTGCTTCGGCTGGGGGCCGCGGGCGAGCCGTGCAGCGATCGGTTCGTCTTTGAATCGCTCTGGTATGGCCGCTGTTCGTTCGTGAGTGACGATCCGGCTGCCGCCGATAGAATGACGAGGAAGTTTTGCCTGTTTCTCGATGAGCGGCAGGCCACGGGGGCCCGCACCAGGCAGACGGTGCACCTCGTATGGGACCTCTCGAGAGCCACACCGCGGTCAAAGGATGAGGAGGCGGCGTTTGTGAAGGGCTGGAGGCAGTTGATCCAGGCCTTTGCCGCCCGCGGCAGGCGGGCCGGGTTCTCGGTGTTGTTTTGCAAGGAAGGTGATTCGGCGTCGTTGTTGAAACACGATTCTTCTCCACTGGCGAGGGCATCATGACGTGCTGGCATTCACGGGGGTCGCGAGCCCCATGCCGATTCCTTCCGCTTCCACCTGCCGACACCCCGGCTTTGGTGATCGCTCTCTCGATCGCCTGTCTCGCCGGCGGTGTCGTGGTGGCCGACGAGCGGGAAATCACCCCGGAGCAACAGGCCGCGGTCAACGGCGACGGTCAGCCGCCGCCGCCGCCGCGGCCGGCCAAACTTCCCGATTTCACCAAAGGCGACCCCGTGCCCGACAAGCCTCCTGTCTGGATGCTCGGGCCGAGCGGTATTGTCGGCGTCTGGGCCGGCGGCTTTGCCGGCGACCAGTTTCTCGTGCAGCAGGTGCTCCCCGGCTCGCCGGCCGAGGGGAAGATTCTGCCCGGCGACGTACTGCGCGGCGTGGGGGGCGAACCGTTTGTCGCCGGCGGGCACATGGGAGTACTCGTCGGCGATGCGATCATCGAGGCCGAGAAGGAGGCCAACGGCGGGAAGCTCACGCTGACGGTGTGGCGCGACCGCAACTACGCGAAGCGGAACGCCGGCCTCGACGCCGACAGCGTCGACATCGAACAGGTCTTCGATGAGGCCGCCCAGGGGGATGCCCTCTACGACTGGAAGCCGGCCGATGTGCAGGCGACCGAGATGAAGCGGCAGCAGTTTGACGCTTTTCCGATCGACGCCACCACTCTCGAGATCGACCTGACGCTGCGGACCTTTCCCGACTACGCCGACACCGCTCCTTTCGACTGCCCCAAGACGAGCCGGATCCTCGAGGATGCGTGGGGGGTGCTCGAGAAAAAGTTCATCAAGGATCCCAGCGACCCCCGCTCCGGCCGCGGTGGCTACCTCGAGGCGTTGGCGCTGGTCGCCTCCGGCAAGCCCGAACACCGGAAACTCGTGCGGGAGTGGGTCCGCGGTCCCCACGCCAAGGCGTGGCATCCGAGCGTGGCCGGCTCGATCGACATGATGAAGCCGCGGGGCTACTTCTCCTGGTACTGCGGCTTCGTCGGCCTCACCTGCGGTCTTTACTACGACGCGACCGGTGATGAGTTTGTGCTGCCTGCCTTGCAAGAATACGCCGTCAAGACGGCGATGGGCCAAAGCGCCGGCGGCACCTGGGGCCACACCTTCGCCTGGCCGACCTTCAACGGCGGCAAGCTCCATGGCATGAATCCCGGCTACGGTGCTCTCAACTGCGCGGGCAACCGTTGCTTCTTTTTGATCGTTCTGGCGAAGCACCTGGGAATCGAGCACCCCGAAATCGACGCGGCGATCGAGCGGTCGCGGCGGTTTTTCGGCTCCTTTGTCGATCAGGGCTGCATCCCCTACGGCGACCACGCGGCCTATCCCTCCGACGACAGCAACGGCAAGAACACGGGCGTCGCCTACGCCATGAAGCTGCTCGGCGACGACCATGCCGCCAAGTATTTTGCCCTGATGTCGACCCACGCCTCCTTCACCCGCCGCGGGGGCCACGGCCACGACTATCACGGCAACTGGTCGTGCTGGGCCGCCACGCTCTGCGGGCCCGAGGTGCGAGCCCTCGCCGAGCGAAACATGCGTTGGCGGCGGACGCTCTGCCGCCGATACGACGGCAGCTTCGTCTACCACTCGCCCACCTACAACACCCTCTCCAGCCCGCTCCGCGACCCGACGGCCACCCAGGTGCTGCATCAGGCGGTCGCCCTCGGCCAGACGATGATCACCGGCAAGGATCCCGACCCGTCGCTCCATCCGACCCAGCGGGAGATGAGCCAGCTTCTCACAAGCGCCCGGCCGCAGTTCAACGATCCCTGGCTCGACGCCAAGGCGGGCACGCCCTGGCAGGAGCGAAGCACGACCGAGATTCTCGACCTGCTCGACATCTTCTATCCCAAGGCGCGGCGGAATGTCGCGGTCGAACTCGGCCGGCGGTTTCAGGCGGGCGAGCGGGAGATTCCCGAGTCTCTGCTCGATCTGCTGAAGCACGACAACCCGCGTTTTCGCGACGGCGGCCTGCGGGGGCTGCTTGCCTGCGGACCCGACACGGTGCTCGCCAACCTCTCGCGAATCACGCCTCTGCTGGCCGATCCGCACGACTTCGTGCGGATCACGGCGGTGGGTGTCGTGTCGCGGGCGGCCGACGAGGCGCAGGCGCAGGAGGCCCTGCTGGCGGCAACGGTTGCCCCGCCGCAGGCGGTGGCCCCCAACAGCGTCCGCAACGCGACGCAGACACCGCTTTTCGGCGGCGACACACCGCTGGCCAAAACACCCTTCGCGGCGGGCTACGACGAGTCGCTCGTCCGCGACGCCCTGGAGAACGTGCTCACGCTCGATCCGACCGGCAGGTCGTTTTTGGGCAGCCGTGTGAAGATCTGGGACAAAGACACAGCCGTGCGGCTCGCCGGCCCGCTCGTGTACATCGCCGAGGAGGAACAGATCAACGACCGGATGTTCGCCAGCCGTTCGCCCGCCGCCCAGGCGCTGCTCCAGCGGCTCGGCTACCGGGAGGGCTTCACGTCCACCGCGTTTCGTGTTGCCGAGCAGGCGGCCCTCCCGAGGCACCTGCGGCCGGTGGTCACCGTGCTCCATCCGCGGCGGCCGCTGTTCGACGCCAAGGCGATGAAAAAGAATCCGGGGGCGTTCGGTGATTTTCGCGTGCCGCTTGAGACCCTCGTCATCGATGATCCGCTGGCATCCATCCACGAATACGTCGGCAAGGACAAGGTGATCGTGCCGCTGGAGAAACTCCTGAAACTCGTGGAGGCGGCTTCGCCGGTCTCGCTGCCGAGCATCGCGGACGACGTCAGTCGATTGTTCCAGAGCCGGCTCACCGCCGCGGGTGGGCCGGCTGAGCAGCTGCGGCTCTGCCGCGACACGCTCGCCGACGATGGCCGGCGGACGAGCTTTCGCAAGCTGGCGGCGATCGACTTTCTCGTGGAGCAGCTTGGCCCCGCGGCGCTCGATGACCTCCTGCCGCTGCTGGCCCATGCCGACCGGCGGGTACGAGCGCGTGCCCGCGAGCAGGCGGCCCGGCTTGCTTCGGCCGACGGTGGCACGACCCTGGCGGCAAAGTATGCCGACGCGGCCGATCCTGCCGTGCGAGCGGGCATGATCGCCGTCCTCGGCACGGCGCGTGCGACGGCCGGGCTGCCACTGGCCAAAGCGGCGCTGGACGATCCCGATCCCGAGGTGCGTGCGGCGGCAATCGTGGCGACCGGCGCGATTGCGGGAGCCGATTCGGTGCCCGAAGTGCTCGCCTGCTACAAGAGGGCGGTGGAGCCGACCGACCTGCGGGCGTGCGAAGAGGCGGTGCTGCCCTTGCTGGCCGACTCGGCGGTCGCCCCGCGGATTCGCGACGCCTTGCTGGCTGCCCTGCCGGAGGCGACAGGCCCCCGGCGGGAATCGCTGTTTTGGATGCTCGGCCAATGCGGGGATGCGAAGAGCCTGGCGGCGCTGGAGCGGGCTGGGGCGACGAAGGTGGCTGATGAGTTTCGTGCGCTGGTCACCGCGCTATCCTATTCGCCTGCGATCGAGGCCGACGCGGTGATGCTGCGGCTGGCCAAGAGCGACAAGAGCAAGGCGCCGATCGTGGCCTCCCGGGCGATCCGCCGGATGGTGCTGGGCCCGAAGGGCTATGGCGACCGCACCGATGCCCAGCGGCTGGCTTTGGCAGGGCCGATCCTCGCGTTGGCCGGCGACGACCGCCTGGTCACCTATCTCGGCCGGATGGCGATCCCCGGGGCGATGCCGCTGCTGGTCGACCAGCTCCGCAAGGGCCGGCGTTCGGCGGCCGAGAGCGTGGTGACTGGGGCCGAAGGGATGAAGGACCTCTCCCCCGCCGACGCGGCGATCGTGGCCGGTGCGCTCCGCGACGTGATGGAGTATCTGGAGGTGGCCTACCTCCGCGGCGGCCCTGAGGGCAAGGATTTCCGCGAGTATCCCGCCGCGAAGGCCCTCCAGGCCCGGGCCGGCCGGGCGCTTGTGAAGGTCCACAAGCCCGAGGCCGCCCCCATCACGGGCTTCAACGACCTCGACCTCGATCTCTGAGGGGCTGCGGAAAAGCCGATCATGGCCCCTGGTTGTCGCTTGCCGGCAGGTCGAGCACCTGTCCCTGGGCCAGCAGGCGTTCTCTGAGGTTCCGGTAGTCGAGCTTCTGTACGTCAACGCCGCCTGTGGCAGCCAGGGCGGCGGCCACTCCCGCCCCTTGGCCGATCGCCATCCAGGCTCCTTCGATCCGCAGCGACGCCATGCCGACATGGGTGCAGGAGAGGGCCACGGGGACCAGCAGGTTGGTGCACTGCTCGGGCTTGGGAAGGATGGCACCGTAGGGGACGTGGTAGGCATAGCCGCGGCCCTTACCCTTCCGCACCGGAAAGATCGTGCCTTCGTTCACGACGCCCCCGCCCTGTATCGCCACCCGCCGACAGTCGTGGGAGTCGATCGGAAAGGACGAGATGGCGATCGGATCAGCCTTCTCGGGCTGCTCGATGATGTCCCGCTGGCTGATCACCCAGACCCCCCGCATCCGTCGCGACTCGCGGACGTAAAGGGCCGGCGGAAAGTGTTCGCTCGCGACAAATTCGTCCCTGCAGAGCCCGAGGTCGGCATACTGCCTGCGGATTTGCGGCGGCACCGCGGGATCGGTTCTGAGAAAGTGCAGGAACTCCAGCGTGTATTGCTTGTGGGCGTTCCAGATTCGCTCACGGCCGGCCTCATCGGCGGCATGCCAGTCGACGCCGCCTCCGATGAGCCCGATGGAAAACTGCCGGCCGATCGAGTTGTTGCCGTCGAATTTGCCACCGGGCAACGCGTAGAGGTCGAGGCCGACCTGCCCCGGCTTCCCGCCCGCCTCGAGGAAGCGGCGGATGATCTCGAACCGGGCCGGATCGTAGCCGGCCGGATTCGGTAGCGGCACCCGGTTGGCCGGATCGCGGGTCAGGCACAGCCGAAAACTGTAGGTCATGATGTTCTCATCGCCGGCGGCCGCGTCGCCCTTGCGTGTTGCCGTCACCAGCGGCAGCGGATTCCCGGCCCGGTCAAAGCCGTCGATCGCCATCACCGGTTTGGGATACTGCCGGCCGGCGAGCGGCTCGGCATGCTCGTCGCGGCCCTCGCGGCCGATCGTCCAGTCGACCCCGGCCGCCGCCATCAGGTCGCCCTCGTAGCTGCCGTCGACGAAAACCCGGCCGTCGAAGCTGCCGCGTTTCGTGACCAGCGACACGATCCGCGGGCCGGCTTTCACCACAGACTCCAGGTCGTGATCGGTCAGCACCGTCACACCGGCCTCGGCAAGCATCGCCCGGGTCACCCGCATCGCGACATGCGGCTCGAAGGTCCAGCGGGCCTGGTTCTTCCTGGCCGGGTCATAGGGAGCCGGGAGGCCCCGGCCGGTGTAGTCGGCCACGATTCGCCTGTGCCACTCGTCAAAAAGGCCCATCAGGGTCGAACGGACCATCTGGTTGGAGTCGCAGTGGCTCAGCCCGCCCGTACTCAGCCCGCCGATGTGCTCAGTCGGCTCGAGGAGTAGAACCTTCGCCCCTTCCCGGGCAGCGGCAATCGCCGCGCAGCATCCCCCGGGCGTCGCTCCGTAGACGATCACCCGCGGCTCATCCGCCGCGGCAACACCCGCAGCAGCGACAATGAGCATGGCAAAGCCCCGCAGCCACGCCGCGACGATTGCCGATCGCTGATTGCGGTGCTCGATGTCGGTCATGCACGCATTGCCGTTGAGATGATTGATGTTGAGCCGTTCGGGCGGGTGTTGATCCCACGACAGAAGCTGCCAGATCCCCACCGAGCGGGCTTGGGGTCATTCGCAATGCCTCGGGATCGATACCCAGGGCAGCGTTGAATAAGTTGAGGTTTCAAAATCTGTGCAATCTAACCTTTTGCCCTGCAGGGACTGTCAGTGCAACATTCTTTCTGAAAATCACCTGTGCGTGCGTGCCTGAGTCGAGCGCAAGCGAGCCGAAGGGAGGCACGCACATGCACCGCGGCACTGAACCCCGCCCCGTGAGCTTTGATACCCCTTGCAAGGGCTACCATGAAGATGGAAACTGGCCGCTTCATGGGAACAGGTCACTTTGGATCGGAGGTGCGTGGTGAGCGTGCAGGCGTTTGAAAAGTTCCTGATGTTTGCGGAAATCAAGGGTTATCTTGGTGGCCTGTGTGTTGCCGAGAAGATCTGCCACGCCAGCGACACGCTGGAGGAGATCGGTCGCAACCCAGAGACCGATCCACAGGAAATTCGCAAGGCTTGCCGTGAGTTGGCTGACGGCCTCGGGCATGACCTGTTCTTTGAATTGGTACAGGACACTCCGCCGGATGTGGATGATCTGTGGGTGGACTGGTGGTGCCCGCAGCCGCCGGGCCACCCGCTCTCGGCCGCCTACTGCCCGGCCGGATGCACGCCGCTGTGGA
The DNA here is from genome assembly GCA_964600785.1 of uncultured Chitinophagaceae bacterium. GTDB lineage: Bacteria > Planctomycetota > Planctomycetia > Pirellulales > UBA1268 > M30B53. The sequence goes on from CAZRKH010000119.1 coordinate 9,426, forward strand.
CGAACGGCAAGATGACGGTGTTCCTGCGACCTGAATATGACAAACATGACAACCGATCGGCTGGAATCGGAGTTTGCGAGGAGATGTCTCAATGAGTCCGAGGTCGAATAGGCCCGAGCGAAGACTGTGCCGGAGGTAGTGCGGAAGCTTGGCGTGACAGGGTAGACACCCCGCCGATGGAAACAGGTGGCCGGGAACCCGACGGCGATGGAAACAGGCGGCCCGGAACCGGGCGGCGTCGTTGTATTCACCCGGGCCTATCACATGAAGCGAGAACTCTGCTGTGGCTCCGGCTGCAGCCACTGCCCGTATGAGCCGAAGCACGTCGAGGGAAATACGCAGGTCCGCCAATGACTGACATGCCGTGGCTGGAGTGGTATCAGAGCCTCGCCAAGCCTTCGTGGACACCGGCCCCAGCAACCATCGGCCTGATCTGGCAGGTGCTCTATCCGGTCATCGTCGCCACGTTCGGCTTCGTGTTCGTGCAGGCCGGCCGGGGCAAAATCCCGCGGCTCGTGGCACTCCCCTTCGCCATCAACCTCGTGGCAAATCTTGTCTTTACACCGATCCAGTTCGGCCTGCGAAATCTACCGCTCGCCGCAGTCGATATCCTGGTCGTCTGGGGCACGCTCGTCTGGATGATGATCGCGATCTGGCCACACTCTCGCTGGGTGGCTCTGGCCCAAGTCCCGTATTTCGTCTGGGTCTCGATAGCCACCGTGCTGCAACTCTCGATCACGTGGATGAATCGGGGGTAGCAGCGAACCAAGCCGTCGCTTCGGTTCACGCCACCGCCGCCCGCCTGTTCTTCGAGGTCTTCCGACGGGTGCAAACACCGGCCGGCTGAATCGACGCAGAACGTGTACGCCATCTCGAACTCTTCCGTGCCCGGGCCGAACACCGCCCGCTTCACGACGCACGATTCGCACTGAAACAGCGGCAGGTCCTCTCCGGCGACCGTCACAATGCCCTCGCACTTCAGGAGCCGGGAGCACTTCGGGCAATGGTAGACCTCGATCATTCTGAATCTCGCCTCACGTCCCTCGACCGCCCGCAAAAAGCCTCCGGCGGTTCCGCTCCGCCTGCCCGCTCTGCTTGCCCGGTTCGTTTGCCCGGTTCGGCTGCGATGCCGTGCGGGCGTAGCCGTTGCGGTTTTTCATCTGCGGCGGAGAACCGCTTGCTCGTCGTTCCATCACAGCGGCTTTCTCTTGGAAAACCGCTGAACACTGCTGACCGCCGGCAGGTAACGATAAGCCTACAAACCAGCCAGATCCCACAAGTCGGGGCGACAGGATTTGAACCTGCGACCTCTTGACCCCCAGTCAAGCGCGCTAGCCAGACTGCGCCACGCCCCGATTTGTCGCGGCGGACCACAAGGCTCTCGCCTCAATGTGCCGCGACCGGCACACTATCGCACAACCTCGCCACCGCATCAATCACGCTTTTCACACGACCGCTCACACGGCCGCTCGACGGCCAGCCGGCCCGCCAGCCGCAACCCACTCCAAAAGCCAAGCCCCACAACCCACAGCCCACCGCAGACAATGACCACCCCCGAGACACCACCAGACCCACACGCGACGCCCCAGCAGGCCGCGGGTCCACACGCCGCGAGCCAGGCTGCTCCTTTTGCCGAGCGACTTACCGAGGCCGTCCGCCGCCGCGGCACCCCCGCCTGCGTCGGCCTCGACCCCCGCAGCGACATGCTGCCGCCGATCTTTCGCGCCGCCGCCGCCCGCACGCCCGCGGCCATGGCGGAAATCTACGAACTCTTCTGCCGCGAGGTGATCGACGCGGTCGCCGGCAGCGTGCCGATCGTGAAGCCCCAACTGGCCTGCTTCGAAAGCCTCGGCCCCGAGGGGATGCTGGCCCTCGCCGGCGTGATCAACCATGCCCACGCCAAAGGCCTGCTCGTGCTCGCCGACGGCAAACGCGGCGACATCGGCAGCACCGCCGAGGCCTACGCCGCCGGCTGGCTGGCCGGCCCCTGGGCCGCCGATGCGGTGACGGTGAATCCCTACCTCGGCCTCGACTCCCTCGAACCGTTCGTGGCCGCCGCGGAAGCGAGGCAGGCGGGCATCTTCGTGCTCGTGAAAACCTCCAACCCCGGCAGCCGCGACTTCCAGGATCTCGAGATCGACGGACGCACCGTCTTCGAACATGTCGCCGCCGGCGTTGAAGCCCTCGCCGCCCGCACCGCCGGCGACAGGCAGGGCCTGCGATACGGGGCCGTCGGGGCGGTCGTGGGGGCGACCTGGCCAAAACAGCTCGCCAGCCTGCGGGAAGCCATGCCCCATGCCTGGATTCTCGTGCCCGGCTTCGGCCGCCAGGGAGGACGGGCCGCCGACGTGCTGCCGGCCTTCGACGACGACGGACTCGGCGCGATCGTGGTCAGCGCCCGCGACGTGATCTACGCCCACGCCCGGCCCGAAATCAACGGTGGCCTCGGCGAGGCCCAGTGGCAGCAGGCCGTCGAACGGGCCGCGGCCGATATGATCGCGCGACTGGCCGACGAAACGCCCGCGGGGAGGCTGCGGTAAGGCGGGCGGCCGGTGCACGACGCGGCGGGCTACTCGCCGGGGGCTTGCAGCCAGCAGGTGAGGGTCGGGTCCCAGGACTGAATTTCGTCGGGCTGGAAATAGAGCCCGATCTCGCGGGCCGCCGACTCCGGCGAATCGGAGGCATGCACGAGGTTCATCTGCCGACTCGACGAATGATCGCCGCGGATCGTGCCGGAAGCCGCCTTGAGGCCGTTGGTCGCCCCGAGCATCTCGCGAACGACGCGAATCGCCTCGAGGCCCTCCATCACCGTCGCCACCACCGGGGCGGCCGTGATGAACTCCTCGAGCCCCTGGTAAAACGGCTTCTCGACATGCTCCGCATAATGCTGCTTGGATAGCTCGGGCGTGACCCGCAGCATCTTCATCGCCACCAGCCGCAGCCCCTTGTCTTCAAACCGCGAAAGAATCCTCCCCACCAGCCCCCGTTCGAGGCAGTCGGGCTTGAACATCACAAAGGTCCGTTCCATGCGGGGAATCTCCGGCGGGCGGTACTGATCGAAGGGGCATTGGCCGGAAGTGTAGGCGGCGACCCGGCCGGCCCACAACGCCCCGCGGCCCCCGTCGGCTCCCGCGGCCCCCGAAAGCCGGAGGCTGCTTCGGAATTGACCGCGGCAGGCCGCTTTCCCTACCCTCCCCGCCCGCTGCACGCGGCGTTCGTTTCTCCGACACAGGGTCGACCCGATGCCACGCCACCTGCCGACACCACCCGGCCGCCCGCTCGATTCGCAGCCCGGCCCGGCCCTGCCCGGTCGCGGTCTTGCTGGCCTCGCCCTGATCCTTGCGGCTGCCTGCGGTCTGCCGGCAACCGCCGATGAGCCCACGCCCCGACGGCCCTGGATCGAGCCGCTCCCCGAACCCCGCAGCGACCTCGCCACGATCACGCTGCCCTCGCAGCGGCCGGCTCGCCCGCCCGAGGCCGGCCCGCCGACTGCCAGCCTGCCGCCGGCCGATCGGCTGCCGCCCGACCTGCTTGCCGGCTGGACCCGTTCGATCCAGCCGCTGTTGATCAATCGCTGCGCCGCAGGATGCTGCCACGGCAGCTCGCAAAGCCCCCTGCCCCGCATCGACCGCGGCATGCCCGCCGGAGGAGTCAGCCGGCCGATCACGCTGAAAAACATCGAGAGCCTGCGGGCCTGCATCGGCCCGCGACCCGACGGCCGCGACCTCGTTGCCATCGCCGGCATGCCCCACGGCGAGGGTTCCCATCCGGCCGACGACCCGCCGCTGAGCCGCGAGGAATGCCGCCGCGTTGCCGCCTGGATCGAGGCCGCAATCGCCACGACACCCGGCCGCGGGGTGGTGGTCGCCTCCCACCACGAGCCCGTCGCCGGGCAATCCGCCCCGCCGACCGACCCGCTCGCCGGCAACCGCCTCAAGGCGATGCTCGACCGCGAGGCCAATCCGCTCCCCCTCTGGCCGCCGCCGCAACAGCCCCAGGGGCTCCTGCTGCCACAGACGCCGGCCACGCGGTGAGCCCGCCGGGGTGCGAACGAGGGCCGCCCCCTTTGGTGAGACTCGCAGCCGCCCTACAATGCGGGGAGTGCGGGACGCCCGCTCTGTTCTTCCCTCCCCGCCCGCACTGCTGAATGGACGCCACACCCTCCCCCTCCGGCCCCCAGCCCCCGCGGCCGAAATACGTCAAGCCCTTCAGCCCGCCGGTGATCGTGCTGATCGTGCTGGTCGGCCTGGCGATCGTGACACTCGTGGCCCGCGAGCAGTCGCAGGGGCCGGCCACGATCAGCTACGACGAGTTTGTCGCGCAGGTCGAGGCCAACAACGTCAAGGCGGTGAAGATCACCGGCAACACCCTCGATGGCCGCTTCCGCGAGGCCCCGGCGGCCGATCGGGTCAGCGGTGGCGAGAATGTCGAGCAGTTTCGGCTGGAACTCTCCGACTACATCACCGAGGGCCTCGCCCCGCTGCTGCTGGAGCACGGCGTGCGGACCGAGGTCCGCCAGCCCACCGACGGCACCGGCTTTCTCCTGGGGCTCTACCTGCTCGTGCCGCTGCTGTTGATGCTCGGCTTTTGGATGACGCTCCGCCGGGCCCGCGACCCGCTGGGCGGGTCGAGCTTCCTGGGTGGCTTCAGCAAGTCGCCGGCAAAGCGGTATGGCGAGAAGGACAAGCGAACCACCTTCGCCGACGTCGCCGGCCTCGAGCAGGTCAAGGAAGACCTCCAGGAGATCGTGGAGTTCCTCAAGGATCCCAAGAAGTTTCAGCGGCTTGGCGGCCGCGTGCCCAAGGGGGTGCTCCTGATGGGGCCGCCCGGCA
>CAZRKH010000120.1:0-32967 GCA_964600785.1 uncultured Chitinophagaceae bacterium
TCGCGGTCCCCGAGCCCTCGACGCTCGCCATGTTGGGCCTGGGCGCCATCGGCCTGATCATCAGCTTCGCTCAGCCGAGTCGCGGCAGCATCCGATCAGCCTCTCGTAGAATGATCAAACTCTCTGCTGACCGACACAGCCGCTCGACATCGTCGACCGTTTCGGCATGACCGAACTGCAGTGATTCGACCTTCTGCTCCTCGAGGCTCGAGAGCAGCACGAGCCGACGACCGCCAAGCCAGCGTGCCGCCTGGCGGGTGCACACCGCATCAAGGTCGAGCTGCGGGTCGCCGCTGGCCACCGCCTCCTGCACCAGCGGCCGCAGAGGCACTCCCTGCCGCCAGCGAGACATCACGATCCCCGGCTCCTCATCCAGCCGGCTGACGACGCAGATCGTCCCGTCGGGATAGGTCACCCGCGAGGCGGCCGCGAGGCCGCGGACCACGTCAGCCCAGCTGTGAGCGTCGCCGCGGAGCGTGACGACGGCCAGCTCCGCGGAGCGGGAGATCCGCGGCGACCAGCCGGCACGAGCCACCCGCCTCGCCGCCCGCTCGGCCAGGTCGGGCAGACCAAAGCTGGCCGCAGCAAGGGAATCGCCTCGTCCGCCCACCAGTTCCAGCGAGGCACACACGCCCAGTTGCCACTCGACGAGCCTGACTGCCGCCCGGCCTTTGCATCGCTCCGCCTTGGGACGCACAGCGAGGCTCCGCAGAAAACTGGCCGCCGCCTCGGCCCGCCCGAAGAGCGGCCAGATCTCCCCCTCGAATCCCTGACCACCCAGGGCCGGATCCCATGCACAGGCCCCCAGCAGCACCACCACGTCGGCATCCACCATGATTCTCGGCAGGTAGATCGGGTTCCCCTGTTCGTCGGCTGCGAGGTAAGCCGTGGAGGCTTCGTCGGTGGGATCGAAGATCACGGTGCTCACGCCGCCAGCCAACGGCTCCAGACGACGATGCCAGGGCCTGACCACCGTGATCGATTCCTGGGGAATGCCCGCCGCGGCGAGGCAGGCCACGACGGCCGAAACCGCCTCGTCCTCCTGCGGCAGTCCGCCCGCCACCGCCAGCACGACCCGGTCACCCGCAACCACGTGAGCCGCCAGCGGTGGCCCGTCTCCCGGCGAAAAGACCGCCGCGGTCACCATCCGGCGGGCCTCGTCACCGGTGACGCCCGGGGGACCCTGGCAATCGGCGATCACATCGAGGCGGTCCCGCGAAAGGCGGATCGGACGGTCTTTGCCCGTCGGAATTTCGATCATCGGGGATGGCTGGGAGGCACTCACCCGCGTCAGAAGACCATCTTTTCGTCGGTCTGTCGATCAGGTCGCCGCGCCGCACCCGAGAGCCAATCGGCCCAGCCGCTACCAGCCGCAAAGTCGCGGTGATCCTCGTCACGGTGTCGTTGGGCATCGTCCTCATCCCACGGAGGCTTGCAGGCCGATTCCACCGCACGAGGTCACAGGCATCCATCAGCCCTTTGCGGGGCTGCCCTTGCCTCACTCTGTGAGTCACTCGTTTTCGTGGCCGTCATGCACCACCTCCACAACACCGTCAGCCGCCTCATGATGGCCGCAGTCATCGCCGCCTGCTGCGGCGGTCTTTCCCGGGCCCAAGAGACGATCATTATCTCCGAGGATTCCTCGCTGCCCTCCGATGCGATCCTCACGACAACTCCCGCCGCCGGCCGCGGGAGTGGCTGCCAAGACTGCTCCCGGCCGCCGTGGCACGGCAACGTGGCGGATGACTGCTGCCCCTGCGATCCCTGCGAACGCTCACGGGCGACGGCCTGGTTTCCGCGGCTCCAGGGGCTCTTTGGCGACGGCTACCTGCCCTACCCGTTGCCCCCCTGCACGCCCCGCTGCAACACCTGCGGGACGGTGATCGAAGGCGGCTTCTGAGCCTGCATCGCGGCTGGCCGCCAGCCGGTGCCCGCGGAGCGATCAGGGAAACCAGATCCGCCCCACCGCAAGCATCGCGAGCGACACGCAGATGGCACCGGCCAGGTCGAGCACCGCCCCGGCTGAAACCATCGCCCGCAACGGCACCCGGCCAGACCCGTAGACGATCGCGTTGCAGGGAGTGCTGACGGGCATCATGAATCCCAGGCTCGCGGCGAAGGTTGCCGCAAGTGCCGCCGGCAGCGGATCGGCCCCCACCGCCACCGCCAAAGACAGAGCCACCGGGACCACGATGTTGGCGCTGGCGGTGTTGCTTGTGAACTCGCTGGTCAGTGCCGCCACCACCGCCGCGGCCACGATCAGCGGCAGGCCCCCGCCCTGGGGAATCCAGCCGGTGATCGAGCGGCCGAGAGCGTCGGCCAGCCCGGTCGAGAAGGCCAGTTCGCCCAGGGCCATGCCCCCGCCGTAGAGCAGCACCACGCCCCAGTCGATTCCCGCCGCCTCCCGCCAGGAGAGCGCCCGCCGTCCGCCGCCGGCGGGAAGCACGAAGAGGCTCACCGCCCCGATGATCGCGGCGACTCCCTCGGGAATCCGCTCCGCGAGCCAGGAGGTGCGGGGATCGGCCTTGCCCCACAGGATCGCCGCCAGGCCCGGAGCCACCCACAAGGCGACGGTGACCGCGAACGCGATGCCGCTGGAAATCTGCCCGGCCGTCCAGCCGCCAAGCAGCTCCTGCTCCCGCCGCACGTGCTGCGAGACGCCCGAAAGCCGCGCGACGCCGGCGGGGAACATCAGCGAGACGACCACCACGATCACGACGCACAAGCCCGCCGCCAGCGGCAGGCCGAGAGCACACCACGAGAAAAAGGGGATGTCGATCTCCAGCTGCGACTCGATGAAGGCCAGCCCGATCAGGTTTGGCGGTGTGCCGATCGGCGTGGCCAGGCCTCCGATCGACGAGGCGAAGGCGACCACCAGCAACAGCCCGGTGGCGAAGCCGGGATCGACCCGCTCCCCGGCGGGTTGCCCGTCGGCCGCCCGCTCGATCGCCACGAGGATTCCCGAGACGATGGCGAACATCATCGCCGTGGTGGCGGTGTTGGAGATCACGGCACTCATCACCGCGCAGACCACCGCCACCGCCGCGGTCAGTCGGCCTGGATGCTCGCCAACCCACGGCCGGGCGAGCACCCCGTAGGCCAGCCGCCTGTCGAGCCCGTGCACCCGGATCGCCTCGGCGAGCATGAAGGAACCGATGAACAGGAAAATCAGCGGCTTGGAGAAGGGGCGAAAGACCTCCGCGGCCTCCGCGACACCGACCACCACGCAGGCGGCGGCTCCGGCGAGGGCGGTGACCGGCAGCGGCAGCGTTTCACTGACCCACAGCACGACCACCGCGGCGATCACGCTCGCCAGCCGGTGGGCCGGAAGCTCCAGCGGCCCTGCCTCGCCTGAGAGCGGCAGCCAGGCGATCCCCGCCGCAACCGCCGCCGCCATGCCGAGAGCGATGGCCAGCCGCGTCGCGTTGGGGATCGTCGGGCTCAACGGTCCGCCAGAGCCGCCTTGGCCGCTGCCAGCCGGGCCACCGGCACCCGGAACGGCGAACAGCTCACATAGTCGAGGCCGATCGAGTGGCAGAAGGCCACCGAGTGCGGCTCGCCACCGTGCTCCCCGCAGATGCCGAGCTTGATGTTCTCCCGCGTCGAGCGGCCTTTCTCCACCCCGATCCGCATCAGCTGGCCGACACCGGCAACGTCGATCGAGGCGAAGGGATTGCCCTTCACGATGCCAAGCTCGGTGTATTCGGGAAGGAACGTGGCCGAATCGTCGCGGCTCATGCCGAGGCAGGTCTGGGTGAGGTCGTTGGTGCCGAAGGAGAAAAACTCCGCCGTCTCAGCGATCTCATCGGCCGTCAGGGCCCCTCGGGGAATCTCGATCATCGTGCCCACGAGGTATTTCACCTTCTGCCCTGTCTCCTGTTCGACCTGCTTGCCAACGGCGTGCACGATCGCGACCTGGTTGTCGAGTTCCTTCTTGAAGCCGACCAGCGGGATCATGATTTCGGGCCGGACCTTGATCCCCTCCTTCTGGACTTTCGCGGCGGCCTCAAAGACGGCCCTTGCCTGCATCTCGGAGATCTCCGGATAGGAGATCCCCAGCCGGCAGCCACGATGGCCGAGCATCGGGTTGAACTCATGCAGCGAGGCCACCCGCTTGGCAACGGCGTCGGCGGAGATCTTCAGCTTGTTCGCCAGTTCACGTTGGGCCTTCTCGTCGTGCGGCACAAACTCGTGCAGCGGCGGGTCGAGGAAGCGGATCGTCGCCGGGCGGCCCTCGAGGGCCCGGAAGATTCCTTCGAAATCCTCCCGCTGGTAGGGCAGCAGTTTGGCGAGGGCTTCGCGGCGGGCCTCGACGTTCTCCGCGAGGATCATCTCCCGCATCGCGTCGATCCGGTCGCCCTCGAAAAACATGTGCTCGGTGCGGGTCAGTCCGATGCCCTCGGCCCCGAAGGCAATCGCGTGGCGAACCTGCTCGGGCGTGTCGGCATTGGTGCGGATGCCGAGTTTGCGATACTTGTCGGCAAGCTTCATCACGAACTCGTAATACTGATAGACCTCCGAGTCTTCCGGCTTCATCGTGCCGGCGACGAGCACCTGCTTCAGTTCGCTGTCAGCCGTCTCGATCGCCCCGGCGAAGACCTCGCCGGTGGAGCCGTTGATCGAGATCGCGTCGCCCTCGCGGAGCGTCTGCCCGGCACAACTCAGCGTGCCCTTGGAGTAGTCGATCTGCACCTCGCCGGCACCGGCCACGCAGACCTTGCCCATCTGCCTGGCCACCAATGCCGCATGGCTGGAGACACCGCCGCGGCTGGTGAGGATGCCCTCGGCGGCGATCATGCCGCGGAGATCCTCGGGGCTCGTCTCGACCCGGGCGAGCACCACCGCCTGCCCGGCATTGCCGAGTTCCTCCGCCTTGGCGGCCGTGAACACCAGCTGGCCCGAGGCAGCCCCGGGTCCGGCAGCCAGGCCGGTGGTCAGCAGCCTGCCGCTCTTTTTGGCCTGCTCGTAGTCACCGCGATCGAAGATCGGGGCGAGCAGCTGTCCCAGGGCGTCGGGGTCGGCCGAGGCGATGGCATGCTCGCTGGTCATCAGCCGCTGCCTGACCATGTCGTGCGCGATCTTCACGTAGGCCAGGGCGGTCCGCTTGCCGTTGCGGGTCTGGAGCATGTAGAGCTTCTTCTTCTCGACCGTGAACTCGAAGTCCTGCACGTCACCGAACTTCTTCTCCAACCTCTCGCGGACCTTCTCGAGCTGCTTGTAGGTGGTGGCGAAGGTCGGGTCGTGAGCCATCTCGGCCACCGGCTTGGGGGTGCGGACCCCGGCAACGACATCCTCGCCCTGGGCATTGACCAGGTATTCACCGTAAAACACGTCCTCGCCGGTGGCCGGATCGCGGGTGAAGGCCACACCGGTGGCGCAGTCGTCGCCCATGTTGCCGAAGACCATGCTCTGCACGTTGACCGCCGTTCCCCACTCGTCGGGGATGCGATATTTGCGGCGGTAGAGAATCGCCCGCTCGTTCATCCAGCTGCTGAAGACGGCGGCCACCGCGCCGACAAGCTGCTTCATCGGATCCTGGGGAAACTCCCTCCCGGTCCTCTGCTTGATCAGCTGCTGGTACCGCTTGATCAGCTCGCGAAGGTGCTCCTCGGTGAGGTCGAGGTCCTCGCTGATGCCCAGCTGGTGCTTGAGTCCGTCCATCACCTCGTCGAAGGGCTCATGCTCGTTCTCGTGGGCCTTCTGCACGCCCATCACGACGTCGCCATACATCTGGATGAAGCGGCGGTAGGAGTCGTAGGCAAAGCGGCCGTTCCCGGTGGCCTCCTTGAGGCCGACGACCGTCTCGTTGTTGAGGCCGAGATTGAGGATCGTGTCCATCATGCCCGGCATGCTGTCCCGGGCCCCGGAACGGACGCTCACCAGCAGGGCGTTGGACGGATCGCCGAACTTCTTGCCCGTCTCCTTCTCGATCAGCCGCACGTTGGCGGCGATCTGCTCCTCGAGCCCTTTGGGAAACTTGTTGCCGTTTTTGAAGTAGTCGACGCAGATGTCGGTGGTGATCGTGAAGCCCGGGGGCACCGGCAGGCCGATCTTCGTCATCTGGGCGAGGTTCGCCCCCTTCCCGCCGAGGACCGCCCGCATCGTGCCGTCGCCGTCGCACTTCTTCGCGCCGAAGAAATAAATCATGCGGCCCGAGCGGCCCGCCTGCGAGGTCTTGGTCGCCTTGCGGCCGGCCTTCTTCTTGACCTTCACGGTGCGGCCTGCGGACTTGCGACTCGATGCCTTCTTTGCCTTCCGGGCAGTAGTGGCCATGGACAGCTGAGACCTCCGAAACAACGCGTGACAAAACCCGGGCAGCATGCCCGACGCGGAACCGGCCCGGCTTGCGGAGCCCGCACAACCCGCGAAATCGATCCGAAACTCTAGTTTCGCGGCGGTGGAAGCGTCAACGAGCCGCCGTCAACGTGCGGCCAGGCGAGGATCGGACGCTGGGGAGCGTTCCAGGCCTCCACACGCGGGAAATTGGGTGATGCATCGCCTGATGGGCGTCTTATAATGCAGGGTGCGAGCGGCCGGTTCGTTGCACGCGATAGGTAGGATTTCATCAATGAGGCAGCAAGCGAACAGACCGCGCAACGTGTGCAACGAGTCTGCAGCCGCAGGACGCGATCGGCGACTCCCGAAAACCTCGGCTTTTTGGGGAGTCGCTCGAGTGGGCTTTGTTCGCCCGCGTCCGCGGGCAGGGGGCCACAGTGGGTTTTTCCCACGGGCCGCTCGGCAGAGAACGCCCGCCGGCCGACCGGCGGCACCGCCCCCCCGTCTGATGGGCCCCGGGGTGCGGATGCGGCCGCTGGTGTGCCTGCTTGTGGTCGGATCGTTGGCGGCGGGCAGGGTCGAGATCGCATCACTCGCGGCCGAGCCCACGGCCGACCCCGACTTCAACCGTGAGATCCGCCCTCTGCTCTCCCGCAACTGTTTCGCCTGCCACGGCCCCGACGAGCACGATCGCCAGGCAGACCTGCGGCTCGACGACCGTGAGGCGGCGGTCGACTACGGGGCGATCGTGCCCGGCAAGCCGGCGGAGAGCGAGATGATCGCCCGGATTCACGAGACCGATCCGGATCTGATCATGCCGCCCCCGGAGAGCCACCACACCCTCTCCGACGCGGAGAAGGAACTCCTCGAGCAGTGGATCGCCGGGGGCGCCGAGTATGCCCCCCACTGGGCATACGTCGCACCCCGTGCCCATCCCACGCCCGAGCCTCAAAGCGACCGCCGGGCGGAATCGTGGATCGACGCCTTTGTGCTCGATTCACTCAAAAAGCAGGGGCTTGCTCCGGCGTCCGACGCCGATCCGCTGACACTCCTGCGGCGGGCTTATTTCGACCTGACCGGGATGCCGCCCTCGCCTGAGGAGGTCGATCGCTACCTCGGCGACCCCTCGCCCGATCGCTACGAGCAGCTCGTCGAGCGGCTGCTCGCCTCGCCGCGGCATGCCGAGCGGATGGCCTCCTGGTGGCTCGACCTGGTCCGCTATGCCGACACGGTCGGCTACCACGGCGATCAGACCCACAACGCCTCGCCCTATCGCGACTGGGTGATCCACGCCTTCGCCGAAAACATGCCCTTCGATCGCTTCACCGTGCTGCAGCTCGCCGGCGATCTGGTCGGGCCGGCGGACGGCGAGCACCCCGACGACCGCCTGCTCGCCGCCGCCTACAACCGCCTTTTGCAGACGTCGCACGAGGGCGGACTCCAGGTCAAGGAATACCGCGCCATCTACCAGGCCGACCGGATTCGCAGCGTGTCTGCGGTCTGGATGGGGGCGACGGTCGGCTGCGCGCAGTGCCACGACCACAAATACGACCCTTACACCGCCCGCGACTTCTATTCGCTCGGTGCCTTCTTCGCGGACATCGACGACGAGAAACATATGGGCCGAGGAGGCTTCGGCGGCGGCACCAACACCCTGCCAACGACGCGGTTTCCAGAAAAACGAGTGGTGAGCCCCTTCGATCGTGGCGAGGCGGCCCGTCTCGACAGGCAGATCGAGCGGCTCGAGGAGTCGCTGCCGCCACCACCGCAGCCGAAGGTGGCCGCGGTGCCGACCTCATCAAAATCCTCCGGCGACACCGTCGGCAAGAAGGCCCCGGGCAAGGACGCGAAGGCCCCCCCGCCGGAGCCTCCGGAGGTGACTGCCCGGAGAGCGAAGCTCGCGTCGCTCCTGAAGCGGCGAAAGGCGATCGAGAGGCCGGTGATGGTCACCCAATCCCTCGACACGCCCCGCACCACTCGGATCCTGCCGCGGGGCAACTGGATGGACGATTCCGGCGAGCTGGTGGAACCGGCGGTGCCGGCCTTTCTCGGCGAGCTCGGCGAGATCGCCGTCGAGGGCCGGGCGACGAGGGCCGACCTGGCACGCTGGCTCGTGACGCCGGTGGAGCAGGGGGGCATGGGCGAGTTCACCGCGAGGGTGACCGCCAACCGCCTCTGGGCGGTGTTCTTCGGCCACGGTCTGTGTCGCAGCGTGGAAGACTTCGGCGGTCAGGGCGAGCCACCCGACCATCCGGAACTGCTCGACCGCCTGGCGATCGAACTGGTCGCCTCGGGCTGGGATGTCCGCGCGTTGATCCGCCAGATCGTCACCAGCCATGCCTACCGCCAGTCCTCGTTCGCCGCCGCGGATGTCGAGGCTCGCGACCCGGAGAACCGATTGCTGGCCCGTCAGAGCCGCTGGCGACTGCCGGCGGAACATGTCCGCGACACGCTGCTTTTCACCAGTGGCCTGCTCGTGGAACAGCTCGGGGGGCCAAGCGTGCGGCCCTACCAGCCGGCCGGCTACTACCGGCACCTCAATTTTCCAAAGCGTAAGTACACCGCCGACACAGATGCCCGCCAGTGGAGGCGGGGGCTCTACGTCCACTGGCAGCGGATGTTTCTCCACCCGCAGCTGGCGGCCTTCGATGCCCCCAGCCGCGAGGAGTGCACCGCCCGACGGCTCCCCTCCAACACCCCCAAGGCGGCGCTCGTGCTGCTCAACGACCCAAGTTTTGTGGAGGCCGCCCGCAGCCTCGCGGGGCTTGCGATCCGCGAGGGAGGCTCCAGCGATCGCGGCCGGATCAGCTATCTCTGGCGGCGGACGCTCTCGCGGGAACCCGACCAGACCGAACTGGAACTCGTCGAAGGCCTGCTCGCCCGCCGCCGCGAGGAATACACCGCCGATACTCCGGCCGCCAGCCAACTGCTCGCCGTCGGCGTCGCCCCGCTCGACGCGAGCCTGCCGCCCGCCGAACTGGCCGCCTGGACCGCCGTCACCCGCGCGGTCCTCAACCTGCACGAAGCGATCGCGAGGTATTGAGATGCACCACGACAATCCCCCCACGGGCCTCCACCGTCGCACCTTCCTGGGCCGGGCGGGCCTCTCGCTCGGCTCGGCGGCCCTCGGCGGCCTGCTGGCCCGCGACGGGCTGGCCACCGCGGTCGAGCCGCGGCACCATCCGGCGAAGGCGCAGCGTGTGATCTTCCTCTGCCTTGCCGGCGGCCCGAGCCACCTGGAAACCTTCGACTACAAGCCGACCCTCGCCCGGCTCGACGGCCAGCCGATGCCTGAGAGCGTGACGGCCGGGCAGCAACTGGCCCAATTGCAGGGCAAGCAGCTGATCTGCCTCGGCCCGCGGAAGCCCTTCCGCCCGCGGGCGCAGTGCGGGGCGATGGTCAGCGATCATTTCCCGCTCTTGGGCAGCCTGGCCGATCGCTACGCGATCATCCGCAGCATGGTCACCGAGCAGATCAATCACGATCCGGCCCACACCTTCATGAACTGCGGCACGATCCTCTCCGGCCGGCCGAGCATGGGTGCCTGGGTGACCTACGGCCTCGGCAGCGAAGCCGATGACCTGCCAGGCTTCATCGTGATGACCAGCAAGATGGGCCGAAACCCCCAGCCGATCGCCGCGAGGCAGTGGCACTCCGGCTTTCTGCCGGGGCAGTTCCAGGGAGTGGAGTTTGCCACCTCCGGCTCGCCGGTGCACTACGTCGCCAACCCTCCGGGCGTCTCGGCGGCCCACCAGCGGGATCTGATCCACACCCTCGGCGGCCTCGAGCGGCATCGCCTCGCGAGCCTGGCCGATCCCGAGATCGACGTCCGCATCCGGCAATACGAACTCGCCTTCCGGATGCAGGCCAGCGTGCCTGCCTTGGCCGACCTGTCGGGAGAAACCGCCGAAACCCTCGCCCTCTACGGGGCCAAGCCGGGCCATGCCACCGTCGGCACCAACTGCCTGATGGCCCGTCGGCTGGTGGAACGCGGCGTGCGGTTCGTGCACCTCTACCACAGCGACTGGGACCACCACAGCGGTATCGACGACTACATGGCCGGCATCTGTCCGCCTACCGACCGGGCGGCGGCCGGCCTCCTGATCGACCTCGAACGGCGTGGCCTGCTCGAGGAGACACTGGTGGTGATCGGCGGCGAGTTCGGCCGCACACCGATGGGTCAGGGGAAGGGCAAGAGCATCGGCCGCGACCACCACATCAAGGGCTTCAGCATGCTCCTGGCGGGAGGCGGGATCCGTGGCGGCCTGACCCATGGTGCGACCGATGAGTTCGGCTACAACGCGGTGGACAACGTGGTGCACGTCCGCGACCTGCATGCCACGATGCTGCACCTGCTGGGCATCGACCATGCCCGCTTCAGCGTGCCCTACCAGGGTCTCGATACGAAGCTCACCGGCGTGGAGCCGGCACGGGTGGTTCGCGAACTGCTCAGTTGACTGCTCCCCAGTCTGCTCCCCGGTCTGCCGGCAGATGGTTGTGGAGCCGGCGCTGATCGGGCTATCCTCCTGCCGTGCTCAACTTCCTCCGCGAGAATCTCCGCTGGCTTGCTGCCGGCTTTCTTCTGACCTTCGCCTCGGCTGCCGGACAGACCTGGTTCATTTCGCTCTCCGCCACCGAGATCAAGCGGGAGTACCACCTCTCCGACGGTGGCTGGGGGCTGCTCTACACGCTGGCAACTCTCGCCTCGGCCGCCATGATCTTCTGGCAGGGGTCGGTGGTCGATCGATTCTCGCCACGGCTGGTGACACTCGCCACCGCCTTGGGTTTCGCCACCGCGGCAGCGGGCATGGCGGCCGCTGACTCGGTCTGGCTGCTGGGGCTGTCGGTGTTCCTGCTGCGGTTGTGCGGTCAGGGCATGCTGGGCCACATCGCCATGACCGCAATCGGACGCTGGTTCTTCGCCCGGCGGGGTACGGCCGTGGCGATCGCGGGTTTGGGGTATCCAGCCAGCGAGATTCTCCTCGCGGCACCCGCCGTCGTGGCAATCAACGCCCTGGGCTGGCGGTGGCTGTGGGCGGTGACGGCGGGCCTGCTCTTGGGCATCGGGCCGCTGATCGGCTGGCTGCTCGTCGGCAGCCGCACCCCGCAGGGATCGGCCGACTCGCGCGAGCAGCCCGGTCTCGAGGGCCGGCAATGGCAGCGGCATGAGGCGATTCGGCACTGGCTGCTACCAGCCCTGCTGCCGACATTGCTGACGCCGGGCTTCATGGGCACGGTGCTCTTTTTTCATCAGACCGACATCGCCGCCGTCAAGGGCTGGAGCATGGTGGCGATGGCGCCGGGTTTCACCTGCTTTGCCACGGCGGGCGTGATTGCTTCTTTCATGACGGGCTGGGCGGTCGACCGCTTCGGTGGCCAAAGGCTGCTGCCGCTGCTGCTGCTTCCCGTCGGTGGCGGCATGGCGGTCATCTCGTCGGCGAGCCGGATCAGCGGCTGGTATTTCGCCCTCGCCATGGTGGGCATCACGATGGGCATGGCCAGCGGCCTGTGGGGGGCATTTCTGCCGACACTCTACGGCACCAGGCATTTGGGCGCCATTCGCGGACTCTCGACCACGATCATGGTCTTTTCCACCGCACTCGGACCGGGGCTGACGGGCCTCCTCATCGACCGCGGGATTGAATTCCCGACCCAGTGCCGAGGCCTGGCTGCCTGGTGCTTCACGGTCTCTGCCGGATCAATCCTGATTCAAAGGCGGCTGACTCGTGAGTTGGCTCGGCCGATCTGGGCCGCTCACGAATCACCATCGCCGCTCCGGCCGCCGCCGCCGCGGCACCGGTGAGTGCCAGCCAGAGAGGATTCGCCTCGAGTCCGCCGGCTGGCGTGCCGGAGAGCTGCACGACCACCAGCGGCATCGCGTTGTGCACCGCGTGGCACACGATTCCCGGCAGGATCGAGCCGCTTCGGACTGCCAGCCAGCCAAGCACCAGCCCCACCAGGAAGGTTGTCGGCATCCGTTCGGGCAACAGGTGCACCACCGCAAAGGCAGCCGCCTGCAGCACCACCGCCGCTGCCAGCCTGCCGCGACCGGGCCGCCCACCGGCAAGCCCCGAGAGCATCCAGCCCCGGAAGAGAGGCTCCTCGCAGCAGGCCGGCAGCACCGCCACCAGCAGCAACGCAAGCCAAACCGGCAGGCTCTCGAGCAACCCCACCAGCCGTCCGGCAAGCTCCTCGGCGGCCGGCGAAGGACTCTCTCCCACAATCTGGCCGATCGCCACCGCCCCCAGCAGGAACAGGCCGGCTCCCAGCAGGGCCGCACCGCCGAAGGTCAGCCAGCCCCGGCTCCGTGGCCAGCGGAGCCGGAACGTGCGGGCCAGATCGACCCGCTGCCAGCTCGCGACGATCACCAGCGGCAGAACCATCGAGAGCAACTGCTGCAGCGGCAGCGACCATGCGAGGTTCGCCGGCAGCAGTCCCTGGGCGTACCAGATTCCCGCCAGGCCCAGTATGGCGGGAAAGACCGCCTCCAGCGGCGTGGGCAGCAGGCGGGCAGCCGGCCGCCGCCAGATGCCCGCCGCCGCATCAGGACCGCGAAAGAGCAGCTCTTCATCGGCGAGCGCCGCGGTGGCCCCACGCAGGGCGAGCCAACTCGAGGCCGCCGCCGAGAGCAGCGTGACCAGCAGCGGACCGGCCACCGACGCCCCACCGATCGCGTCACGGGCCACGAGCACCTGCCCGGTGATCGGCACCGCCGCCAGCAACAGCCCGCCCGGCCCGTCGGTGCTCACGCCCGGCAGGAGGGCGACCGCCGAGAGCACGCTCACCGCGAGCATCACCGTGGTCAGCGCGTGCTGGGCCTCTTTGAGGCTCCGCACCACCGAGGTGATCGCCAGGCAGGCGGCACTGGCCACCGCTGCCATCGCCACCTGAGTCACCACCACCAGGCCCGCGGTCGCCACCGTCGGCATCCCCGAGACAACTCCCGCCAGCGGAGGCGGCAGGGCCCGCAGGCCCACCGCGACGGTAACACCCAGTGCCAGCAGGTTGGCCGCGAGTGTCGCCAGGGTCACTCCCAGCACGGCGAGGTATTTGCCCCGCACGATCTCGCCGAGACTGCAGGGAGCCAGCAGGAGCGTCTCGATCGTGCCCCGCTCCTTTTCGCCGGCAAAGGCATCGGCCGCCGGATGGAAGGCCCCGGTGACTGTCAAAAGCGCGAGGATCACCAGCAGGCTGCCGCTGATCGTGGTCAGGATCGTGTCGAGTTCGACGCCGGGAGCCGGCGGCAATCCGCCCCCGAGAGAAATCCCCAGCGGATCAACGAGCGAGGCGTTCAGGCCGAGTCGGGCCAGCCGCTGGCCACGGATCGCCCTGGCCACCGCGGCGAAGACCACCCGCAAGTGCTCGATCTTCTCCGCAGCCACCGGCTCTTCCGCCGGGCCGTAGACCTCGAGCTCGACATGCCCCTCGCCGGCCAGCATCTGCTCGCTGCCCGCCGGCACCCGCACCAGGCAGTCGGCGGTGGTTTCCGCCGGACGCTTGCCGGCAACCATCACCATCAGCCGGGCGGGCCAGCCCGGCTCGTCGCCGGCCTCCGCCTCCGCCGCGGCAATCCGTGCCGCCAAGGGCTCGGCATCCTGGCCGAACAGCAGGATCGACAGCGGCACCGCCTGCTCGCGGCGGTCAAGTTCCTCGATCGCTCCGCGGATGCCCAGGACCGTGGCCAGGGCCACGATCGGGTACGCCACCAGCGGCAGCAGAAAGGTGATAAACACCGTCCTTCTGTCGCGGGCAAACTCGAGCAGGTCGCGGGCGGCGATCGCCAGCACCCCCGGCACGACACGATTGTCCCCATCGCTCATTCACCAACCGCCGTGAAGAAGGCGTCCTCCAGGCTGCCGCCGGAGGCGAGCAGGGTCTCGCGGTCCGTCGAGGCCACGATTCGGCCCTCGTGGATGATCACGAACCGGTCGCACCGCGGCTCGATTTCGTGCAGCCGATGGGTGGAGATCAGGATCGCACGTCCCTCGCCCCGCAGCCGTTCGAGCAGGTCGAGCAGTTCGCGGGCCCCGAGCAGGTCGAGGGACGAGGTCGGCTCGTCAAGCACGAGCACCGGTGGGTCGTGCACCAACGCCCTGGCCAAGGAGACCCGCTGCCGCTGCCCGCTCGAGAGCCGGCCACAGGGCCTGTCGATGAAGGCTCCCATGTCGAGCGCCTCGACGAGCCGCGCCGCCGAGTCCCGCAGCAGGCCGGCCGGGATGCCGTGCAGGCGGCCGTAGGCCAGCAGCGTCTCGAGGCCCGAGAGCCTGTCAGGCACCCCGGTGCCAGCCGAGACGTAGCCCACGCGGCGACGCACCTCGATCGGTGACCGGCGGATGTCGAGTCCCTCGATCCTCGCGGTGCCGGCGGTCGGCGCGAGAAGCGTGGTCAGCAGCCGCAGGAGGGTGGTTTTGCCGGCGCCGTTGCCGCCGAGCAGGCCAACCGTCTCGCCGCGGGCGACCGCAAACGACACCCCGTCGACCGCCCGCACCACCCGGCCGTCGGTGGAGCGGTAGTGCTTGACGAGTTCTTCCGCTTCGATGGCCGCCTGCTGCATGGCGAAGCCCCCTCCCGATGTGACGGGGAACGACGGCCCCGGGGGAACTACTCCTCCATCACCTCGGCCTCCTTGGCCTTGGCGAGGTCGCCCACGGCCGCCTCAAACTTCTTGGTCAGCTCCTGCACGTCGTCCTTGGCCTTGGAGCAGTCGTCCTCGGTCATGTCGCCATCCGACTTCTCGCCATCGGCGGCCTTGTTGGCATCGCGGCGGACGCTGCGGATCGAAACCCGCGCCTCCTCGGCAAGTTCCTTGATGCGGGCGGTCATCTTGCGGCGCACGTCGGTCGAAAGCGGAGGAATCGTGAGCCGGATCAATCGGCCGTCACTCTGGGGATTGAGCCCCAGATCACTGGCGTGCAACGCCTTTTCGATCTCCTTGATGGTGCCGGGGTCGAAGGGGCGAACGACGATCTGGTTGGGCTCCGGCGCCCCCACGTTGGCCAGGGCCTTGATCGGGGTGGGGGATCCGTAGACCTCGACCTTCAGGGAATCGACGAGACCGGGATTGGCCCGGCCGGTGCGAATCCCGGTCAGGGCGTGCCGGAAGACCTCGACCGCCTTCTCCATTCGTTCCTCGGCGTCGAGCAGGATCTCGTCGGTGGGCATCAGCAACAGCCTCCCAGGGGATTCAGGCGTGAAAAGCGGCTGAGCCCGGCGGCATCCGCCCGCGATCCAGCCCGCTGATTCTCGCAGCCACCGAGTGCGGGCATCAAGCCTCGGCCGCTTTTTCACCGATCCCGCGTGTGGCCACCAGCGTGCCGATCCGCTCTCCAGCCACCGCCCGCTCGATATTGCCGTCGGTGCGATAGTTGAACACGAGGATCGGCATGGCATGCTCCATGCACTGCGAGATGGCCGTCGCATCCATCACCCGCAGGCCCTGCTCGTGGACCTGCTGGTAGGTGAGGTTGCGGTAGAGCATCGCGTGGGGGTTCTTCTCGGGGTCATCGGAATAGACCCCGTCGACCCTCGTCGCCTTGAGCAGGATGTCGGCCTCGAGTTCGAGAGCCCGCTGGGCCGCCGCCGTGTCGGTGGTCACGAAGGGGCTCCCGGTGCCCGCGGCGATGATCACGATCCGACCTTTTTCCAGGTGCCGGTTGGCCCGGCGGCGAATGTAGGGCTCAGCCACCCCGTCCATCCTGATCGCGGTCATCAGCCGCGTCTGGGCCCCGAGGCTCTCCAGGGCGTCCTGCAGGGCCAGGCCGTTGATCACCGTGGCAAGCATGCCCATGTAGTGGGCCGTGGCCTCCTGGACCGCCGTGTTGCCGGCGGTGAAGGAGGCCCCGCGGAGGATGTTGCCCCCGCCGATCACCACCGCCACCTGCACGCCCCGGGAGGCGGCACGCACGGTCTGGCTGGCAATGTGCACCACCTCGTCCATCGAGATGCCCCGCTCGCCGGCGCGGGCGAAACTCTCTCCGGAGAGCTTGAGGAGGACGCGGCGATAGGGGGTCGATGTCATCGCTCAGCCACCGAGCACCCAGTTCTCCAACCGCTTGACTTCGATGCCGGCCGACTTGGCAAGCTTGCCGACCGACTGCTTGTCGTCCTTCACAAACGGCTGCTCGAGCAGCACGCACTGGCTGAAGAAGTTGCGAAGCCGGCCCTCGATCATCTTCTCCACGATATTGGCGGGCTTGCCCTCGGCCTTGGCGGCCTCGGTGAGAATCTCGCGCTCTTTCTCGACGACGGCGGGATCGAGATCTTCCTTGGAGAGGGCCTCGGGGGCCATCGCCACGACATGCATGGCGATATCCTTGGCCACTTCGGCAGCCTCGGGCGACGTGGCACCGGAGAATTCGACGAGACAGGCCTTCGAACCGTCGTGGTGGGCATAGCCGCCGCAGGGGGCGTCGATCCGGCAGATTCGTGAAAGCTCGAAGACCTCCCGCATCCGGTTGAAGAGATCGTCCTTGAGCTCGCCAAGGGTTCGCTCCGGCGAGGCCTGGCTCTTCTGCGCCAGCAGTTCATCGGCCGTGCCCGCCCCGGGGCCGAGGGCCAACTGCTTGGCGATGTCATTGGCAAGGTCCTTGAAATCGGGGCTGCCTGCGACCGGCGCGCTCTCGCACTTCAGCTCCACCACCGCCCCGACCCCCTTCTCGAGATCGGTGTAGACCGCGAGGCGTCCGGTGGTCATCTCGCGATCGCTCCGCATCGCCTGGGTTTTCACGCCCTGCTTGCGGAGCCACTCGATCGCAGCCTCGGTGTCGCCGCCACACTCGGCGAGGGCCTTCTTGCACTCCATCATCGGCAGGCCCGTCTTGTCCCGCAGACTCTTCACCTCCGCCGCGGTGATTCCAGCCATGGCTGCTTCTCCTTGAGGGATCCCCTTCTTTGCTGATCAGTCCGTCCGAGCCCCCGGCGGCCCGGCACGACAACGATACTCCGGCAGTCGGGCCCGCTTGCGAGGGTGCCGCCGGCGTCCGCCCGCGGGCGGCTCATGTCTTGGGAGGCTTGGGCGCCGGCCGCTTGGCCTTCGGCTTGCCGGCCGCCTGCTCGCCCTCGGCCGGGGCGTCACCGCCCTCGGCCGCGGCCTTGGCCGAGGTCTTCTGCTCGGCCTTGCCCTCGAGCACGGCGTCGGCCAACCGGGCCGCCACCAGTTCGATCGAGCGGATTGAATCGTCATTGCCGGGAATCGGCAGATCGATCAGATCGGGGTCGCAGTCGGTGTCGATCAGGGCCAACGTCGTGATCCCCATCTTGCGGGCCTCGTTGACCGCGTTCTTCTCCTTCTTCGGATCGAAGAGCACCAGGCATTCCGGAAGCCTCGAGAGCGTGCGGATGCCGCCGAGGTTGCGGAGCATCTTGCGATACTCGCGGCGGAGCGACGACTGCATCTTCTTCGAATAGGCCCCGAACTCGTCGGAGGGCATCAGCTTTTCGAGTTCTTCCAGGCGAGCCAGCCGGTTGCGGATCGTGCGAAAGTTGGTGAGCGTGCCGCCGAGCCAGCGATCGCTGACATAGGGCATACCGCACCGCTCGGCCTCGCGGGCGATCGCCTCCTGCCCCTGCCGCTTGGTGCCGACGAAGAGCACGAGGCTGCCCGAGGCAGCCACCTGCTTGAGATACTTCCTCGCCCGCAAGAGTCCGCGGATCGTCTCGCGGACGTCGATGATGTGGATCAGATTTTTGCGGCCGTGGATATAGGGCCGCATCTTGGGATTCCAACGACTCGCCCGGTGCCCGAAGTGGACACCGGCCTCGATCAGTTCCTGGGCCAAAACACTCGACACGCGGGCGGTTTCCTCGGGGGGATTCGGTGGGTGCGGGGGCTGGAAGCGGTCCGCCTGACGCGGAGCGGCTCGCCGGCAGCTCAGCCGGCAGGCAGCCAATACCGTCAACCATGCAAGCCTCGGAGACTATTCGGTTTTCGGTCGATGGTCAACGCGCCCCGCTCTTGGCCCCGAGCTTTCGCACGACCGCTTGAATCGGCGTCTTTTCGCGATCTACACTGCTCACCATGTTTTTTCGGGGCTGCGGCATTTCCGCCCACCCCACTCCGGAGGCCATCCGGGGCCGGCCGGGATGCGATTGCCTGGCGGCCTGCCGCGGCCGGACCTCCTGGACAAGGCTCTCGCAGCAGGTTTCGCGGCTCATGCGGCATCTCCTCTCCGCCACCGTACAAAATGTTCCCGGTGTGCTCTCGCATGTCTCGGGCATGCTCGCCTCGCGGGGCTACAACATCGACAGCCTGGCCGTCGGCGAGACCGAGGATCCGGGGCTCTCGCGGATGACCTTCGTGCTGCGGGGCGACGACCGTGTGCTCGACCAGGTTCGTCGCCAGCTCGAAAAGCTCGTGACGGTCGTCCGTGTCGACGACATCAGCTCCCGCAACTTCGTGGAACGGGACCTGATGCTGATCAAGGTGGTCGCCCCGGCCGGCCCGGTGCGGACTCAGGTCAAGGAGCTCGCCGACATCTTCCGCGGAAGGATCGTCGATGTCGCCGGTGACAGCGTGATCGTCGAGATCTCCGGCACCGAAAACAAGATCGAAGGTTTTATCGACGCGATGCGACCGCTGGGAATCCTGGAACTGGTGCGGACCGGCCGCATCGCCATGGTTCGCGGCAGCGAGCCTCCCGGGGCAGACTCCCGGGCGGACGACTGAATCACCAGCGGGCACTCACCGCGAGTGCCCGCCCATCACCAGTCCCTGACACGCCAAAGGAAACCTACCGGTGCCCGCCACGATCTACTACGACGCCGATGCCGACCTCAAGCACCTCGCCGGCAAGACGATTGCCATTCTCGGCTACGGTAGCCAGGGCCATGCCCAGGCCCAGAACCTCCGCGACAGCGGGCTCGAGGTCGTGGTCGCCCAACGGCCCGGCGGGGCCAACTACGATCTCGCCAAAAGCCACGGCTTCGAGCCGCTCTCGGTCGAAGACGCGGTCAAACAGGCTGACGTGATCAACATCCTCCTGCCGGATGAACTGCAGGGAGACGTCTACCGTACGAGCATCCGGCCCAACCTCAAGCCGGGGGCCGTGCTGATGGCCAGCCACGGCTTCAACTTCCACTTCAACCAGGTCGAGCCACCTCCCGGCCACGACACGCTCCTGGTGGCCCCCAAGGGCCCCGGCCATCTGGTCCGCAGCGAGTATCAGAAGGGGGGCGGCGTGCCCTGTCTGATCGCGCTGGGCGAGGGGGCGAGCGAACAGACCAAGCAGATCGGCCTGGCCTACGCCAAGGGCATCGGCGGCACCCGCGGGGGCGTGATCGAGACCACGATTGCCGAGGAAACCGAGACCGACCTCTTCGGCGAGCAGGCGGTACTCTGCGGCGGTGTTTCCGAACTGATCAAGGCCGGCTTCGACACCCTTGTCGAGGCGGGCTATCAGCCGGAGATGGCCTACTTCGAGTGCCTTCACGAGATGAAGCTGATCGTCGATTTGCTCTACCAAGGCGGCCTGGAATACATGCGGTACAGCGTCTCCAACACCGCCGAATACGGCGACTACACCCGTGGCAAGCGGGTGATCACCGACCAGACTCGGGCGGAGATGCGGAAAATCCTCGAGGAGATCCGCTCCGGCGAGTTTGCCCGCGATTGGATCCTGGAGAACCGGGCCGGGGCGGCGATGTTCAAAGCCACGCGGCGTCGTGAGCGGGAGCACCTGCTCACCGAGACCGGCCGTTCCCTGCGGAAGATGATGAACTGGATCGATTCGAAGGAAGTCTGAACCGCGGGAGGCCCGAGAGCCATGAGCATGACCCCGGAAGAACTCCAGTCGCGGTCGCTCTATGAGCAGCTCCAGCCGGGCGACCGGGTGGAGGTGGTGCACGGGGTGACGGTCGGCTCCTCGGCGAAGTGGACGACCACCACCGTCGGTCGGGTGTTGCGTCGCGAGCGTCGCAGGCACGGCCTGCATTTTCGCCGCAATGCCGATGACAAGGTCTACTCCGACGTCCTGATCCTGGCCCGCGACGACGGCGAGCTGACGACGGTGACCATCGACGAATTCACCCGGCTCCGCCGTCTTCCCGCGTAGCCCGGTCGCGCCGCGACCGGCGGGCTGTAGGCCGGTCGCGCCGCGACCGGCATCTCCGCAGCAACCGCCTCTCCCTCAGCCGACGCGGGCGAAGACGCACTTGAGATACTCACCGTCAAGGCAGCTGACACTCACCGGGTGATCGGCCGCCGCACCCTGACAGGCAAGCAACTGCAGGCTCCGCCCGGTCTTCTGGGCCACCCCTGAGAGCATCATCAGGAAATCCTCCCGCAACACCGCCCCCGAACAGGAGCAGGTCACAAGCAGACCGCCCGGCTCGAGCAGATCGACCGCCAGCCGGTTGATGCGGTGGTAGGCCCGCATCGCATCGTCGAGCTGCCGGCGGCTGCGGGCAAACTTCGGCGGGTCGAGCACGACCATGGAAAACCGCTCCCCTGCGGCCCGCAGGCCCTCGAGCCGCTCGAAGGCGTCGGCCGTCTCCACCGCCAGGTTCGCCACCGCATTGAGCTGGGCATTGGCCCGGGCGAGAGCCGTGGCCTTGGGGCTCGAATCGACCGCCAGCACGCTGGCCGCCCCGCCGGCGGCACAGGCCACCGCAAAGCCCCCGGAATAACAGAACATGTCGAGCACCCGGCGGCCGCCGGCCAGCCGGGCGGCCGTCTGGCGGTTCTCCCGCTGATCGAGATAGAAGCCGGTCTTCTGGCCCTCGGCGAGGTCGACGCCAAACCGCAGCCCGCGCTCGCTGATGAAGACCGGGCCGTCGGGAGCCCGACCCCTCAGCAGCCGGTCGGTGACGGCGAGCCCCTCGAGTTTGCCGAGCCCCCGCTCCGCTCCCCGCAGCAGGATCCCGGCCGGCCGCACCGCCTCCTCGAGGAGGTCGCAGATCGTCTCGAGCCGGCGGTGCATCGCCAAGGCCGTGACCTGCACGCAGAGCCATTCACCGAAGCGATCGACGATGAGTCCGGAGAGGTCGTCGCCTTCGCTGTTGACCAGCCGCACGCCACCATCGGGCAGATCGAGGCCGAGCCGCTTCCGCAGGTCGACCGCGGCGGCGATGCGGGCCTCCCAGAGGCCCGCATCGAGCCGGGTTTCCGCGTCAAAGGCATAGAGTCGCACGCGGAGCCGGCTGGCGGCGTTGAACAGGCCGCGGGCAATGAACTGCCCGTCGTGGGTCACCAGATCGACCACGTCGCCGTCGGCCGGGCTGCCTTCCACGCGGGCCACCGCCGAGTCGAGCACCCAGGGGTGGCGGCCGAAGAAGGGACGGGCCCGCCGCGGCTTGAGCACCACGGTGGCCACCGCCAGCCCGTCATCGGCAGGCTCACCCGCCTCAGGCATGGACAACCTGCTTGGCCGCCTGGCCGGGCAGCACGTGCGGAGGGGGCAGGGCGTCGCTGCCAGGTTCGCTCTTCACGCGGCGGCGGTCGGCCCGGCGGGCCTTCTTCTGCTCCATCCGCAGCACGCTCCAGCCAAAGACCCCGCCCAGCGGTCCGGCAAGCATGGCCGGCAGGAGCACGAGGTTGCCGACCAGGGCGATCGTAAGCATCGAGAGCATCATGTAGCCGAAGCGTTGCGTGGGGCCGAATGGCGAGAGCGAAAAGACCGAGAGTCCGATTCCGATCACGCCCCAGCTTTGATACATCGCCCGGGCACAGCCCTTGTAGGCGAGCATCGTCGCCTGCCGGCGGTCGAGGCCGTCGGCGATCCCACGGCGGAACCAGAGCATGAAGTGCACGACGTCGTCGACGGTCACGCCGAGGGCCACGCTGGGGGCCATCACGGTGCCGATGTCGATCAGGAGTGTGCCGGCGTTCCAGGACTGCAGGATCGTATGGCCCCAGCCCATCCCACCGAAAACGACGATTGCCGGAAAGGCCGCCGGAAGCAGCAGCACAAGGCCCGCCGAGAAGGCCCGACAGAGGAGCACCATCACCGCCACGATGATCAAGAAGTCGACCGCGAAGCCGACGACCAGGCCGTCGAGCAGGGAGTGCTGGGCCTTGTAGACCAGCGGCACGAGACCGGTGTAGTCGACCTCGATGCCGTTGGCGGAGTCCTCGTCGAGCGAGGCGAGGATCGGATCGATCTTCTCCTTGAGCTCACGCTGGAAGAGATCATATTCCACCTCCTTGGTGGCGCTGACGCGGGCGCTGATCCGCCAGAGTTCGAGATCGCGGCTGCGGGTCGCCACCGGCGGGGGCTCCGGCGGGGCTGCAAGGCCCGTCGACACGAGCAGCGAATCGGCAAGCCCCTGCTCGGGCGGCTGAGGCGGCTCGCCGATCGGCTCCTCGACCGTCGCCTCACGAAGATAATCGCCGTCGAGAAACTCGTGGCGGTGGGCGATGAGCCGGCGGTTGAGCACGCTGCGGCGGGTGCGGGCGCCGAGCCCGAAAACTCTCGCCGCTGCCCCTCCAAGCCCGCTGCCTCCGCCGCCCACGTCGAGACTGCGGCCAAAGGTGACCGTCGAGAGCGAACTGCCCACCTCGTCGAGCGAGCCGATCGCATCTTGCACCTCACCGACGAGTTCCATCCGCTCGAGGAAGTTGAGATCACATTTTTCGTCGTCGATCTCGAGCAGGATCTCCATCGGCACCAGCTGGCCAAGGTTGGCCTCGAGCCACTGGTAATCCTGGCGGATGCGGGCGTTGGAGGCGAACAGCCGCATCAACTGCACGCTGCTCTCGACCCGGGTCATGCCCCAGCCGATGCCCGCCATCAGGGCCAGGCAGCCGACAGTGGAGATCGTGGGATGCCGCGTGATCCACTCGCCGACCCGCCACCAGGGGCTCTCCTCGATCGGCCGCCAGGTGTCCTGCTCGGCGGAGTCGGCGGCCTTGCCGAGCTTCAGCCGCGGCGGAAACAGCTCGAGCGCCGCCGGCATGAAGGTGATCAGGATCACAAAGCTGACCACCACGCCCAACGACGAGAAGATGCCGAACATCTTGATTGGCACCAGCTCGCTGACCGCCAGGGTCGCCAGGCCGATGGCGGTGGTGCCGGTCGCCAGCGAAAGCGGCAGCAGGGCGTGGTGCAAAGCCCGGCCGGCGGCCCCCTGCTGGATGCCGGTTTCGGCGATCTGGTCGCGGTAGTAGTTGGCCAGGTGGATCGCCCCGGAGGTGGTCGCCACGTAGACCAGCGAGGGCATCGTCAGCAGGATCGCATCGACGGGATAGCCGGTGTACCAGACGACCGCGAGACTCGCGAACATGCTGTAGACGCCCGAGGCGATCACCAATGCCACGAGGAGCTTGCTCCGCAGGCTCAGCCAGCTGACGATGAAGCCGACCACCAGCGAGAGACCGAAGAGGATTGTGACACTGCTCTGGCCCGCCTTGTCGATCGCCACGTTGTCGACCGGAGGGCCGCCGAGGCGCAGTGTCTCCTCAGGAATCGCGCACTCGTCAGCCGCCACCTGCCTGATCAGGTCGATCGTGCCATGGAGGTTGGAGCGGGCGAGGTCGGAGAGGGTCAACACCAGGCATGTCTGCCGCTCGTCGAGGTCATCCTCCTTGGAGAGCGGCTCGACACCCTCCCGCGGCGGCCCGATCAACGCTCCGGTGAGCCGGCGGATCGCCTCCTCGCGGTCGAGGTTGAGCGGCTCGGAGGTCATCTGGTCGACCGCCCGGGGGCCGGTCTGGGCGGTGCGGAAGTAGAGCGGCTGGTCGACCCGGGCGGCCTCGCCGGGCGGCGGCAGAAGCTTGCGGGCGAGCAGTTCCAGTCGGGGGTCGCTCATCGTGCAGCCCTCCCAGCTGGCAAGGATGAACTCCTCGCCCTGGAAGTTTCGCCGGAAAAATTTGTAGACCTGCGTCTCGGGATATTCCGGCGGCAGCCAGCCCTTGACGTCGTTGCGGTTGTTGCCCTTGGCCTTGATGGCGCCCACGAGCACCAGCGGCAGCAGGAACACGAGCACCGCCATGATCGCGACGGCGTGTCGCTGGTAGAAATTTGGCTTGGGTTGTGACGTCATGTCCTTCTGCCGGTTCGTACCGCGACCTTCCGCAGAGGTGCCTCCGCGTGAAGCCTTCAACGGTACAGGTCTGCCAAGGGGCAGTCCATATCGTTCGCAGCCGGCGGGAGGCCATTTTTTTCCGGGGCCCGCCGCTGCAAGTGGTTCAGGAGTAAGGGTTTCCGTCGGCCGCACCGCCAGCGTGCCAGTTATAACCCGAACCGCGTGCCGCTACTGCGGCTGCTCTGGCGGCCGTGTGCCGGGCGTGTGGGCAACCGGGGCGGTTTCGGCGGCCCGGAATCCGTTCTCACGATGAGAGCCGTCACAAAAGGGCCGCCGGGCCGATCCTCCGCAGCGGCACAACGCCACGACCGGTTTGTCGGTCGGCAGCGTGAAGCAGCCGCCGAGGTGGTCGGTCACCCGCAGCGTCAGCCGATCACCATCGGGACAGTCCGGTAGTTCGACCACGAGCGGACCATCTTCGCGGCAGCGGATGGTGACGCTTCCGGCGACCGCAGGCCGGCGGGAACGGACGCCGGGGTTGATCGGCTCCTGCGGCGCGTTGTTCACCCTGGATTCTCCGTCGGCGGCTGCACACCCTTCGCGGGCCGTGACTCATCGATGATGTCAATCCACAGCCTGATGAAGCCCTCCGGTGGAATCACCTCGCGATAGCGCTCGAGCCGCGATCGCTCGGCTGCCGTGTCGACCGCATTTGCCGTGTCGACCGCATTGTTCTGCGACAGCGATTCTCTCGACGCCGCCGATGCCGCAGCCGGCATCTCCCGCGTTGCGGCCAACTGACGGGCCGGGTCGGCGCCGAGCTCAGGCGGCTTATCGGTGGCCTTCTCGGCCTCGGCGGCCTCTTCGGCCCGGGCATCGGCGACCGCCAGCACACCCTCCGCCGCAGGTCCACGGCTTTCCAGGCGGACCGCCGCGTTCGGGGAGAGCGTTCCCTGCTCGAGCACCACACTGCCGCTGGAGACTGCCAGGCTTTCAAGCAGGCGATCGACCGCCGCGGCCCTGCCGAGGCAGCCGATCCGCTCGACCACGGCAGCTGCGTCATCCGGCTCAGCCACATCGGACGCCTTCCGGCGGGCGTTCATCTCGGGCCTGCCGCGGCGAAGTTCGTCGCGGTCCAGCCGCACCCGGCTCGAAGCGAGCAGCTCCTCGAACCGCTGCCTTCCCTCGTCATCGCGAAGCCGGACGGTGACCCGCAGCACGCCCGGTGGCGACCGCTCCGGCGTGATCTCGATGCCGCGGGCAAGCATCCTCGCCGCGATCGCGTCGGGGTCGATCTCATTGACTCCCACGAGGGCCTCGGGCACCCGGGCGTCGGCGCGGTCGGGAACCGCCTGGGCCAGTTCCGGTCCCGGCTCCCAAGGCTTGTTGATCACCACTGCCACAAGCACACCTGCCGCGAGGGCGGCGGCCAAGGCCGTGGCCAGCCACGCTGAGGGGCGGTGTTGGGTCGGAGTCGCGTCAGCGACCGGCGAAGCACCGATCTCGTCGCGGGCCTCGGCCCGCTCCTGCTCGATCCGCTCACGTTCGAGCCGCTGCCACTCCTCATCCACGGCCGGGTCGACCGCCACGTTTGCGTCGGCTGACAGGGCGGCGACCGCGGCGGTGACCGCGTCCACAAAGGCAGGATCGGCCGGCGGCGGCGACGAGGCCGAAGCGAGCAGGCGGCGAACGCCCCGCAGTTCATCCACAACCGCCGCGAGACGGGGATCAGAACGCACAGCGGCGGCAAGCTCCTCAGCCTCGTCGGCTGGCAGCCTTCCATCGAGCCACTCACTGAGCCTCGGTTCCTCCGGGTCGACGGCCATTTCCTGTCTCTGCTCTCGGTGTGCTTCTGGATTCAGGGTTCAGTCTTCAGGGTTCTGGGACTGTCTGTCAGGTGCTGTGGGTGACGAACCGTGTTTCACGATCTGGGAACTGCGGGCCTCAGGTCGCCTCGGCCTCAAGCAGCGGGCGGAGCCGCTCGCGAAGTTCCAGCCGACCGCGGTGCAGCCGGCTGCGAACCGTACCGACGGGAATGCCGAGCGTTTCGGCGATCTGTTCGTAACTTGCATCCTCCATGTCGGCCAGGATCACGACCGCCCGGAACCGCTCGTCGAGCCCGCCGAGGGCCTCTCGGATCACACGCTGGAGATCGGCCTGCTCGAGCCCCGCCGACACGCTCGGCCCGGAGTCGGCCTGCTCGGCTACCGCCGCGAGGGACGCGGTCGGCCGCGACCGCCGCAGGGCCGAGGCGGCGCGATTGCAGGCGATGCGATACAGCCATGTCGAGAATCGACTCTCCCGGCGAAACGAGGCCAGCCCGCGGTAGGCGGCAACAAATGTCTCCTGGGCCAGATCGCGGGCACGTTCCTCGCAGCCGAGCATCCGCCCGAGCAGCCCGCGGATGCGGGCCTCATGGCGGGCCACCAATGCCGCAAAGGCTTCCTGGTCGCCCTCGAGCACTCGGCCGATCAGTTCGTTGTCCTGCTCGCTGTCCTGCACGTTGGACGCCTCGGGAGGCTTGATGGTTCCCGCGAATGACTGCTCGCCTATCCCAAGTCTTCGCCCACCGGGGAGCCACTGTCAAAGGAGCCCCGCGTGGTTCGCCTGAGAATCCATACCCAGAGCCCCGCCGCCACCACCAACAGCCCCACCGAGATCAGCTGCGAGATCGACAGCGGGGTGCCCAGGGCCGGCGGCTCGTCGACCCGGATCGCCTCCTGCAGGATTCGGGAGATCGGGTGCAGCGTGAGCACCATGGCAAACACCGCCCCATCGCGACGGAACACCGGCGTGGCGGCCGAGGCCAGCCAGGCGAGCAGGCCCGCATCGATCGCGGCGTAGATCTGCACCGGGTGCACCGGCAGGCTGCGGGCAGCCGAGGCGAGCGGCTGCGAGGCGGGCACGCCGGGAAGCAGGCCACGTTCGACCTGGTCGAGCCACGGCGGGCTGCCGGGTGGAAAGCTGACCGCCCAGGGGAGGTCGCAGCGGCCCCCGAAGCAGCAGCCGTTGAAGAAGCAGCCCACCCGTCCGATCGCCAGGCCGACCAGCAGTCCAGGAGCGATGCAGTCGGCCAGCCGCAACAGGTCGAGCCGACGCCGACGTGCAAACAGCAAGGTGGCGACCGCCGCGGTGGGGATCGCCCCGAAGACAACCAGCCCCCCGGCGGCCACGTTGACGACCCCCAGGAGCGTCTCGGCCGGTGAGAGCCCGGGCCGAAAAAACTGGTCATGGTATTCGATCACGTAGAAGAGCCTGGCCCCCGCCAGTCCCCAAAGAAAGACTTCGGTGGCCAGTGAGAGGATCGTGTCGGCGTCGAAGCCCATCCGTCGGCCGCGATGGATCGAGAGCCAGGTTCCGCAGGAGGCCGCGAGCAGGAGCATCACTCCATACCCGCGAACCGGCACGCCAGCACCGTCGTCAAGGGCGGGCAGAACCCAGAGAATCACCGCCCCCACCAGCACCAGCGGGAGGCCGAGCGTGCGGACCGCCGCAGCCGGCGAATGCCGCCAGGCCGACCAGGCAAACGCCCCGCCACCGACGAGGGCCCAGACCGCAAGCAGCAGGCCCCAGCCAAACAGGGGCACGCCTGCATCGCCGCCGATCCGCGAGGGAATATGAAAAAGGGTGGTCAGCATCAGCCTGCCGGGCAAACGCAGGGAAACTCAATCAAGCATGCAGTTGTCGAGCAGCCGGGTCGAGCCCACACGACCCGCGACCAAGGCAATCGCGGGAATGCCGCGAACCGCGTCGGCGGCGAGTGGCTCGAGCGACTCAGGATCGACGAGGGCCGCGTAGTCGACCACGACGTCGGCAGCCTCGAGCCGCCGGCGGAGTTCGGCCTCGATGGCCGCCGCCCGGCTGCCGGCCCGCCAGGCTGCCTCCGCCGCGGCGAGGCCGGCCGAGAGGGCCGTCGCACGCCGGCGTTCATCGGGCGAGAGATAGGCGTTGCGGGAACTCATCGCCAGCCCGTCCGGTTCGCGGATCGTCGGGCAGACCACGATCTCCACCGGCAGGGCAAGGTCTCGCACCATCCGCCGCACGACGACCGTCTGCTGCCAGTCCTTGGCCCCAAAGTAGGCCCGCTGGGCGGGGACCATCGCCAAGAGTCGGCTGACGACCGTGGCCACACCCTCGAAGTGCCCTGGCCGATGCTCGCCCTCCCAGCGAACCGCCGGGCCTTCCACGACGACCCGCGTGGCGTCGCCCGGCGGATAGATCGACTCGACCTCCGGCATGAAAACCCAGCTCGCTTCGGCCTCGGCAAGCAGGCGGCAGTCAGCCTCCGCTGAACGGGGATAGCGGTCGAAGTCTTCCCCGGGGCCAAACTGCGAGGGATTGACGAAGATCGAAACGGCCACCTCGTCGCAGGCTTCCGCCGCCGCCCGGGTCAGGCTTGCATGGCCCGCGTGCAAGCCGCCCATTGTCGGCACGAAGCCGACCAGCCGTCCCTGCCGCCGGGCCTCCTCGACGAGCTGCCGCATCGCTTGGGGCCGACGTTCGATCCGGATTTCTCGCAACGCTACCCCATCGCCTCGACGGCGGCCACCGCCTGCTCGGCCGCCTCGCCGATGTCGTCCGAGGGAATCCTTACCACGCCGCAGGGCATGCCGGCCCGCAGATTTGACGAGCCATCGCAGAGGCAGGCCACGAGCCGCTCCTGCAGCGTCGCCAGAAAGCGGGCGGCCGCCGCAACCGTCGCGTCGCTGGAGGACATGTCGACCGCCGGGCCTGGCGCCGGCTCGGCAACACGCCCGGAGAGATCGCGGCTGAAACGGCGTCGACCGAAATCGGTACCCGGCGACACAAATCGCTCGAGGTCGGCGAAGACGTCTGTGAATTCCGACCGTTGGCCGCTGCGGAAACTGATGCGGTCGGCAAGCACGTCGCTCGGCGTTGTCAGCAGGACCACGACGTTGGGCTGCACAGTCGAGTCGGTCAGGCGACGGTAGCGGCCCTCGAGTTCCGTCACATCGTCCGCAGCAAGGGTCAGCTCAGCCATCGCCATCAGCGTGCCGATCCAATACTCCGCAATCGTGCCGTGGGGATCGGTTGGCCATCCTTCCCGCAGAATCGGCTGCGACCAGCCGTCGAGCGTGTCACAGAAATCGGCCAGCAGCCGGGCCGCACCGCGTGCTCCACCCTTCCCGGCGATTGGACTCAGCGATGGCAGCGGACGGGGCGTGTGCAGCAGACGGCCGAGAGTGAAGTCGGCGATGGCGGCGGCGACCTCCGGAGCTCCGGCCCCCGGCACGCCGACGACGGCCACGTGCGGATGCCTCGGTGAGATGTTTTCCAGCAGGTCACCGACCGAGCAGCCTGCCACCGGATGCCGAAACTCCGCCGCGATCTCGACGCACGGCTCGAGCACGAAGCGGCGGGTCGACATTCGCGGGTGCGGTAGGACGAGTTCCTCGGAGTTGACCACCACGTCGCCGTAGAGGAGCAGGTCGAGGTCGATCGTGCGGGGACCCCAGCGAATCTCCCGCTGCCGCTCGAGCGTGTTCTCCACCGCCTTGAGCATGCCGAGCAGTTCATTGGGCCCGAGATCGGTCTCGAGCAGACAGGCGGCGTTGAGGAAGGGTGTCTGCCCGTTGGGGCCACCGACCGGGCGAAACTCGCGATACCGACTCGTGGCAAGGATGCGAACGCCCGGCATGAACCGCAGCAGTTCGACAGCTCGGTCGAGCAGTTCCCGGCGATTACCGAGATTCGAGCCACAACCCACAAGGCATCGTGCCATGATCCATGCCGGAGGTTTGGAGAAACACCGCAGCCCGCATACCCGGCGAGCCACCTTTCCGCCGCCCGCAGTCGCACGGCGGCCCGCATCCGCCCTCCGGATTGTACCCGACGCCACCCCGCGAGGGCCACCTGCCGCAGGAACCGCAACGGGGGCGTGCAGGGAGGACGTTCGCAGCCCATCTCGGGGCACGCACCAAAAAAGCGGGGGGGACATCCAGGCCACGACCTCAGATCGTCGACTATCGGTCCCTCAGTCGTCGCCCCCCAAAATCAGTCACACCTCCCACGGCCCGTGGGGGCCTCTTCTGGCGATTCGACTTCCACGAAAACGTCGTTTCCCTGACACTTCCGCAATGCCGTGTTCGAAAACCTTTGCCGCGAGCACCCGCGTTGATCGACAGGCACGATGCCGATGGGGTGGCATTCTGTGGAGGTCGACGATCTTGTCAAGCACGGTCGATGACGCGCGCGAGATTCGCGTTCGCGGATGGTTCGGCAACGCTTGCGGGAGGCCGCGATGAACCACTCACGAGACCGAGACGACGACATACCCCCTCACGGTGAAGTGCATGGAACGGATGGGGAATACCCGTTGGATTTCAACGACCTGCATGCCCGGGCTAGGCACGACCCACAGGCGTTCGACGAAGGCGTGCACGACGAGCCCTCGGTCGATCCGGATCTTCCATGGGACAGCAGCGATGTGGCAGCCGGCTCAGCAGCCGAAGTCTCCGCTGATGCAGCGATCTCCAGGGCCCCGGAAACCTACTGGACAGCCTCGCGAGCCCCGCTGGAGAGCCTGCTGTTCACGATGCCGCTGGTGCTCTTCTACGAGGCGGGCGTGCTCTATCTCGGCCGCGGAATGCCCCGAAACGGGGCCGACGTCTGGCTGCGAACCCTGCTCGACCGGCTCGGCTTCGGGGCCTACTTCCTGCTCCCGGCGGCCACCATCCTGGGCCTGCTCGCCTGGCATCACCTGCAGCACGACCGCTGGCGATTCAGCGGCCGTGTGCTCGTGGGCATGGCGGTGGAATCACTCCTGCTCGCGACGCTCCTGATCGGCCTGGCAGGGCTGCAGCAGAGCCTCTGGCCGGAATCCTGGGCGGCCCCGCTCCGCTGTGAAATCCCGGCAGATCGCGACTTCGTGGTCGAAGCAGCACGCCGCATGGTGGGATTCTGCGGAGCGGGGCTCTACGAGGAGGTGCTCTTTCGGCTGCTGCTGCTGCCAACGCTGGCCTGGCTGCTGGGAAGGCTCGGATTCGCCCCTTCGCTGGCCTGGTTTGTGGGGGTGATCGCCTCGAGCCTGCTGTTCAGCGCCGCCCACTATGTCGGGCCGTTCGGTGAGCCGCTGGAGCTGTTCAGCTTCACCTTCCGCACGATCGCGGGCTGTTTTTTCGGATTGTTGTTCCTCGTTCGCGGCTTCGGAATCACCGCAGGCACCCATGCCGCCTACGACATGCTCGTCGGACTCGCCTGATCGGTGCTGCGAGGCCGCAACGCAACGGCGGACATGCTCCCCTTGCAAACGCCGTGCCCACCGAGAAAGCCATCACTTGCGGCCCACGGAAACGGGCTTTGCAGACGCTCGAACCAATTGCTCGCTTCCGTCGCCGAGTCATGGTTTTTATACTTCATCGATCGGCTGGCATCGCGATCGCGTGTCGAGCCGACTGCCGATTTCATCGCCGCATCTTCCGCAGGGAGCCCGATGCTCAGCGCCCGACCCAAGGTCACCGAACTCGTCTTCCAGCTCTACGGTCGGAGCCTGCACCCGGAGCTTTTCGAGACGCACGCCTCCCGCACGATTGAACGCGGCGGCTACCAGGCAACCGTATCGATCACCAGCGACGGCCACCTCGTCACCTGGCAGAAAGCGGGGCTCACGCTTACTGAGGTGGCGGCAAGCGTGACCCAGCCCCTCCCTCAGCGACGACGCCTGATCTCTCATCGGCTCGCCGGCGAGCGGAGCGACGGGCTGGAGTGCCGCGGTGGCGTGCACTACCAGATGAGCTTTCAGCTGGAGTCGGTGGAGCCGGAGGTCTTCTGGACGTTCCAGGAGGAGCTCTGCACCGACGGCGGCAGCCACGGCATGCTCCACCGCTTCAACGCCAGCGGCCGCATGGCCCTCGGGGCGATCAGCTGGCTCAATATCGAGTGCCGATCCAAGAGTCTCTTCGTGCAGGCGTTCCACACCTTTCCCGACGATCTTGCGATCGTGAAGAGCCAATCGCTCTTCGAGGTCTCCTGAGCCGAGACGGCCGGTGAGTTTTCCCGACGGAGCCCCTCCTCCCGCATGCCATCACCAGAAACCTCCCCCGCGGCCGCGACCGGCTCGGGGCAACGCAGCCGGGTGCTGATCGCCGACGACAACGAGCCAAACCGCGAGCTGCTCGAGGCCTACCTCGCCGACGTCGACTGCGAGATTGCCACGGCGGTCGATGGCCTCGACACGCTGGAAAAGGTCGAAGCCTTCCGGCCCGACGTGATCCTGCTCGACGTGATGATGCCAAAGCTCTCCGGCTTCGAGGTCTGCGACCGGCTGAAGTCCGATCCGGCCACCAGCCCGATCATGGTGTTGATGGTGACGGCCCTCGGTGAGCTCGGCGATATCGAGCGAGCGGTGGAGTCGGGGACCGACGACTTTCTCTCCAAGCCGGTCAACAAGGTGGAGCTGGTGAAGCGTGTGGAGAACATGCTCAGACTGCGGCATGTGAGTGACGAACTCGAGCGGCTCCGCAGTTACATCAGCACGATGGACGACGACCAGCCGCCACGCTCCGCCTAGCCAGCCCGACGCGGCCGGTGCCCGTTTTTCATCGCGTCATTCGTTACGCTCAGCGGGTGCTGGCTACGGCCCGTGGGGCTCGCGGTGGAACCCGAGCCGTTTCGCCGGACGTTCGCCTCGGCCATCCCGGCCTCGGCTCACTCGGGCTTTCTCGCTCTCGGCCCTCCAGGGCCTCCGCTCGCCAGCAACGCCGGCTCATCGGC
>CAZRKH010000121.1:0-18017 GCA_964600785.1 uncultured Chitinophagaceae bacterium
TCATCGAGCGGCCGGACTTTCTTCGAGCCCATGTTCACCATCGGCTCGACCGCGATCACAAGACCCGGTTCGAGCCGAAAATCGTGGTTGCGGCGGTACTGTGGGCTGCAGAAATTGGGAACTTGCGGGTCCTCATGCATCGTCCGCCCGATCCCGTGGCCGACGAAATTCTCGACCACCGAGAAGCCCCGGTCGCGGACATAGCTGGCCATTTCGGAGGCGACGTCGCTCCAGCGGCTGCGCTGGCCCATCAGTTCGATTGCGAGGGCCAGCACCCCGGAGGTGCAATCGAGGAGTTCCTGCACCTCGTCGCTCACCCCGCCAACCGGGTAGGTGACCGCCGAGTCACCACACCAGCCGCCGACGCTGCAGCCGGTATCGATACTCACGATGTCACCCTCCACGAGCACCCGAGACGAGGGAATCCCGTGGACGACCTCGTCGTTGACCGACATGCAACAGACCGCGGGAAAGGGCACCTTGCCCGGCACGCCCTTGAACAGGGGGGTCGCCGAATGCTTCTCGAAGAAGGCCTCGATCTGTGCGTCGATCTCGAGCGTGGTGATGCCGGGCCGAACGAGCGAGCGGGCGAGTTGATGGGCAGCCCAGACCACCAGGCCCGCCCGACGCATGGCGGCAATCTCACGAGGCGAACGAAGGTTGACCACGGAAATCCTGAAGGGAAAACGGAAAGAAATGATGCTCGGCGGAATGATCGTGCGGCGGGCGTGTTCATGCTCCCGGGATGTGCCGGGGTGCCGTCGCCTCAGAGCAGTATAGCGGGTCGGCCGGCGGGGCTCAGGCTGCCGGCGGTCAGTGGCGGTTGCCGGTGCCGCGTCGGCTGCGTCCTCCACGGCCAAACTCATCGACCGCGTCCCGCACCCGCCCGGCGATCTCGTCGGCCGTGCCGAGCCCGTCGATGCTCGCCAGCTTGCCCTGGTTCTCGTAATATTTCAGCAGCGGCGCGGTCTGCTTTTCAAAGCTCTCGATCCGGCGGCTGAAAATCTCGGGGTCGTCATCCTCCCGCTTCCGCGCGAGCATCCGGCGGATCAGTTCGTCACGAGGCACAGCCAGTTCGATCACGCCGTCGAGCGTCATCGCCTGTCGCTCGAGGAACTCGTCGAGCGTCGCGGCCTGTGGAAGAGTTCGCGGGAAGCCGTCGAGCAGACAACCTTCGCGGCAGTCGGCCGCCTGCAGCCGCCGGCTGACCATCCCCACGATCAGCGGGTCGGGCACGAGCTGCCCCCCATCCATGAATTGCCGGGCCTGCCGGCCTTCGGCGGTGCCCTCGCGGACCGACGCGCGGAGCATCTCACCTGTGGAGAGGTGCGGCACGCCGAGATACTCGACAAGCCTCTGACACTGAGTGCCCTTGCCGGCTCCTGGAGGCCCGATGAGAACGATCCGCATGTATCAGCCTGGGGAAGCCGCGGGCAACCGCGGCAGCTGCTGGGTTGTGGTGTCGCCGCAGCCCTGCCGGCAGCCTGCCCCGTCCCGTGCGGGCACCCGCCCCGGGATCACGACCCCCCGACCCCACGGCGGGAAAGGATCAGGATTTTTCGAGCAGGCCGCTGTAGTTCCGCATGACGAGATGGCTGTCGATTTTCTGAACGAGGTCGAAGGCGACGCTCACGGCGATCAGGAGGCCCGTGCCGCCGTAGAAACTGGCGATCTGGGCCGGGATGCCGAGGGATCCCGCGACGATCGTGGGAATGATCGCGACCAACGCCAGGAATCCCGCCCCGACATAGGTGATCCGCTCCATCACCCGCTCCAGAAAGTCGGCGGTCCGCTTACCGGGACGATAGCCGGGTATGAAGGCCCCAAAATTCTTCAGGTTGTCGGCGATGTCTTTGGGATTGAAGGTGATCGCCGTCCAAAAATAGCAGAAGAAATAGATCAGCAACACGTAGAGCAGGTTGTAGAGAAACGACTGGCCCCGCGTGAAGGAATCGTGCAGGGCGCCGAGCAGGCTGCTGCCAGGATTGGCGTTGTGCAGATACTGGAAGAACATCTGCGGGAACAGCAGCAGCGAACTGGCGAAGATGATCGGCATCACGCCTGCCTGGTTGACCTTCAGCGGCAGGTACTGCTTCGTGCCCCCGTAGACACGCCTGCCACGGACATGCTTGGCCGACTGGGTGGGGATCCGCCGCTGGCCTTGGGTCATGAAAACGACCCCCGCCACCACCCCCACAAACAACGCCGCGAGCACCAGCAGCCTCTCGATCCCCATCTTGCCGGCCCCGCCGCCGAGTTCCCAACTGGTGTCGCCGGTGAGTTCAACCAGGGCGCTTGGCATCGCGGCCAGAATTCCCGCCATGATCAACAGGCTGATGCCGTTGCCGATGCCGAACTCGTCGATCTGCTCGCCGAGCCACATCAGGAAGATCGTTCCGGCTGTCATCGTGAGCACAGCCACGAATTGCCAAATCAAGGGCAGCCGGCCATCGTCGAGAAAGGCGGGCTGGATCAGCGACATCTCGCCGACGCGGGTCGAAGCGAGGAAGGCGACGTAGGCCCAGCTCTGCAGGATGCAGATTGCCACCGTCGCATACCGGGTGTACTCGTTGATCTTCTTGCGGCCGCTCTCCCCCTCCTTCTGCAGCCTTTCCAGCGGCGGCCAGACCGTTGCGAGCAGCTGGAAGATGATCGAGGCGGAGATGTAGGGCATGATTCCCAGGCCGAAGATCGTCGCCTGGGAGAGCTGGCTCGCCGAGAAGACGGCGACGGTCTTGAGCAGGTCACCCAGCCCGCCCGCCTCCTCGGCGAAGGCGGTCATCGCCTGCGGATCGACGATCGGCAGCGGCACCTGCCAGCCGACCCGGTAGATCGCCAGCAGCCCGAGGGTCAGCAGGATCTTCTGCCGCAGTTCGGGGATCGTGAAGATGATGCGAATTTTTTCCAGCACCGTCGGGATTCCTTGGAGTGTTGAGGCGGCTCATGGCGTGATCACGACCGAAGCCGTCACCCTACCCGGCGGCAGGCTTTCCGCTCGACCCCGCTTTCCGCTGCTTTTTCTCGCCCCGCTTTACCGGGGCGGGCCCGGGCAATTCCGTCACGCTGCCGCCGGCGGCCAGAATCTTCTCCCGGGCCTGGCGGCTGAAGTGGTGGGCCGAAACGGTCAGGGCATGCGTGATTTCGCCGTTTCCCAGGATCTTGAGCGCATCCCAGGTGCCACCGGCCAGACCCGCCTTGCGAACCACCTCGGGTGTCACCTCGGTGCCGGCGGGGAAGGCCGCCGCGAGGGCCCCCACGTTGACCGCGAAGACCGTGCGGGCGAAGCGGTTGTGGAACCCACGCTTGGGGATCTGGCGGATGATCGGCATCCTCGCCCCCTCGAAGATGGGCGATGCCGACCAGCCGGCGAGTTGTCCCTGGCCCTTGTGGCCGCGGCCGGAGGTCTTGCCGTGGCCGGAGCCCGGACCGCGGCCGACCCGCTTCCGCTTCTTGTTGCGGTGGACTCCACGATTGACGTCGTCGATTCTCATTGTCGCCTCTCCTCCGCCGGCTGCCGCCGGTAGCCTACCTGCGGGCCGTCACTACGAGAGCGTCACGCCCCGTAGCCGTTCCACCTCGTCCTTTGTTCGCAACTGCTTGAGGGCCTCGATCGCCGCCTTCACGAGGTTCAGCGGGTTGGTCGATCCCTGCGCCTTGGTCAGCACGTCGTGGATGCCGGCCGACTCGCAGACAGCCCTCACTGAGGCCCCGGCAATCACCCCGGTGCCGGGGTTGGCCGGCAGCATGATCACGCGGCTCGTTCCGCTGACACCCTCCACGCGGTGCGGGATCGTGCCTGACTCGATCGGCACCTCGACGAGATTCTTCATCCCGTCCTTGATCGCTTTTTCGACCGCGGGCGGCACCTCGTTGGCCTTGCCGTAGCCCCAGCCGACCTTGCCGCGGCCGTTGCCCACGACCACGAGGCCGGCGAAACTGAATCGACGGCCGCCCTTGACGACCGCCGCACAGCGGCGAACCTTGACCACGCGTTCGGTAAACTCGCCACCGGCCCGGGATTCTCTGCTACCGCTTGCCATGAGTTTCTTTCTGGGGTTGTGGTTCTGATTGGGGTCTGTTTTTGGGTGGGGTTGGGATTGGGGTCCGCCGAAGGCCGATCAAAACTCCAGCCCGGCCGAACGGGCCGCCTCGGCAAAAGCCGCCACCCGGCCGTGATAGCGGAAGCTGCCTCGGTCGAAGCAGACCTTCTTCACCCCGGCCGCCTGGGCACGCTCCGCCAGAGCCCGTCCGATCGCCTCGGCCGCCTGGCGGTTCCCTCCGAAGCCGAGTTCGCCCCGGAGCGTCTTGTCGAGCGAACTCGCCGAGGCGATCGTGTGGCCCCGCGCATCGTCGACGACCTGGGCGTAGATGTGCTTGTGCGTGCGGAACACCGAGAGCCGCGGCCGCTCGGCGGTGCCGTTGAGCCGCTTCCGCACACGGCGGCGGCGGCGGAGTCGTTGGCGAAAGTTGCTCTTGGCATGATCCATGGCTGGGAATTCCGCGAATGGAAATGGGGCTCGTGTCGGCTTTGTGTCGTTGAATCGGGTCGGTTACTTCGCCACTGCCTTGCCCGCCTTGCGACGGACCTGCTCATTCTCGTAGCGAATGCCCTTGCCCTTGTAGGGTTCGGGCTTGCGGAGGGCCCGCACCTCGGCGGCAAACTGGCCCACCCTCTGCTTGTCGATGCCCTTGACCGAGATGTGGGTCTGGTCGGGGCAGGTCACGGTGAGGTCCTGGGGAATCGGCACCTGCAGTTCGTTGGCAAAGCCGACACGCAACTGCAGCACGTTTTTTTGGACCGCCGCGATATAGCCGACGCCGACCACCTCGAGCCGCTTCTCGTAGCCCTTCTCGAC
The DNA here is from genome assembly GCA_964600785.1 of uncultured Chitinophagaceae bacterium. Classification (GTDB taxonomy): domain Bacteria; phylum Planctomycetota; class Planctomycetia; order Pirellulales; family UBA1268; genus M30B53. Next base: position 4,857 of record CAZRKH010000121.1, read on the forward strand.
GCCCTCGACCATGTTGGCAACCAGGGCACGCGTCAGCCCGTGCACGCTCCTGGAGATGCGGGTGTCGTCGACCCGCTGAACCCGCACTTCACCCTCGCCGATCTCGAGGCGGACATTCGGGTGCGGTGTCAGCTGCAGCTTGCCCAACGGGCCCTCGACCTGGAAGACGCCGGAGGCCTCGGCGACCTTGACGGACGCGGGCACGGGCACGGGAGCTCGTCCTACTCGTGACATGACTTGATCACTTCATCGTTGTGTTGAAAGGAATGACGCCGCTTTGGCGATCGCTCACCAGAGTTCGCAGAGCACCTCGCCGCCGAGCTTCTTCTGCCTGGCCTCGCGATCGCTCAGCACGCCGCCTGAGGTCGACACGATCGAGATGCCAAGCCCGCCGAGCACCGGACGCAGCCGAGTGGACCGGCTGTAGACCCGACGGCCAGGCGAGCTGACACGCCGGATGGTGCGAATCACCCGCTCACCGTTGGGGCCATACTTCAGCTCGAGCTGCAGCTTCGGAGCCGGTGAGCCCTCGACCTCCCGCCAGTCCCAGATGAAGCCCTCTCGTTTGAGCACGTCGGCCACGCCCCGCTTGACCTTCGAGGTCGGAAGTTCGATCAGCGACCGCTCGATCCGCACCGCGTTGCGGATCCGGGTGAGCATGTCGGCGATGGGGTCGGTCATCATGGTTCAGTGGGCCCCGGGGGTTGGGTCTGCAAAAATTCGTGTCGGTCCGACGGTCATGGGTGAATGCTCACCAGCTCGCCTTCCGGACGCCCGGAATGCAGCCTTGATCGGCCAGCTTGCGGAAACAGATCCGGCAGGTGCCGAACTTGCGGTACACCGCACGCGGCCGACCGCAAAACATGCACCGCCGCACCTGGCGGGTGGAAAACTTGGGAGGCCGCTTGGCCGCCGCGATCTTTGATTTGCTCGCCATGGTTGTCTCGCCGGTGCCGGCACTGCCGCTCAGGCAGCCGCGTCGGCATCGCCCTCCTTTTTCAGTGGAACACCCAGCAGCCGCAGCAGGGTCTTGGCGTCGTCGTCGGTCCGGGCCGTGGTCACGATCGTGATATTCATTCCCTGCGGGCGGCTGAGACGGTCGGGATTGATCTCCGGAAAGACCATCTGCTCGGAGAGCCCGAGGCTGTAGTTGCCGTGACCGTCGAAGGCGGTGCTCGAGAGTCCGCGGAAGTCCCGCACCCGCGGCAGGGCCAGCGAGACCAGCCGGTCGAGAAACTCCCACATGCGGTGGCCCCGCAGCGTCGTCTTGCAGCCGATCGGCAGGTTCTCGCGGAGCTTGAAGCCCGAGACGGCGACCCGGGAAAGGGTCGCCACCGGCTTCTGGCCGGTGATCTGAGCCATCGACGCAATCGCCTCGTCGAGATATTTCTTCTCGGTGATCGCCACGCCCACACCCATGTTCAATACGATCTTCTCGAGCCGTGGGATGGCGTGGGGGTTCGACTCGCCGAGCTGCTCGGCGAGGGCGGGCCGGACCTTCTGCCGGTAGTGGTCGAGCAGACGCGGGATCCCGCCGGCCGCAGCTTCGCTCTTCTTCGTCTTCTTCGTGGTCGTCTTGGCCATCGTTCTGCTCGTTTCCTGTCGTTCGCTCAAGCCTGTGCCGCGGAGTCAGCCGGCTTGGGAGGACGGATCGCCCCGAGTTCCCCGCCGCATTTCCTGCAGAATCGCTCCTTGCCCCCGTCATCGGTGGCCCGCTTGCCGACACGGGTCGCCTTGCCGCACGCCGGACAGACAGGCAGCACGTTCGAGGCGTCGATCGGCATCTCTTTGCTCAGCCGGCCCCCCTGGGGGTTCTTCTGGCTGCGGCGGACGTGTCGGTAGACGCGATTGACACCCTCCACCACCAGCTTGCCCTTGCGGGGCAGCACGGTCAGCACCTTCGCGCGGGTGCCGCGGGCATTGCCCGAGATCACCTCCACCATGTCTCCCGTGCGAATCAGCATCACACCACCTCGCTCGCAAGGCTCACGATCTTCATGAAACTCCGGTCGCGGAGTTCTCGGGCCACGGCTCCGAAGATCCGCGTGCCCTTGGGATTCTTGTCGTTGTCGATAATCACGCAGGCGTTGCTGTCAAACCGCACATAGCTGCCGTCCACCCGCCGCGTGGCCTTCTTGCAACGTACGATCACCGCCTTCACGACCGCCTTCTTCTTCACGTCGCTGCCGGGGATCACGCTCTTCACGCTGCACACAATGATGTCTCCGAGCCCGGCGGTCCGCTTGCGGCTCCCGCCGAGCACCTTGAAGCACATCACCTCCTTGGCACCCGTGTTGTCCGCGACATTCAGCCGCGTCTGCATCTGGATCATTGCCCTGCACCTTCCTCCGCACCCGCTTCGGCACCCGTCTCGCCCGCCGGCTCGCCGGCCTGGTGGGGCTCGCCGGTGAGGGCGGCCTCCTCGGCCCGCGCGGCACCTTCGCGAAGCTCGGTCGCCCGGGCACCGGTCCGCAGCGAGGCGAGGTCGACCGCGGTGCTGCGGGTGACGACGCGAACGAGTTCCCACCGCTTCAAACGGCTCCGCGGACGGCTCTCCACGATCTCCACGGTGTCACCGGCGGCCGACTCCTCGTGCTCGTCGTGCACGTGGCAGACCGTGCGGCGATGCAGGATCTTGCCGTATTTCTTGTGCCGCACGATGCGGGGCACCTCGACCCGGCGGGTCTTCTTCGAGGCGGCGCTGGTCACCTTCCCCGTCACGACGCGTCTTGGCATGGTTTCTCCGCTCCGTTCACTCTGGCCTGGTCGTAGCCGGCTCGCCCGTCGCCGGGGCCGCACCGCCGGCGGCACGCTGCCGCTCGGCGAGAATTGTCTGGCAGCGGGCGATCGTCTTGCGACTTTTCCGCATTTCCGAAGGGGCCGCGAGCTTCTCGGTCTGCGCCTGCAGCCGCAGTTTGAAGAGCGACTCCGCGGCGTCCTTCCAGACCAGCCGCAGCTGCTCGTCGCTCATCTCCCTGAGTTCACCGACCCGTGTCATGGCTTCGTCTTTCCTGTCAGTCCCGATCGCCTACCGTTTTCAGCCGCCCGCCCCGCCGGGGCCGCGGCTACATCTCCCGTCGTCGCACCATCCGCACCCGCACCGGCATCTTGTGAGCCAGCCGCGAGAGGCAGAGCCTCGCGGCATCCTCGTTGACCCCGCCGACCTCGTAGAGGATCGTGCCGGGCCGCACGACAGCCGCCCAGTATTCGGGCTCTCCCTTGCCCTTACCCATGCGGGTCTCGAGCGGAATCGATGTCACCGACTTGTCCGGAAAAATGCGGATGTAGAGCCGCCCCTCGCCGCGGAGGTATTGCTGGGCGGCGATTCGACCGGCCTCGATCGTGGCCGCCGAAATCCACCCGGGCTGCTCGGATTGCAAGCCGAAATCGCCGAAGATCACGGTGTTGCCCCGCGAGGCATCACCTTTTATACGACCTCTTTGGCTTTTTCGATGCTTGACCCTCTTGGGCATCAACGGCATCGCCTGACTCCTCGTACATACCTTGGTTGACCCACACTTGCACGCCGATGTTGCCCTGCGGTGTGGCCGCCTCGCAGAACCCGTAGTCGATCTTGGCCCGGAGCGTGGAGAGCGGCATCGACCCGGAGATCGCCTTTTCGCTCCGCGACATCTCGGCCCCGCCGAGCCGTCCGGCGAGCCGGATTTTCACGCCCTTGGCTCCGGCATCCATCGTCGTCTCCATCGCCCGCTTCATGGTGCGGCGAAAGCTGGCCCGCTTGGAGAGCTGGTCGGAGATGTCCTCCGCCACGAGCTGGGCCTGCAACTCCGGCCGGCCCACCTCCTCGACCTTGAGATTCACCCGCCGGCCGAGCAGATCCTGCAGTTCGCCCTGGAGGCGGTCGACCTCCTGGCCCTTGCGGCCGATGATCACGCCCGGCCGGGCGGTGTGGAGGATCACCTTCACCTCGTCCCGGGTCCGCTCGATCTCGACCTTGGGGATCGCGGCACTGCGATACTTCGTCTTCACGAACTTCCGCACCCGGAAGTCCTCCATCAAGAGGGCCCGAAACTCGTTCTTCGAGGCATACCAGCGGCTCTTCCACGGCTCCATGACGCCGGTACGGAAGCCGACGGGGTTGACCTTCTGTCCCATTGAAAAACCTGCTTCGTGTCTGCGGTGTGTGCCTGGGGGCCGCTGCTTCAGCCCACCGAATCGAGTGAAACCTTGATGTGGGCCATGCGACGGATGATCGAGTGAGCCATGCCCCGGGCCCGCGGACGGATCCGCTGAAAAGTCGGCCCGTTGTCGACGCGGGCGTCGACCACGACGAGGTCGTCGATGCCGGCGGCCTGCTCGTTTTCGGCGTTGCCCAGCGCGCTTTTGATCACCTTCTCGAGCATCCTTGCCCCCCGCTGGGGCTGGAAACGCAGAATGTCGAGCGCCTCGTCGGCGAACTTGCCCCGCACGAGGTCGGCCAGCGGCCGCACCTTCCGCGGAGAAATCCGGGCGAATCGGTGTGTTGCGGTGAATGCCATGGCTGTGTCGTTCCTTTGCCGGGTCGTCGCCTGCAGGCTACCTGCCGCCCTTGCCGCCGTGGCCGCGGAAGGTGCGGCTCGGAGAAAACTCCCCGAGCTTGTGGCCGACCATGTCTTCGGTGACGAAAACCTTCAAGTGCTGCTTGCCGTTGTGGACCATGAACGTGAGCCCCACGAACTCCGGCACGATCGTGCAGGCCCGCGACCAGGTCTTGATCGGGTCGCGACCACCCGACGAGAGCTGGGCCTCGACCTTCTCGTAGAGCCGGGGATCGACGTAGGGGCCCTTCTTCGAACTGCGTCCCATCGTGCCTGAGTCCTCTGTGCTGCCTGGTGTTCCGGTCTGTCTTGTGTTTCGTGTTGGATGCGAGCCGCTAGCGAACCTTCAACTGCCCGTACCGCTTGCTCTTGCGGCGGCGAACGATCGCCGAGCCCGACGGCTTCCGCGGCTTGCGGGTGCTCCCGCCCTTGGCGCTCTTGCCGGTGGGGCTGACCGGATGCCGACCGCCCTTGTTGCGGCCCTCGCCGCCACCGTGGGGATGATCGATGGGGTTCATCGAGGTGCCGCGGACGTGCGGCCGGATGCCGAGCCACCGCTTGCGGCCGGCCTTGCCGAGCACGAGGTTCATGTGCTCGCTGTTGCCCAACTGCCCGACCGTGGCCCGGCAGCCCGCGGGCACCCGGCGGATCTCACCGGAAGGCAGCGTGAGCTGCGCCCAGCCGGCCTCGCGAGCCAGCAGCGTGGCGGCCGTGCCGGCGGAGCGGCACACCCGCCCGCCACGGCCCGGCTGCATCTCGACGTTGTGCACCGAAGTGCCCAGCGGAATCGACGAGAGCGGCAGGCAGTTGCCGACGTCGGGCGGGGCATCCGGCCCACTCCGCACGGTCGACCCGACCGCGAGGCCGTCAGCGGCGAGGATGTACCGCTTCTCGCCGTCGGCGTAGTGGATCAGGGCCACGCGACAGGTGCGGTTGGGATCGTACTGGATCGAGTGCACCTTCCCGGGCACACCATCCTTGTTTCGCCGAAAGTCGATCAGCCGGTAGTGCTGCTTGTGGCCGCCGCCGCGATGGCGGGCGGTGATCTTGCCCTGGTTGTTGCGGCCGCCCGTCTTCTTCTTGCGAACCCGCAGCCCCTTGGGCACCTCCGCGCCTCGGGTCAGTTCAGCGAAATCGGAAACGCTCGCATTGCGGCGGCCGGCGCTGGTCGGCTTGTAGGAGCGAATGCCCATCGTTCGGTCTCGACTGCTGGTGGCTTGGGGTTTGGGGTTTGGGGTGTGGCTTGGGGGCTGAAGTCCGGGCTGGTCGTCGCCGACTAGAAGAGGTCGATCTTGAAGTCGGGCTTGAGGGTCACCACGGCCTTCTTCCAGTCTTTCGTGCGTGAGTAGCCGTATCGCGTGCGGCGGAGCTTGCCCTTGCGATTCTGCACGGCAACCCGCTCCACCTTCACGTTGAAAAGCTCTTCAACCGCCCGGCGGATGTCGGCCTTGCCTGCCGCCCCGGCGACTTCGAAGGAGTAGGCGTTGTGGCGGGTCGCGCGGTGCACGCCCTTCTCGGTGACCAGCGGACGCAGGATCACCTGATGCGGGGCGAGTTTGTCGTTGAACGAAGGCGGTGGAGGAACGGGGATTCCCATCAGGCTTCCTCCCCTGCTTGGCCGCGGGCTTCGCGGCGGTCGGCGGCGGTCTTGCGGAAGGCGTCGATCGCCGCGGTGGTCATCACGATTTTCCGCGGCGCGAGAATCGCGTGGGCATTGAGGTCGCCCACCGGCGAAACCGAAACACCTTCGATGTTGCGGGCGCTCTTCCAGAGGTTCTCATCGTGGGCCTCGGCCGCCACGAGCACCGTACGGGCCGCATTCTCCCCCCCTCGCAGCCCGAGAGCCCCGAGCACGCCGGCCATCGCCGAGGTCTTGGGGCCGTCGAAGACGAGTCGGTCGACGAGGCAGACCTCCTCATCGGCCAGCCGGGCGGCGAGGGCCATCCGCGTCGCCGCCCGCAGGGCTTTCCGCGGCATCCGCCAGCCGAAGTCGCGCGGACGCTTGGCGAAGATTCTCCCCCCGCCCCGTCGCGTGCCGCTGCGACGGCCGCCGGCCCGGGCGTTGCCCGTACCCTTCTGGCGATAGAGCTTCTTCGTGCTGCCGGCCACCTCGCCGCGGGTCTTCGTCTTGAAGGTGCCCTGGCGAAGATTGGCCTGGTACATCACGACTGCGTCGTGCAGCAGTTGTCGATTGATCGAGGGGGCCAGTTCGGCCGGGTCGATCTCATAGGAGCCGACCTGCTTGCCGGCCATGTCGTAGACGGCGAACTTCACTTCCCGCCTCCCTTCTTCGCGGCGGCAGGCTTCCCTCCGCCGCGGCGGAGCTTGTTGGTGGGCCGCACGACAACGAACGACCCGTTGGGCCCGGGCACCGCACCACGGACCACCAAGAGGTTCTGCTCCGGATCGATCCGCACGACCTTCAGGTTCCGCATCGTCGACCGCTCGTTGCCGAAGCGGCCGGCCATCCGCTTGCCGCGGAAGGTGCGAGCCGGCGAGGTGCACTGCCCGGTACCACCCTGATGCCGGTGCACCTTCTTCACGCCGTGGCTGGCCCGCTGGCCGCCAAAACCGTGCCGCTTCATGACGCCCGCAGTGCCGCGGCCCTTGGTGGTGCCGATCACGTCGACCGCCTGCACCTCCTCGAAAACCCCGAGCGTGAGCACCTGGCCAACCTCGTAGCCCTCGGTCAGCCCGCGAAACTCGCGGATGAATCGCTGCGGCTCGCAGCCGGCCTTCGGCACCGAGGCCAGACCCGCCTCGGCCCGCCGGCGGCCACGACGGCTCTCGAGTTTGGCCACCTGACCGCGGTCGGATCGGCGGGCCAGCCGCCGGGGTCGATCGAGAAAGCCGACCTGCACGCTGTCGTACCCGTCACGCTCGCCGGAGCGAACCATCAACACCGGACAGGGCCCGGCCTCGATCACGGTGACCGGCACGACCGTTCCGTCGTCGTCGAAGACCTGGGTCATCCCGACCTTGCGGCCCAGCAGCCCTCTGAGACTCGTCGTCGGCAGGGACAACGGTTCGGCCACCTGCGGCGGGGACTGCGGGGTTTCCGACGCATCCACCGGCGAATCGGCCTGCGGCTCGATTGCCGCCTGCGGCGTGTCGGGGGTGTCGCTTTGGGGTTCGCTCGGTGACTCGCTCATGCCAATTATTCCCGCGACGACGCTCCTCTCGCCCGCCGCAAACCGCGGGACGAACCACAGCGCCGCATCATGCTCGAGGTTCTGGCGTGGGGAGAACCTTCGCAAGCCGAGGCTTGCAGGAGGCCTTTCCTCACCGCCTTCCAAGCATGTTCGTGGGCTCCTTTCGGGGAATGTCCTCTCGTGTCTTTTGACGCCCCCGCCGCTAACGCGACGAGGCTTTGATCTTGATATCCACGCCCGCCGGCAGGCTGAGTTTGTTGAGCGCCTCGATCGTCTTGGCCGTGGCCTGGACGATGTCGATCACCCGCTTGTGGGTGCGGATCTCGTACTGCTGGCGAGCCTTCTTGTCGACATGCGGCCCCGACAGCACGGTGTACCGCTCGATCCGCGTGGGCAGCGGGATCGGGCCGTGCACCTCGGAGTTGGTCCGCTTGGCGGTGTCCACGATTTCAGCGGCACTCTGATCGAGCACGCTGTGGTCGTAGGCCTCCATCCGGATGCGGATGATCTCCTGCGTCGCGCCGGGCACTGCTGTGGTCTCCGAACTTCTACAAACCTGACAAACTTCCGCCGTTTCATGCCGCCTTCATGGCTGACGCGATGGCATCCTGCGTCGCGCCGCCAAGCACGGGCACTCCTGCACCGAACGGCCATCGCTGGCCAGAAAGAGGAGCCTGTCGACCTGCCGGAATGCACGATTCCGCCGTCGCCGGGCCCTTTCCACGCCGTCCGTTGCGGGCAATTTCTCACCCGTCGGCGTGCGTGATTCAGGGTCCCGAAATGTAAGACCCACGGAAAACGCTGTCAACCGGCCGACCGCTTTTCGGCCGCTTCACACGAACGCCTCGGCGGTCTCCTCGGGAGCTGGCCCGTACTTCAGGGGGGCCATTGTGAAGCTGGCCCGCCCCTGGCTGACGCTCCGTACGGCCGCAGAATACCCGAACATGCTCGCCAGGGGAGCCTCGGCGGTGAGCACGTTCATCCCGCCTCGGATTTCGGTGTCGACGATCACTGCCCGGCGTTGCTGGAGGTCGTTGATCACGTCGCCCAAGTGCTCCTCCGGCACGCTCACCTCCACCTTCATCAGCGGCTCGAGCAGCACGCTGCCGGCCTGGTTGAGCATCGCCTCGACCGCGTCGGCCGCCGCGATGCGGATTGCCACTTCGCCGGGCGGGGGGTCGGGCAGCGGGCTTTCGAGCAGCCGCACCCGCACTCCCCACAGCGGGCAGCCCTTGAGCCCGCCCCGTTCGAGGCTCTCACCCACCGCCTCGGTCATCGCGGCGGCGACGGCCGCGGCGGCTTCCGCCTCGGGAAACCAGGCCTGCTCCACGCGGGGCGGAGCCTGTTCGTCAGTCGGCTCGGCCTGCAGGGTGACGGTCGCCTGGAACGTCTGACCGGCCACCTGGCGGTTGGCCTCGCCGCTGACAGTCGCGCCGCGAGCGAGCGTCTCTTTGTAGGAAACGCGAGGCTTGTGGACCCGGCAACGGAGTTTGAAGTCGCGATCGAGGCGGTGGCGGATCACCTCGAGGTGCAGTTCCCCCATGCCCGAGATCAGCGTCTGCCCGGTCTCCTCGCTCTCCACCGCCCGGAAGGTCGGATCCTGCCGCTTCATCATCGCCAACGCATCGGCGAGCTTCTTGCGGTCGAGGCTCGTCTCCGGCTCAATCGCCATCGAGATCACGGTCTCGGGAAACTCGATCGTCTCCAGCACAATCGGCGATGCCGCATCGCACAGCGTGTCGCCGGTGACGCTCACCCGCGGCCCCACGACGCCCACGATGTCGCCGGCAAACGCCTCGGGAACCTGTTCGCGACGGTCGGCCTGCACGTGCCAGAGCTGGGCGATGTTCTCCTTCTTGCCGCGTGCCGGGTTCCAGGCCCGGCTGCCCGCCTTGAGCGTGCCGGAATAGACCCGCGTGAAGGCCATGTCGCCGTGCTTGTCGGCCACGACCTTGAACACGAGCCCGCAGAAAGGAGCCTGCGGATCAGGCGGCCGCAAGACGGGCACGGGCTCTTTCTTGGACGGATCGACCCCCTCCACCGGCGGCACGTCGGCGGGGCTTGGCAGGGACCAGGCGACCGCGTCGAGCACCGGCTGGATGCCGATCAGGTCAAGGGCGGAGCCGGCGAGCACGGGCACCACCTGCCGCGAGATCGTGCCATCGCGGATCACCCGCCGGGCCAGTTCGGGGGGGATCGGCTCCTCGGCAAGGGCCAATTCCGCCACCTCGTCGGAGAGGTCAAACAGCGTCGTCCCCAGCCGCTCCCGCCAGCGGTCGGCTTCCGCGACCATCGCCTCGGGAATCGGCTCCCGCACCACGTCGGCAAGCGTCGCGTCGCCCCCGCGGGGGTCGTCCTTCTTGGGAAACGTGAGCAGCTGCATCTCGACGAGGTCAATCAGCCCCCGGAACGGGTCCTTCACATGCGGCGGTCCGGAGCCGAGCGGCAGCTGCAGCACCAGGGGCCGGGCGGCGAGCCGCTGCTCGATCTGATCGAGCGTGCCGGAAAAATCGGCCCCCTCGCGGTCGAGCTTGTTGATCAGGGCGATCCGCGGCACACCGTAGCGGTCCGCCTGCCTCCAGACCGTCTCGCTCTGGGCCTCCACTCCCTCGCGGGCTGAGAAGACCACCACCGCCCCGTCGAACACCCGCAGGCTCCGCTCGACTTCAGCCGTGAAATCGACGTGGCCGGGGGTGTCGATCAGGTTCACCGTCACCTCCCGCCACCCGAAGGTGACCGCTGCGGAATAGATCGTGATCCCCCGCTGCTGCTCCTCCGGATCGAAGTCGGTGATCGTGGTGCCGCGGTCGACCTCGCCGAGGCGATGGCTCGTCTTCGTGAAATAGAGCATCCGCTCGGTGAGCGTGGTCTTTCCGGCATCGATGTGGGCCACGATGCCGATATTGCGGATGCTCTCGATTTGGCGTGGCATGGATGGGTCTCGCGCGGGAGTCGGGCATTCTACCGGCCGACGGCACAACCCGTCTGCTAGGCTGCGGAGGCCTCCGGAATCCCCCGCCCATGTCCGCTCTCCTGCTTGTCGTCGTCGCGGGCCTGCTCCTGGTCGCAGGCTACCTCGGCTACGGCCGCTGGCTCGCCGGGAGGGTGTTCCGGCTCGACCCGACCGCCGAGGTGCCCTCCCGGGCGCTCCGCGACGACCGCGACTACGTGCCCACCTCGGCGCCGGTCGTGTTCGGCCATCACTTCACGAGCATCGCCGGCACCGGGCCGATCGTGGGCCCCGCCCTGGCGATCATGTGGGGCTGGGTACCGGCGGTGATCTGGGTGCTCGTCGGCTCGATCCTCGTCGGCGGGATGCACGACATGGCGGTGCTGGTGGTCAGCCTCCGCAACCGCGGCATGACCATCGGAGAGGTGGCCGGGAAGCTGCTCAACCCGCGGGTGCGGCTGCTGTTTCTGGTGCTCCTGTTGTTTGCCCTGTGGATCGTGCTGGCGATCTTCGGGTGGGTGATCGCGAGTGTGTTCGTGCAGTTTCCCGAGGCCACGCTGCCGGTCTTCCTGCAGATTCCGATCGCCGTGGCGATCGGCCTGACGGTCCACCGCCGCGGCGGGAGGCTCGCCGTGCCGAGCCTGCTGGCGTTGGCCACGATGTACGCCACGGTCTGGCTGGGAGCCGGCTGCCCCGGCCTCGCTTCGGGCGGCGGCTGGATCGGCGAGGCCGTGCGGGCGATCAACGAGCACGTGGCGGCCCTGCCGGTGTGGGCCTGGGTCGCGGTGCTCCTGGCCTACTGCTACGTCGCGAGCGTGTTGCCGGTGTGGGTGCTTCTGCAGCCGCGCGACTACATCAACAGCCTGCAGCTGGTCACGAGCCTGGGGCTGGTGGTGGCGGGTCTCGCGGCGGCGGCGGGTGTGGCTGGCGGCGAGGCCTCACCGCCGCTGGAGATCGTGGCCCCGGCGGTCAATCTCCATCCCGAGGGTGCCCCGCCGATCGTGCCGTTTTTGTTCGTGACAATTGCCTGCGGCGCCGTGAGCGGCTTCCATTGCCTCGTCAGCTCGGGCACCAGCAGCAAGCAGCTTGCCTGTGAGACCGACGCCCTGCCGGTGGGCTATGGCTCGATGCTCCTGGAAGGCTTTCTGGCGATCCTCGTGATCGTGGCGGTGGGGGCGGGCCTTGGCCTGGGCTGGCCGCAGGAGCATCCCGGGCTCACGGGGGCCGCACTCTGGCGTGAGGTCTACGGCAACTGGAACGGCGTCACCGGCGGCACGGCGATCGCCGCCTTCGTGGTCGGCTCGGGCAACCTGCTCGAGGCGATCGGCATCGAGGCGGTGATGGCCCGGGCGATGATCGGCGTGCTGGTGGCGAGCTTCGCCGGCACCACGCTCGACACCGCCACCCGCCTCCAGCGGTATGTCGTGCAGGACCTCGCCGGCACGCTGCTCTCCCGCCATGCCGCGACCGACCGGCCCCGCAACGGGCTGCTGGCCTGGCTGACCACGCCCCATGGGGCGACTCTCGTGGCGGTGCTCTCGGCCTTCGGCCTGGCCTTGATGCCGACGCCCGGCAAGCCCTGGTCCTGGGAAACGATCGGCACCGGCGGGCTGATCCTGTGGCCGCTGTTCGGGGCGACCAACCAGCTGCTCGCCGGGCTCTCGCTGGTGGTCATTTCCTTCTACCTGCTGCGTCGCGGGCTGCCGGTGGCGTTCTGCCTGGTGCCGATGGTCTTCATGCTGGTGATCCCCGCCTGGGCTTTGGCAGTCGGCGTCGGCCGCTGGGTGGCCGATGGCAGCTGGGGCCTGGCGGCGGTGGCTGCGGGGATGCTCGGCCTGGAGGCATGGATGGTGATCGAAGCGGTGATATTATGGCCGGCAGCGCGGGGCGTGCTCGAGGAGGCAGCGGCCCCCGCAACCGCCACACTGGGCCGATGCCCACCAACAGCAAGAAACCCTTCGGAGAACCGGCAATGACAACTTCCGCCACGACCTCGCGACGCACCTTCATCACCAATTCGGCGGCCGGCATCGCGGCAGGCAGCCTCCCCTATTTTGCCTGGTCGCAGCCGGCCTTCGCCAACACGGCGGCCACCGACCGGCCGCAGATCGGCTGCATCGGCGTGGGCAGCATGGGCACCGGCGACGCCCGGGGCCATGCCGGCTTCGGCGACATCGTGGCGGTCTGCGACGTCGATGCCCGGCATGCCGAGCGAGCCCGCAACGACGAGAAGATCGGCAAAGGCAAGGCCGAGATGTACGGCGACTACCGCAAGCTGCTCGAGCGGCCCGACATCGATGTCGTGAGCATCGTGACGCCCGACCACTGGCACGTGAAGATCGCGATCGAAGCCCTGGAGGCGGGCAAGCACGTCTTCTGCCAGAAGCCGCTCACGCTCACCATCGAGGAAAACAAACTGATTCGGGCCGCCTGTGAAAAACACCCGAAGCTGCAGTTCTTCATCGGCACCCAGCAGCGGAGCGACAAAGACCGCTTCCTGCGGGCGGTGAACATGGTCCGT
>CAZRKH010000122.1:0-35612 GCA_964600785.1 uncultured Chitinophagaceae bacterium
GCACTGCGTCGCTTCTTCATCAAAGAACCCTTTCAAGCCCCACACGGGGCACGAGGATTCTCTCACAAGAACTGGCTCAGGATTCGGGGAGGGGGTCAACGCGTGTTCTCCCTTTTTTGCGGTGCTGTGCGAGTCCTATCGGTAAGTAGCGACCCGTGGCCACTTTCCTGAAACACCACGTTGAAAAATTCCCGCGTCAGGCGATTCCGGCCTGCCCGCCCCCTATACTCCTCCCGTGGCAGAAGCACCCGCACGGCCCGAGGGCCGACTGGCCGGCTTGGCCGACACGCTCGATCAGCATCGGGGGTTTGCCGAGGTGGTCGCCGCCCTCCGCGAGGGCCACGGCGGCGCGATCGGCGGAACCTGGGGATCGGCCTGCGCCATGGCCTGTGCGGCGATTCAAAGGGGGCTCGAGGGACGGGCCGGACGAGGGCTGGATAGGCCCCGCAAGCCGGCCGGAAAGGCCGGCGGCGTGGTCGTGGTCGTGCTGCCCCATGCGGCCGACTGCGAGGCTTTTCTCGATGATCTGGCGATCTTCACCCGCTCAGCGGCGGCGGTGCTGCCGGCGGTCGAGACGACCGACGAGGATCCCCTCGCCGCCGATCCCGAGGCCGCGGCCAGGCTGGCGGTGGTCAAGCAGCTCACCGGCGGCTCGCCTGCCATGCCGGCGATTCTCGTCACGAGCATCCAGGCCCTGCTCTCGCCCCTCCCCGACCCACGGGCGATCCAGGCCGACACCCGGCGGCTGGCGGTCGGCGGCAGCCTCGACCCCGCGGAACTCGCCGACTGGCTCGTGGCCCGCGGCTGGCGGGGCTACGACGCGATTGAGATGCCCGGCTCCTTTGCCCGCCGTGGCGGCATCGTCGATCTCTTCGCCCCCGACTGGGAGCGGCCGGTCCGCATCGAGCTGTTCGGAGACGAGATCGAGTCGCTGCGTTCCTTCGACATCGTCAGCCAACGGAGCGTTGAGGATCTCGAGGCGATCGACCTCACGGCCCTCGGGGGCGACGATGGCCAAAACACCCCCCGCGTGCAGCTCACCGAAATTCTGCCGGCCGGCTCGGCCTTTGCCCTCGTCGAACCGATGGAACTCGACGCCGAGGCCCGCCGCTGCCACACGCGGCTCCATGAGAGCGTGGCCAACCTCTCAGAACCCGAGGATGTCTTTGCCAGGATCTACCGCTTCCCCTCGGTGACCCTCTCGGCGGTCGCGACTGCGAGCCTGGAGGCCTCCGCCGAACTGGCCATCGAGAGCGTGGAGCGGTTCACCGGCGTGCTCGACCGGGTCAAAGAGGAACTGGAGACGGTCGGCCGCGACCAGGAAGTCTGGATCGTCTGCCCGAGCGAGGCGGAGATCCACCGCCTCGGCGAACTCTTCGCGGGCAGCCGGCCGGCGGCCGAGGGCCGGCTGCACTTTGCCGTGGGCCACCTGTCAGCCGGCTTTCGCCTGGTGCCCGAACGGCTGGTGGTGATCAGCGCCGCGGAGCTCTTCCGCCGCGAGGACGTTGTCCGCCGCACGCCGCGGCACCGCCTCTCGCGGGCGATCGACACCTTCCTCGATCTCCACGAGGGCGATCATGTGGTCCACGTGGCCCACGGGATCGGCCGCTACCGGGGGCTCAAGCTCCTGGAGAAGGCCGACCGCACCGAGGAGTTTTTGGAGCTGGAGTTTGCCGAGGGCACCCGGGTCTACGTGCCCGCAACCTGCATCGACTTGGTGCAGAAGTATGTCGGCGGCACGAAGCTCACACCCAAGCTCGCCAAGGTCGGCGGCCGGGCCTGGGAGCGGCAGAAGCAGGCGGTCCGCGAGGCCGTCGCCGACATGGCCGCCGACATGCTCCGCCTGCAGGCGCGACGGGCAAGCCGGCCGGGAATCGCCTTCCCCGACGACAGCGACTGGCAGCGGGACTTCGAGGCGTCCTTCCCCTACGACGAGACACCCGATCAGCTTTCGGCGATCACCGCCATCCGCGAGGACATGCTGCGGCCGCGGCCGATGGACCGGCTGCTCTGCGGCGATGTCGGCTTCGGCAAGACGGAGCTGGCGATGCGGGCGGCCTTCAAGGCGGCTGACTCGGGCCACCAGGTGGCGGTGCTCGTGCCGACCACCGTGCTCGCCGAACAGCATCGTCGCACCTTCGCCGAACGCTTCGCGGAATATCCCTTCGAGATCCGCTCGCTCTCAAGGCTCTCCGGCACGGCCGACAGCCGCGAGACGATCGAGGGGCTCGCCACCGGCAAGGTCGACATCGTGATCGGGACCCACCGCCTGGCGGGGGCCGACATCCACTTCGCACGGCTGGGGCTGGTGGTGATCGACGAGGAACAGCGGTTCGGCGTCGACATCAAGGAGCGGCTCAAGGCCCTGCGGGCGAGCGTGGACGTGCTCACGATGACCGCCACGCCGATCCCCCGCACGCTCCACATGGCGATGCTCGGCATCCGCGACATCTCGAGCCTGGCCACGCCGCCGGCCAACCGCCAGCCGGTGGAAACGCGTGTGCTCCGCTGGGATCGCGGACTGGTGCGGCATGCGATCGAGCGGGAGCTGGCCCGGGGCGGACAGGTGTTCTTCGTGCACAACCGCATCCAGGACATCCACAAAGTGCGGGCGAAGATCGAGTCGATCGTGCCGGAGGCGAGGATCGTGATCGCCCACGGCCGGCTCGGCGAGCACCAGCTCGAAGAGGTGATGCTCGCCTTCGTCCGCGGCGAGGCCGACATCCTGCTGGCCACCACGATCATCGAAAGCGGCCTCGACATCCCGCGGGCCAACACGATCTTCATCAACGAGGCCGACCACTACGGCCTGGCCGATCTCCACCAGCTCCGCGGCCGCGTCGGCCGCAGCCACCACCGGGCCTGGTGCTACCTGCTCGTCGACGAAAAGACACGGCTCACCGAGACCGCCGCCCGCCGGCTCCGGGCGATCCAGGAGTTTTCCAGCATGGGGGCCGGATTCTCGCTCTCGATGCGGGATCTCGAGATCCGCGGGGCGGGCAATTTGTTGGGCACCCAGCAGAGCGGCCACATCGCCGTGGTCGGCTACGACCTGTACTGCAAGCTCCTCGAGCAGGCGGTGCGTGACCTCAGGCAGCTGCCGCCGGCCGAGCCGCCGAGCGTGAATCTCGACCTCCCCGGCGAGGCTTTTCTGCCGCGGGACTATGTGGCCGACCTCCGCAGCAAGATCGACGTCTACCGCCGACTCTCACGGGCACACCAGGCCGAGCAGGTCGACGACATCGAGGCGGAACTGGCCGACCGCTTCGGGCCGCCGCCGGAGCCCGTCCGGCGGCTCTGCGAGCAGGCCCGCCTGCGGGCCTTGGCGGCCTCCTGGGGCATCGACTCGATCACGCGGCACTCGGGCATGATCATGATCGGCCACCACGATCGCGAGCGGATCGACGCCCTGAGGCGGGCCGCGGCCAAGAAGAACCGCGTTGTGCGGGTGGTCGATCAGAAGACGGCCGTCGTACCGCTGCATGCCGACACCCTCGCCGACCCGAACAAACTCCTGGCGAGCGTCCGGTCGCTCATCGATCTGGATATCAAATCCATTCCGCCAGTTCACGACGCCGTCTTCGAGACGGACGTCTGAAAAGGTAGCGGTGCCGCACGATCCGTGGCGCGAGTCACCGCCTGCGGCGGGAGAAACCAACCAAGCCAATCACACTCAGGCCAACGAGTGTCAGTGACGCAGGTTCGGGGACAGAAACAGCAAGATCGCCGT
Organism: uncultured Chitinophagaceae bacterium; assembly: GCA_964600785.1. Classification (GTDB taxonomy): domain Bacteria; phylum Planctomycetota; class Planctomycetia; order Pirellulales; family UBA1268; genus M30B53. Next base: position 3,731 of record CAZRKH010000122.1, read on the forward strand.
TGAGTTCTATTGCGTCCAAGGCTTTATGGTGACCCCATCCCTCGCCGCGCGCACTGATGACCATGGTGTAGGCCTGTCCTGCGGAAAGGGTGATACCGGCAAGATCGAGTGTTCGCTGGTAGGAAACGCTGGGATACCCGACGTTGCCCCCCAGATCCGCCGAGCCTACCGAACCGCTTTCTGCGTCAAAAAACGCAACGAGCATCTGGCCGGACTTATTGCCTGTGGTCTGACCTGCACCGCTGCCATTTGTCAGCTTCATATCCAGCACGAGCGACGTCAGATTGATGTCGGCCGCTCCGACGACAAGGTCGATCGTGGTGTCCCAGCCACCGAACGTCATGTTTTTGTTGACGTCAAATGTGCCGGGATTCAAGCTGTTGTTGAAAAATCCAAGTTGTGTCGGTGAATCGCCATCAAAGAACGTCAACGTGGTGGACGGTGGAGAGATGCCGTTGACGATGTCCCACGCCCCGATCGTCCCGTTGGAACCCGAGCGATCCGCATCGGCGAAATCGTCACTGAGAATAACGGCCGCGTCCGCAATTCCGCCGCAGATGAGTGAAACCGCAAGGACGGCCAGACCGAAAGTCTTTCGAATACCCATCGCAATCACCTTCCGCTGAATTCCCCAAGGGCCGCTCAGAGTCTGAGACGTTCGCAGGCACGGTGGAATTTTCCTCCCGAACCCACCGTATTTATAGCATCTCACCCCCGGGCTTGTCCAGGTATTCGTGAGACAAAACGCTGGTTTTCCGGCGGCTGGCAGCGTTTTTTCTGCCGTTTTCCGCTGTTGCCACGCAGGGTGGGCCCTTCTAGTGTCTCGCGGCGTTTTTCCGAAGGCGGAAAAGAAGTTGAGGAGCCTGCCGTGGGCCGACCGCCCGTACCTTTCATCGTGGCCGGATTGATCGCCATCTCGGCGATGCTTATCGGAAGCCGGGCTCACGGCCAACGGATCGCCAACCAATTCGAGGAGCAGACCCGGGGGGCCTCGCGGGCCCCCGCCCGGGCCGGCTCGGACCGCAACGGAGTCGACACCCCGACCCGCCGGCCCAACGTGCCCGAGCCGGTCAGCCGGCCCGATTCCTGGCCATCGGCAGTCGAGAGCGACAGCCATGTTCTCTCGAGCATCCGCAAAGACCCGACGAGCCCGCTGGTGCCGCTGGCCCTGAGCGATGATGAACCCGCAGCCGGCGGCGAGGGCGTGCTGCCGGCCTCGGCGGTCGAGCCGACCGACAACGCCTCGGCGGTGACCGCCGCGGGCTACACCGAGGAGATCCCCGCAGGCGGCACGACCCCGCTACCGGAAACGCAAGCCGCAGCCGCTCCTGCACCCCCCGGCGATGCCCTGCTGGCCCACGCCAAGCCGCTGCAGACGGCGATGGTGGTGGCCCGGGTCGGCCCCGAGGTGGTGCTCGAGAGCGACCTGCTCACGCCGAGCGTGGTCGAATGGCTCGAAAAGGTGACGCCGGGGCTGCCGCCGGAACGGGTCCGCGAACTGAAACTCCAGGTCTACCGTCACCTCCTGACGCAACACATCGAATCCCTGATCGTCTACGTCGATGCCTGCCGCACGATCCCGGAGGAGCACCTCCCCGAAATCGAGGAGAAGGTCAACCGCGCCTTCGACGAGGAGCAGCTCTCCAAGATGATGGAGTCGGCCGGCGTCGCCAACTCGATGGAATACGAGCAACTCCTGCGATCGCGTGGCCAGTCACTCGAGGGCATCAGGAAGACCTTCTTCCAGCGTGCCCTCGCCCAGCAGTGGCTCCAGCAGGCGCTCGGCGACGAAGTGGGCGGGGAGATTCCCCATGCCGACCTGATCGCCTACTACCAGGAGCACCTCGACGACTACGAGTTTCCGGCCAAGGCGCGGTTCGAGCAGCTGACCGTGCGGCTCGGCGGCGGACGAACGCGGGAGGAGTCCTGGGACCGCCTGGCCAGCCTCGGCAACCGCGTGCTCTCGGGCGAACCGTTCGCCGATGTCGCCCGCGAGGCCTCCGAGGGGCCCACCGCCGCAAGCGGCGGCAGCTTCGACTGGACGAGCAAGGGCAGCCTGCGATCCGACGTGCTCGACGAGGCGATCTTCAGCCTGCCGGTGGGCAAACTCAGCACGATTCTCGAGGACGACCGGGCGCTGCACATCATCCGCGTCACCGAGCGGATCGAGGCGGGCCGCGTCTCGTTCCTCGAGGCCCAGGTCGAGATCCGCGACACGCTCTTCGAGCAGCGACACAAGCAGGCGATCGAGGTCTACCTTGCCCGGCTTCGCGATCGAACGCCGGTGTGGACGATCTTCGACGACGAGCAGTCGCCAGGCCGGAGCGGCCAGCAGGCGGCGGCAGCCGCGTCCTCGCGGCGGTAGGGCTCGTTGCCGCGGCCCTCGGGGGCCGATAGACTGCCGCGGAGCCGGCGGAATTCGGTCTCCCTCGGGCGATCGGCCCAGATCACCCTACGGTTCCGGCGGTCACCCCAGGCACCTACCGATGAGCACCGCCACGCACCGCGGGAATGCCCGCCCGATCACACCCCCGGCCCCGCCGGCCCCGGCCGCCTCGCCGGGAGGCACGGCAAAACTCGAATTCGACGGTGAATCGCTCGATCTGCCGATCATCGTGGGCAGCGAAAACGAACGGGCGATCGACATCTCGCGGCTGCGGGGCGGATCGGGCCTCGTGACCCTCGACGAGGGCTACGTCAACACCGGCAGCACCACCAGCGGAATCACCTTCCTCAACGGCGAAGATGGGGTGCTCCGTTATCGCGGCTACCCGATCGAGGTGCTCGCCGAGAAGTGCGACTTCATCGAGGTCAGCTACCTGCTGATCTACGGCAAGCTGCCCGCTGCCGAGGAACTCGACGGCTTCCGCGAGTCGCTCTCCCACCACACCATGATCCACGAGGACATGCGGAACTTCTACAACGGCTTTCCGCGGGACGCCCACCCGATGGCGATCGTGGGCAGCGTGGTGGGCGCCCTCTCCACCTTCTATCAGGATTCACTCGATGTGCGGGATCCGCGGCAGGTCGAGGTGAGCGTGCATCGGCTGCTCGCGAAGCTGCCGACGATCGCGGCCTACAGCTACAAGAAGTCGATCGGCCAGCCGCTGATGTACCCGCGGAACGACCTCTCCTACTGCGAAAACTTCCTGCAGATGATGTTCGCGGTGCCCTGCGAGGAGTACCACTGCGACCCCGACTTCGCCGACGCCCTCGACATGCTCCTGATCGTGCATGCCGACCACGAGCAGAACTGCTCGACCTCCACGGTGCGGATGGTCGGCTCGAGTGATGCCAACCTCTTCGCCAGCATTTCCGCGGGCATCTCGGCCCTCTGGGGCCCGCTGCACGGAGGAGCGAATCAGGCCTGCGTGGAGATGCTCGAGACGATCGTCGAGGACGGGGGCAACGTGCAGAAATATGTGGACATGGCGAAAAACAAGGATTCCGGCTTCCGCCTGATGGGGTTCGGCCACCGCGTTTACAAGAACTACGACCCTCGTGCCCGGCTGATCAAAGCCACCTGCGACAAGCTGCTCGCCAAGCTCGCCATCCGCGACCCGATCTTCGATATCGCCCAGAAGCTCGAGGAGGTGGCGCTCGCCGACGAGTATTTCATCGAGCGGAAGCTCTATCCCAACGTCGATTTCTATTCCGGCGTCATCTACCGGGCGATGGGCATCCCGGTGCAGATGTTTCCGGTGCTCTTCGCGATGGGCCGCCTCCCCGGCTGGATCGCCCACTGGATCGAGATGCACCACTCGCCGACGAAGAAGATCTGCCGGCCCCGCCAGATCTACACCGGCGAGCATCTCCGCGAGTTTCCCACCATCGACCGGCGGTAGCAGGTCGAGGCTCAGCGGCAGCGGGGCGGGCCGCCTTTCACCGCTTGCCGCGGAAGAAGTCGCTCAGCACCCTGCCGCACTCGGCGGCCAGCACGCCCCCGAGATGCTCGACGCGATGGTTGAGCCGCTCGTCTTCAAACAGCCGGTAGAGCGAGGCGACGGCCCCGGCCTTGGGGTCGGCCGCGCCCCACACCACCAGCGGCAGACGGGCCTGCAGGATCGCGCCGGCGCACATCGGACACGGCTCGAGGGTGACATAGAGCACGCAGCCCTCGAGCCGCCAGCTGCCGAGGCTCGCCGCCGCCTGCGTCAGCGCGATCATCTCGGCGTGGGCGGTGGGATCCTGCAGCTGCTCTCGTTGGTTGTGGCCCGAGGCGACGACGCGGCCGGCCGCCACGATCACGGCGCCGACGGGAACCTCGTCCTCCGCCGCGGCCGCATGGGCCTCCTCGAGGGCCAGCCGCATCCACCGCTGGTGGATCTCGGCACCAGGAATCTCGGTTGGTTCGATCATGGCTGCGACTCTTTCGGCGAAAGCCCGCCCGGCTCGCCGGGGCCCGCCCACGCTTGGGCGGCCCCCGCGACTCGGGTACCATGCGGAGTGTCTCGAGAGATCGGCAGCCTGCCGGCCGAGCCGCCTGATCGCCACCGTCCCGCGTTACCGAGGAACCGAGTATGACACCCGAACTGACCGAACAACTCTACCTCGCCGCGCTCCGCTGGGCCCACATCCTCGGGGCGATCGTGGCGGTCGGAGGGCTGTTCTTTGCCCGCTACGGTCTCCACCCGGCGATGAGCTCGCTCGACACCGAGACCCAGTCCTCGCTGCACGAGGCGATCCGCCGCAGGTGGCTGCCCTGGGTGATCGGCGCGATCACGCTGCTGCTGGCCAGCGGCCTGGCCAACTTCCTCTTGTTCAATCAGGCGGCGAAGGCCTGGGACGGTGGCACATGGATGCGGCAGAACGGCTACCACGCGCTTTTCGGGGTCAAGTTTCTGCTGGCCTTGGCGGTCTTCTACTTTGCAAGCGGCCTCGTCGGCCGCGGAGAGGGCACCGCCTGGATGCGGGCCAACCGGGGCCGCTGGCTCTCGGTGACGCTGCTGTTGGCAATCGGCGTCGTGCTGATCTCCGGCTGGATGCGGGGCCTCCACACCGGTCCCAACGTTGCGGCAGCCGGGGAGGAGGGAGTCGCGATGCCCGCCGCCCCGACGGGAGCCGAGGCCGAGTCAGAACGCTACGGGGAAGGTGGCTCGGTCTTCACCCGCGAAGACGAAGCTGCAGGGGCGGTGGGTGACACCGGCGAATAATTCCGGCCGGATGATGACGGCCAGTCTGACTCCCGGGCATTCCCGACATTCTCGTCAAAGGGGCGGTGATGGACAAAAAGCAGAAGAAGCGGATGGAGGTGCTGCAGCAGAAGATCCAGAAACTGCAGCAGCAGCTCGCCGGTGCCAAGCAGCAGCCCGATGATCCGGCCGATGTGCCGAGGATCGAAGGCGAACTCGCCGCAGCCCACGAGGAACTCTCCCGTCTCAAGCAGTCCTGACGCCGCCCGAAGAGGGCTGCGAGCCAACAGACAACCCTCGTCGGACAAGGGGCCCGCGTTAGACGCGGGCAATCAGATTCGGCGAATCATCGGGCATTCACGTTTCTCTCGATGCACGACACACCACACGTCTCCGGAAGTTCCGCGGCACTCGACGAGCCCTACCCGATCGCGGCGGAGGCGATCAAACGCTTCCGGGCCGACGGGTTCATCCGGCTTGCGGGGGTCTTCACTCCTGAAATCCTCGCGGAGTATGAAACGGAGATCACGCGGCTGACGTTCCAGCACAATCCCCTTGCGGGCGTGCCAATGGACCAGCGGGACACCTACGCCAAGGCCTTCATCCAGGTGGGCAACCTGTGGACCAAGAGCGAGGCCGCCCGGCGGCTGAGTTTCTCCCGGCGACTCGCGGGAATCGCCACCGCCCTGCTGGGCACCCGCGGGGTGCGGATGTGGCACGACCAGGCCCTCTACAAAGAGCCCTCCGGCGGCTTCACGCCCTGGCACGCCGACCAGCAATATTGGCCGATGGCCAGCGGCCTCTCGGTGACCGCCTGGATCCCGCTGCACGCGGTGCCGCAGGAGATGGGCCCGCTCGCCTTTGCCCGCGGCAGCCATCGCAAGCGAATCGGCCGTGAGCTCGCGATTTCCGACGAGTCGGAGCGGGTGATCCGCGACCAGATCACCGGCCTCGGCCTCGAGGAGGTCAGCGAGCCGTTTGCCGCTGGCGATGTCTCCTTTCATCTTGGCTGGACCCTCCACCGTGCCGGACCCAACACCAGCGATTCACCCCGCAAGGTGCACACCGTGATCTTCATGGATCGCGACATGCGGCTGGCCGAGCCGAGGAATTCCTACCAGGAAAACGACCACCGCACCTGGACTCCCGCCACTCGGGTCGGAGAGATCATGAACGATCCGCTCAATCCGGTGCTCTTCGAACTCAACGAGGCCGCAGGCGGTAGTCCTGGCCACGAGACCGACGACCAGGAACCGCTTTCATGGGACTGCTCGACTCGCTGAAGGGCCTCTTCAGTTCCCGGCCCAAGGTCGACCTCTCGACCCGCTTCGAGCGGTTGCGGGAGGCGGTCGCGGGCACGATGTCGAAGTTTTACAAGGCGAAGGATCTCTCCAGCGGCCGGGTGGTCGGCCTCAAGATCCTCGACTCGAAAAAGGTCGATCCGGTCGAGGCCCGCTACAAGGGCCTCGGGAAGCCGAGCGAGGGCGAGATCGGCTCGCGGATCGAGGGCCCCAACGTGGTCCGCACCCTCGAATGGGGTGTGGCGGCCGACGGATCCCGCTACATCGTGCAGGAGTTCGTCGATGGCAAGGGCCTGCACGCGATCCTCGCGAGCGAAAAGCCGATCCCGCCGCGGGCACGGCTCAACCTCATCCGCCAGGCGGCCCGGGCGATCGACACCGTCCACAAGGCCGGCTTCGTGCATCGCGACATCTGCCCGCGGAACTTCGTGCTCGACCCCGAGGGCCGGCTGGTGCTGATCGACTTCGGGCTCTCGGTGCCCGACCGGCCCGCCTTTTTGCAGCCGGGCAATCGCGTGGGAACCCCCGACTACATGGCTCCGGAGATCGTGCGGCGACGGCAGGCCGATCGCCGCATCGACATCTTCTCCTTCGGCGTCACCGCCTTCGAGATCTGCACCCGGCAGCTGCCCTGGCCGCGGGGAGGCGGCGGCCAGGCCGCGATGCTCCACGACTCGCCCCCGACCGACATCCGTCTGTTGTGGGAAGGCATGCCCGAGCCGCTTGCGGAATTGATCATGGCCTGCCTCGCCGCCGAGCCCGCCTCGAGGCCGGAGTCGATGGAGCAGGTCATCGCGGCGCTCGCCAAGGTCGCCGGCAAGGCCTGAGCCCCCGTGGCCGTTCCGGGCCTTGAAGCGGCCCCCCGGCCTTCGTACATTGCAGTCTTCCGCGTTTTTTGCCTCCCCGCCTGAAACCGCAGCGGCCGGTGGCGGGGTTTTTCGACACGCGGCCGCGACAGGAAACGATCCGATGACGATGGACAAGAGCCTGCGGGTCAGAAAGGGCGCCTCCCGGCCGCGGGGTGTGCTGACCCGTGCCGAGCGGATCGCGAAGCTCGAGGAACTCGGCAAGTGGGAAGACGGTCAGCGTCCTCTCGGGCTGCCGAAGGTGCGTGTCTACAAGGTCGTGCTCAAGAAGAAGAAAAAGGCGAAGGCCGAGGAGCCGGCTGCCGAGGGCGGCAAGAAGAAGTAGCGATCGCCCGCAGTGCGGCTCGGGAGCCCGAGCCGATCACCTGCGGAATGCCGACTCCCTCGTAGGCCGCCCCGGCAAGGGCCAGCCCGGGCACCTCCGATGCGGCCTGCATGATGCGGGCCACCCGCTCGAGATGGCCCACGTGATACTGGGGCATCGCGGCCTCCCAGCGGCTGGTCCGCATCAGCTGCGGCCGGCCTCGCACCCCAAGCAGGCTTCGCGTTTCCTCCAAGGCGATTCGCTCGAGGGAGGCATCGTCCAGCCTGGCGGCGGCCGGGTCGAGCGCGCCGCCGATGAAGACCCGCATCAGCACCGAACCCTCCGGCGCCCGCCCCGGAAACTTCGAACTGGAAAAACTCACCGCGAGGATTCGCCTGCCCTCGATCGCGGGCACCACCAGGCCCGCGGCGTCGAGCGGATGGTCGACATCTCCACGGGCGACTCCCAGCGAGACCACCGCCGAGCCGGCATATTCGATCTGCCCAAGCTCCCCGGCGAGGGTGTCGGCCCAGCCGCCCACCAGGCGGGCCGCCTCCGGTGCCGCCACGGCAAGCACCACCGCGTCAGCGGTGACCTCGAGCGGCGAGTCGCCACCGATAGCCGGCTGCAGATGGCCGCGGTAGCAAAGCTCGAGCGGCTCGAGCCGCTCGAGCTTGGCGGCGAGCCGCCTGACTCCGAGCTGCTCGATTGTCGTCATCCAGGCCCGCGGCAGCGTCTCGAGGCCCTCGGCGAGAGTGACAAACTGGCCGTAGCGGGCCCCGGTCGCCTCCGACTGCCGGCCGGCGGCCCGCAGCCGTGCCGCCTCGCCGGCCCAGAGACTGCCGTGGTCGCGCTCCATTTTCAGAAAGTCGCCGCATGCTGCCGCCATGCCGAGCTTGTGGGGGTCGGCGGTCCAGATACCGCCGGCAAGCGGCTGCACGAGCCGCTCGAATGCCTCGCGGCCGAGCCGGCGACGCGAGAAATCGGCGAGGCTCTCCTCGCCGGCCGACTCCGGCCGGGCCGGTACGAATCGCTCGAGCAGCACCCGCAGCCGCCCGATTGGCGAGAGCAGGGGCGTGGTCAGCAGGCCCGCCAGGCTGCCCGGGGCAAGCAGGCGAAACCCGCGGGGCACCGACAGCAGCCGCCCGCCGCGAACCACCAACGCCCGGCGACACTCGGGCCGGATGCCGATCAACGCATCGCAAAGGCCGAGACGCTCGACGACTTCGATCGCTTCGCGTCGGGAAGCGAGGAAGCTGTCGGCGGAGTGCTCGACGAGCCAGCCATCGTGCCGCTCGCTGGCGATCATGCCGCCGGGCCGAGCGGAGGCCTCCACGAGCCACACCCGCCAGCCGTGCCGAACCGCGGCCTCGGCAGCCGCCAGACCCGCCAAGCCACCGCCCACCACAAGACAGGAGGGCGGGGAAGCCTCGGCAAGTTGCGCTGACAGCGGGGGCGTCTCCATGGATGAATTCTACCTGCGGTGATCTCTGAGACTCCACGCCCCGAGCCTTCAACCGGGAAAGACGAGACAACGGAGGAATCTGGTCTGGACTCACTAGCGTAGGCAGCCTAGTGTCCGAAGTGATCCCTGGCAGACGATGGCTGTGGAGGGGATCAGGACCGTGCATGGAGGAACCTCACGTGGCCACCCGGTGGAATGCTCTCGAGCCCTGGATCGCCCGCTGCCGCCTTGTCGCCTGTGCGACGGCCGTCGGCCTGACACTCACGTCGGTTGCCGTTGCCGACGACGCTGCCCCCGCCGAGGAGGGTTCGCCCCGAACCCTGATGCGGCTGCCGGGCTGGATTGAGTCGCTCGGCAGCAACGTCAAGCGTGTCGCCAAACCACTCGAACTCTCCGCCCACGCCGGCGCGACTGAGACTGAGGCGAATCGGCCACGGCGACTGCCGACCGCGTCGCGGGTGTTCACGCCGAAGAAGGCCGTGGAGGACGCACGTCCCTCGCCGGTGGCGGTCTCCAGGGCCAGCGACGAGCCGCGGCGACTTGCCGGCCGGCCCGGCGGACGTCTGCTCCGCTCGCGGTCGATGGGATCGGCTGCCGGCCTCGCCACGCTCACCGGTGGCTGGAACGACCTCGTCGCCGAGGAGTCTTCGGCGGATGAAACCGTCGAGACAACAACGTCCACCGATGTGCCCCCGGCCACACCTGACCTGCCTCCCGCAGCAGCGGCTGAGCAGTCGGCAGATGCCGGCCCTTCGGAGCCGGAGGCCACCGAACCGGTTGAGCCGATCGACCCCGCCGTACCGGCGGAAATCGCTGACTCTCCCGCGCCGGCTGAAGCGGTCGCCGAACCGGTCGCCGAACCGGTCACAATTGCCGACGCGGTCGACGTGGCCGAGGAGGACAAGCCGGCGACAAAGACCGTCGAGCCCTCGCCGACGAGTCCCCGACCGGCCGTCGAGGCGAGCCGTCCGGTGGCGATCGCCCCCGACGAGACCCCGACCCTCGCGATCGATCCGGCAAGCTTCAATGGCGTGTTGCCCGGCACCACGACCCGCGAGGAACTCTTCGCCGCCTGGGGCGACGGCGAGTCGTTCGAGAGGGCTGACGGCACCGAGGGATTTTTCTGGGAGATCGAGCCGTTCGAGCGGGTCGAGGTGATCCTCGACGGTGACGTGGTGGGCTCGATCTACATCCGGCTCGCCGAGCCGGTGGCCGTTTCCAAACTTGCCCGCCAGCTCGACATCGCCGATCTGCGAACCGTCTCGGTGCTCGATGCCGAGGGGGTTTCGGTGGGCGAAGTCTTCCCGGAACGGGGCGTGATCTTCGGCGTCGAGCCGGGCACCCAGGCGGCCAAGGCGGTGATGCTCGAACCGCTCGACCCGGAGGCCTTCGTGCTGCGGGCCGAGGGCGACCTCGAGACGAGCGTGGCCAACGCGATCGTCGACCTGCAATACGCCGTGGAGATCGATCCCCAACACCGCCGGGCCCATCGGCTGCTGCTGGTGTTGCTGTGCGACCAGGGCCGCTGGATCGAGGCCGCCAGACTGGCGGAAACGGCTGAAAAGCTCAATCCCGAGGATCCCTGGACGGCACTCAAACGGGCGGAGGTGCTCACAGCCATCGGCAAGTTTGACGAGGCCCGCAGCCGCGTGATGCAGGTCGTCAACCGCGAGGAACTCCCCCCGCTGATGCTCGCCCAGGCCCAGCGGCAGCTCGGCCGAATCGAACTGGCCATGCCGACTCCCGACTACGAGCAGGCCGTCGCCAATTTCACCGCCGCGATCCGACAGGCCTCACCGCTTTGCAAGTCGCACTCCGGGCCGATCCGCCGGGCCGCGATGGACATCGAGTTTGACGCCCACCTCGGCACGGCGCTCGCCATCGCCAGTGGTAACTGGCAGCAAAAGGCACGGGTCCTGCCGAAGTGGACCAAGCGGGCCGAAAATTTTGCCGCCGACCTCCGCGAGGAGGAGGGCGGCAACGCCACCTTGGAACTACGGCTCTGCCAGGGCGTGCTCGAGATCTGTGCGGCCTCAGCCGACGCCGAGGACCCGATGCCCTGGGTCAAGCGGCTGCTGGCGGTGCGTTCGCAGCTTGCCGAGAAGGTCGATGATCCCTGGCGGCTGCGGCAGATCGACTGGGAGGTCGGCCACGGACTCATCGACGCCCTGACCGCCGCCCAGATTCGCGGCGACACCGCCGACATGCTTGAAAATGCGACCCTCACCGCGGCCTACCTCGAGCGGGGTGGTGAGCAGCGACAGCTGACCCTCGATGAGCGTCGCGAGTTTGGCGATCTGCTCTTTCGCATCGGCATTCTGCACAGCCTTCAGGAGGGCGACCACGAGACGGCGGTCACCTGGTTTGAGCGAACGCTTCCGCTGTGGGAGGAAAACCCCTCCTTCGCCCAGCGTGGCGAGCTCGGCCGGCAGGGTGAATCCTACGTCAGCATGGCGATCTCATTCTGGCAGGTCGAGAAACGGAAGGAGGCGATGGAGCTTTCCGGCCGCGGCGTCGATCTGATGGTTGCCGCGGTCGCGGCTGAAGAACTCGAGGAACGATCGCTGGGGGTGGCCTACGGCAATCTCTCGACGATGTATGCCGAGCAGGGCGACGCCGAACGGGCCGAGATGTATGCCGAGATGGCCAGCCGCGCCGAGGCGACCGGCGCCACGCTGAAGTGACTCGCGTCGTGGCCTTGGGCTGCGGGCGAGCGGGGTGAAGTGTGCCGGCGCGGGCAGGGGCGGTGCCGGTGCGGGCCGAGTCGGTGCCGGTGCGGGCCGCACCGGACTACGGGCCGGGTCTTTCGGAGTTCGCGGCGAGTTCGGCAAGCTGCACCGCTGCTGCGTCAAACTCGGCGATCAGGCGGTCGGTATCGGGCAGGCCCAGCGCCGCGAGCAGCCACCGCTCGACGTCAACCTCGGGCAGATCAGCCGCCACCTCGTCGATCGGCGGCAGCGCCTCGGCCACCGCCGGCCGGGACGACCCTCCCGCGATGCGAAACCCGCCCCAGGCTGCCAGGCAGAGCAGACCCACCGCCACAGCCGCCCAACCCACCCGCGACGCCGGCAGCCTTCGCCCGGCCGCGTCGAGCACCGCGCCGCGGAAGGCGGGGTCGGGACGAGGGCGAAAGCGGGCCGCGTCAGACCGCAGCCGATCGATCAACGGGTCGCCGCTTGGCGGTGTGTCGATGCTCATCGGGGCCTCCGCGGAGCCTTTGAGGCGGTGGCCGCGTGTTCCTCGCCGAGGGCCAGCGAGAGCCGTCGGCGGCCGCGATGAAGCAGAAGCTTGACGCTGCCAAGGGAGCGGCCAAGCACCCCGGCGATCGAGGCGATCGAGAGGTCCTCGACATACCTCAGCCACAGCGCTGTCAGCTGCGGCTCGGTGAGCACGCGGCCCGCGACCTGCCAGACGGCCTCGCCCTCGCTCTGCCGCAGGGCCGCCTCCTGCGGACCCGGCCCGGCCGCTACCGCAGCGAGGACCGCGTCCGCCTCGGCCACCGGCCGGCGTCGCCGGCGATGGTTGCACGCCAGCCGGCGGGCGATGGTGAAGATCCAGGCGGCATAGGGACGGGCAGGGTCGTACCGCATGCGGTATCGCCAAGCCGCGAGAAACACCTCCTGGGCCACGTCCTCGGCCTCACTCCCAAGGCCCCTGACCCTCAGAAAATGAAGGATCGGGACCTCGAAGCGGCCCAGGAGCGTCTCGAAGCTCCGCCGACAGCCGGCTGCCGCCTCGGCGGCAAGCCGGCTCTCCTCGAACCGCACGTCGGCGGACTCGTCACAGGACGCACCCGTTGCCTGGGCAGGATTCGTCGGCGGCATCACTCACGACCCGGAGGGACTCACACTAAAACTCCTCATCCTGCCACGAACGCTGCGGCGATTTCCCGGAATCCCCGTCGCCCTTGCCGCGGTCCCGGCAGCCATCCTTGCCACACCGGCCGCCCTCGCCACACTTGCCACACTTGCCGCCCCCGCACCCCTTGCCGCAGCCGCCCTTGCCGCAGTCGCCATAGCCGCCGCGACGGGCCATCTTGGCGGCCCACTTCCGCATCCCCTTCTCGACGAGCATGCCCACGTCGTCAGCCTCGGCATCCCAGGCGACCGTCACGCTCGTGCCGCCACGGGCGATCCTGTAGCCGTCGACCACCTTCGCAGCCTCAGCGACCTCGTCGTCGACCCGCAGCTGCATGAGGGCCTTGAACCCCTCACCCACGGCGACAGCCTGCTCGGCCGCTTCTTCTGACCGCATCACGAACCGCTGGCGGAGGAACGACTTGCCGTCGTATTCGCCGATCGCCAGCCGCAGCTTTTCGACCTGTCGCAGCATTGGCTTCTCGGCCGCCTCGCCGGCGACCTCGCCGCGGACAAGCAGGATCGTGCCCGGCTTCGTCCGGCCGGCGAGCGGGGAATTCTCGTCGATCGACTCGGCCTCCCCGTCGAGCACGTCGAGAGCCCGCTCGAGCGACTCGAGATCGGGAGCAAAGACGAGGGTGTCGTCGGCATGAAAGGCACCGTGGGCCTGGCGACCCCCGCGACCCTTCCACGGCTTCTGCGTCCAGGAGTGCAGCGTCCGCCCGCGGTGGGTCGTGGTCTGGTGATCCTTCGCCTTGGCGACCATCTTCTCGAGATACTCCCGCCGCACGTCGGCCCGCACGATCAGGGTCGCATGCTCCTTGCCGGGCCGCTCGCCAAAGGCCGTCACGGAGTGGAAGGCGGTTCGCGGGTCGAAGCCGAGCATCTTCGCGGCCCAGTCGAGCTTCTCCTCGGCTCCCGGTTTGAGATCGAGCGCGGTGCCAATCGCCCGCTTGACGACACTCGCCTCGACGCAGGCATCCATGTCGACATGGGCCACCCACTTCGAGCTGACGGGCACGTCGTCGGTGTCAAAGGGCGTGGCGGCCGCCGATCCCGCGGCAAGCGCCGCCACCGCCAGCATCGCTACTGCCGGCAGCCTGCGTGCAACAAGGGAAAAACGATCGAGGGAAAAGCGATCGAGCGACGAGTCTGGGCGAAACATGCACACCTCCAAAGGATCTGACGGGGCTTCAGGCACGCCGCGGCAAGGCCGCGGGATCGACCGGGGACCCTCGGGGGATCGCTTCCATCCGGCACCCACGTTACACGCGGCAGCCGCAGAAGGTTACGCACCCCCCCGGGTGAAAAAGCGGAATCACAGCAGGCTCTCGAGCAGCAGCCGCATTTTGCGGAGCTCACCCGCCTGCGGGACGCCCTCGAGGGGCGGCATGTGGGCCGCCAGGGCCCGGTCGTAGCCGACCCGTTGCAGCTGCGAGACGAGCTTGCCGTATTCCACGTTGCCCTGCCCGACCCGAACTTGGAAGGCATCCGGCTTGGTGTCCCGCAGGTGGACATGGCAGACGTATTTCAGGATCGGCTCCCAGCTGGCGGGCTTCTTGCCGTGTCCAAAGATGAAATGGCTCGGGTCGAGGGTCACGCCGAGGCCGGGCACGTTGCGGCACAGCGAGGCGGTCGTCTCGGCATCCTGGGTCATGCGGTCGGCCGAGGTCTTCACGCCCACCACCTGCCCCAGCCCGGCGGCGATGGCCACCAGCCGCCGCAGCCGCTCGATCTCGCCGTTGAAGGGCGTGCCCAGTTCCGACGATTCGACCACGATCGTGACCACGCCGAGGGCCTTCGCCAGCCGGCAGCAGGCGGCGAAACGGTCGAAAGCGTCGGGCAGTTCGGGTGAAGCGAAGGAGACCGCCACCGGCCGCAGCCGCTGCAGATCGCTGCACTGGGCGATCGCGGCGTCGGTGTCGGCCGCCACGAGGCCCGGCTTGAGGTGCCCCTGCTCGTGCACGTCGATTTCGACCGAGGTGAACTCGAGTTCGGCCAGACGTTCCATCGCGTCGGCGAGCGAAAGCTCTGGGAAACATTCCGTGCTGACCGCCACGATCACCGTGCGACTCCTTTCGTCCGTGCCTGCTGGTGCCTGCCACCACCGGGTGCCCGCGGGAGGCCGCGACCGACACCGGGAAGTTCACGAGCGTAGCGATCCTGCCGAGAAACTGACAACTCGGCATCGCCGGCTGGCTCCTGGGCCGCGTCGATCGCCTACAATCCCATCACGGTCTTTCGACACCCCCACGCACGATCCCCAGGAGCCTGAGCGATGACCGCGGATGCACCTCCCCCCCTGCCCGCCTCCCCTGCACATGGTGGCCAGCCGACGCGGGTGATCCTCGAACAGGGCGGCGGCTGGTCACGCTGGAGCGGCCGCGTCGCCTGGCTCGTGGCCGGGGTGGCCGTGCTGGTGGCCCTCGGCAGCCTGGGGGCCAACGCCACCTACTTCCAGACCGACACCCGCGTGATCGAGAAGTACCACTCCCTCTCGAAAGTCGCCGGAGAGAAGGTCGCGATCGTGGAAATCAGCGGGGCGATCATGGGCGGAGACGGGTTCGCCCGGCGGCAGCTGGAGAGGGTCGAGGCCGATGAGCAGGTCAAGGCGATCGTGCTGCGGATCAACTCGCCCGGCGGCACGGTGAGCGGGTCGGATGAGCTCCACTACCGAATTTCGAAGCTTGCCGAGGATCGTGAACTGCCCGTGGTGGTCAGCATGGGCGGCATCGCCGCGAGCGGTGGCTATTACGTGGCCATGGCCAACGGCGGCCGCGAGGACGTGATCTTCGCCGAGCCGACCACGCTCACCGGATCGATCGGCGTGATCATCCCGCAGTTCGATCTTTCGGCCCTGCTCGAGCGGCTCGACATCGCCGACGACTCTCTCGCCAGTGGTCCGATGAAGGAGATGCTCAGCCCCACCAAGCGACGTACGCCCGAGATCGAGAAGGAGGAACGGGAGATCCTGCAGGGCCTGGTGGACGCGATGTTCGCGCGGTTCCGTGGGATCGTGGCGGACGGACGCCCCGCGATGGACGAAGCCCAGCTCGAGGCGGTCAGCAGCGGCAGGATCTACACCGCCGACCAGGCCCTCGAGGCGGGACTCGTCGACTCGATCGGGTTCCTCGAAGACGCCATCGACCGGGCTGTCGAGCTGGCTGGCCTCTCGCAGGAATCGGCCCGCGTCATCCGCTATTCCAAGCCGCGAGGCCTGCTCGACGAGGTCGTCGGTGGCGACGTCGGGGCCAAGGTCGGCCTGGGTCCCGGGGGGATCTCAATCAGCCTCGACACCCTGGCGGAGTGGACCACGCCGAGGTGCTGGTATCTCTGCAGCTGGTGGCCGATCCTCGTTGGCAGTTAGCCGGGAGTGAAACAAGGCTGCCGCCGCGTCCTCGGCGATCAGCGGGGCTGACAAACACCCGGGGCGTCAACAAGCCGCCCACCGAGCGAGGCGATCGCCTCGAGGTCGGAGGGGCTCCCGCCGCGACGCTCCGCGGCCGCCGAGGTCAGGCGGCAATAGCAGTCGGCCGCGGCGAGTCGGGTGTGGTCGTCGAGAGCCGCCGCGACCCGATCGGCATGGTGGGCCACCGCGAGCACAGCCAGCCAGTGACGGACGGGCACGACGAGTTCGGTGATCAGCAGTTGTCGCTCAGCGAGCCTGCGTCCGTGACGGCGGATCGCCCGATCGATCGCCGCGGCGGCCCGGGCCAGCCCCCGCCTCGCCCGCCGGGCATGCCGACGCAGCGAGGCGTCGAGAATCTCGCCGTCTTCGGCGGCAGCCTGCCAGCCGGAGAGTTTCCAGGCAAGCAGGGCTCGCAGGCCGGACAATGAGGAACCGCCCTTGGGCAGCACGGCGAGGGGATGGCCCTTCGCCAGCCCCTTGAACACGGCCAATTCCAGCAGGCCGCTTTCTCCCTCGTAGGTGTTCACGGCCAGGCAGTCGTGCAGCGAGTCGCCCAGGGGATGGCCCACCAGAAAGGCCCGGCCGCCGTGGATGCCGAAGGCCGCAATCGCCGAGTCTCTCACCAATCCGCTGGCGGTGATCTTGGCCACCATTGCCTCGAGCTCTCCCGGCTCGCCGCTGTCGATCACCCAGGCGGCCCACGCGGCGATCGCCTCGCAGGCCACCATGCCGGTGGCGATCGTCGCCAGCCGGCCCCGGACAAGTTCCCGGCTGCCGATCGGACGGCCCCAGGTTTCACGGCTGCGGGCCTGCTCGACCGCCGCCAGGAGCATCCGTCGCAGGGTGCCGGCCGCCTGGGCCGCGAGCATCACCCGGCCCCGATTCAATCCGTGCCAGACGATCGCCATCCCGTCGGCCTTGCGGCCGGGCAGCTGCGGCGGCTGAAGAATCTCGCCGGGATCAACCTCGAAGTCGTCGAACACCAGAGCCTTGTTGTGGGCATGCCGCAGCGGATGAAGCGGGTAGCCTTCGAGCCGGAAGTGCGGGGTGTCGCGATGGGGCAGCCGCACGAGGATCACCACCGGCTCCTCACCGCCGGCGACCTCTCGGCGGGCGAGAAGCTTCACCAGCCGCCCGTGGCGGGCTCCGGTGATGAACATCTTGCGACCCGAAAGCAGCAGCCGCCCGTCCCGCTCCACCAGTCGTGTCTGCACGCGGCCGAGGTCGCAGCCGGCATCCGGCTCGGTGGCGGCGAAGATCGAGAGCGGCTCGCCACGGGCCAGCCCGGGCAGGTGGCGGGTCTGCTGCTGCCGGCTGCCGAAGGCGACCGTCGCCGAGACCGCGCCGATCGTGGAATGCACCGAGAGCAGCCCGGCGGCGGTGGGCGACTCGGCGGCGACCAACGAGACAACCCTCGCCAGCTCGAGCAACCCAGCCCCGCCCCCGCCGTAGTCCCGCGGCACGGCCAGGCCGAAGAAGCCCTCGCGGGCGAGCGTCTCTTCGGCAAGCGTGGAAAACCGACCCTCCGTGTCGTAGAGGGTGCCGCCCTCGGCCATCGCGGCGAGTGAACGCACTGCCGCGGCGGCGGTCGCCTGAGTCGTCGGGGGCAGTCCGGCGGCCACCGCGGCGGCTGCCGCGGCAAAACCGGCATCCCGCCCCGCCCAGAGGGCTCGCGAAGCCGGCGACCGCACCGGCGGTTCCGCAGGGGGTGTCTGCCGCGGCGCGGCGGGAACCACCGCCATCCCGGCAGGCAGCCGGTCGGGCGACCGCTCGGCCGCTCGCAGGGCATGACCGAACCGCTCGGCGATCCGACGGCGACGGAGCTTGAAGCCGGCGGTCACCTCGCCCTCAGCCGGATCGAAGGGCCGGTCGAGCAGCACGATCTGCCGCACCCGCCAGGCAGCCGGGAGGTCGGCCTGCCTCGCCGCGATGCGGCGGGCGATCCAGGCGAGGGTGCGGGGGTGGTTCACCGCGGCCCGCCGGCTGGCCACCGGCAGCCGCATCCGCCGCATGGCGCTGCGCAGTTCGTCGGGGTCGGGCACGACCACCGCCAGCAATCGCGACAGCCCACCGCCGAGCACGCAGACCTGCACGATCGCCGGATCGGCCTCGAGGGCCGCCTCGACCACTTCGGGAGCCAGCTTCTCGCCATTGGCCAGCACGATCGCATCGACGAGACGGCCGAGGAATCGCAGCTGCCCGTCCGGCTCGATCCTCGCCCGGTCGCCGGTGGCCAGCCAGCCGTCGATGACCACCTCTCGGGGCTGCGGGGCATCCGGCTCGATCACCCCCACAGTCAGACTCGGCCCGGCAACCTGCAGCTGGTCGTCGTGGCCGCACCGCACCCGCACGCCGGGAAGCGGCGGCCCGGCCAGGCCCGCCCGGGCGTTGCGGGGATTGGCCAGCGACACCACCGGTCCGGCCTCGGCAAGACCGTAGCCCTGCACCAGCGGCACGCCGGCTGCCGCAAAAGCCTCGGCGGTCCGCGGCCGCAGGGGAGCTCCCCCGCTGATGCAGACCCGCACCCTGCCGCCAAGGGCCGCAGACAATCTCTCGATCCTTCCGGTGGCCACCGCCCGCTGGAGCCGATCGAAAAAAGCGGGCACGCCCAGGATCACCGCCGGCTTCGCCTCGACGGCCGCCTCGAGCACCCGCTGGCGGTCTTCCACCACCGCCAGGCAGCCGCCCCGCACCAGGCAGCTGTAGAGATCACCGACGCGGGACAGGGCATGGCTCGCCGGCAGCCAGGCCAGCCGCACATCGTGGGGCTCGTCGAGAAAGATGCTCGCCGCTGCGGTCGCGTTGGCGGCAAGCGCCCGCTGCGTGTGGAGCACACCCCGCGGCCGGCCGGTGGTGCCCGAGGAGAGCAGGATCGTCGCGACCGCATCGGGGTCGGTGGCGGCACGACGCTTCGCCAGCCGCTGCTCGAGGTCCGCCGCGGCCGCCAGCCGGCCGGTGCTCAGCAGGCGACAGGCCGCCGCGGCCCGCCAGTCGATGATCCGGGCATCGACCTCTGGCAGTCTGGTGGTGGCGGTGGGGCCGGTCACGAGCACCGCCTCCCCGCCCAGCCAGCCGACGTCGCACCGGCCGGCAGGCCGCTCGGCGTGCACCGCCACGTGGACCACGCCGGCAAGCAGGCAGGCCAGATCGACGACCAGCCAGTCGGCGGTCTGCGGCCCCAGGTGCACCAGCCGCCTGCCGCGGGTCAGCCCCTCCGCCTCGAGGCTCTCGGCAACCGCCAGGGCCGAGGCGATCAGCTCCCGCCAGGTCCAGCCTGCCGCGACCGCCGCCGAGGGAGCCGGGAAGATCCGCGAGGCGGCGGGCACCAGGATTGCCGGCTCGTCGGCCTGTTCGGCGAGGCGTCGGGCAAGCAGCTCCACCAGCGACTCCGCCGCCGCTGTTGGACAGACCTCTCCGGACACCTGCGGTGCGGTCGTCATCTTCGGTCCTCCCGCCGCTCAAGCAGGATCGCGGCCCCCTGACCCAGCCCGATGCACATCGTCGCCAGGCCCAGCCTCGCGGACCGCCGTCGCATCGCATGCACGAGGGTGGTCACGATCCTCACCCCCGAAGCACCCAGCGGATGCCCGATCGCCAGCGAGCCTCCCTGCACGTTGACCCGCCGGGGATCGAGGCCGAGCGTGTCGATCACGTCGATCGCCTGAGCCGCAAACGCCTCGTTGAGTTCGATCATGTCGATCTCCTCGAGCCGGTGGCCCGTGCGAGCAAGCAGCTTGCGGACCGCCGCAATCGGCCCGGTGCCCATCGCCGCCGGGGGAACGCCGACCACCGTGCTTGCCAGGATTGTCGCGAGCGGCTCGATCCCCTCCGCCTCGGCCCGCTCGCTCGACATCACGACCACCGCGGCGGCCCCGTCGCTCAGCGGCGCGGCGGTGGCCGCAGTCACGCTCCCGATGCCCGGCAGAAAGGCGGGCTCGAGGGCGGCCATCGCCTCGGCCGAGGTGTCGCAGCGGATCGAGGCGTCGCGGGTCACCTCCACGAGCCCGCCGGCCTCGTCGTGGCCGAGAACCGAAACGATCTCGTCGTCGAAGAGCCCCGCGTCGGCGGCCGCGGCCGAACGTCGGTGGCTCTCGAGGGCGTAGGCTTCCTGCCGGCGACGGGAGATTCCGCGGGTGGAGGCGAGGAACTCCGCGGTCATCCCCATCGACAGGCTGCCGCGGCTGGAGCCGGCCAAGAGCCGGGGATGGAAGTCGACCTGCGACTCCATCGGCAGGTGGTGCATGTGTTCCACTCCCCCGGCAACCTGCACGTCGGCATCCCCCGCGGCCACCGCCTGGTGGGCTCTGGCGATCGCCTCGAGGCCCGAGCCGCAGAGGCGGTTGACCGTCGAGGCGGCTGTGGTGAAGGGCAGCCCTGCCAGGATCGCGACCGCCCGTGCGACGTTGCCACCGAGTTCGCCGTGCTGCTTGCTGGCACCGAGAATCACGTCTTCCACGATTCCGGGGTCGATCCCCGCCGACTCCACCGCCGCGGCCACCGCCGCGGCGGCAAGCTCGTCACCACGCACCCGGCGAAACACGCCCCTCTCGGCATGGCTGCGGCCGATCGCGGTGCGGCGGGCGGCGACGATCACGGCGGGGGCGGGCATCGGCAACTCTCTGCGACGGAGGAGGCGAGGGATCGCGGGGCGAAGCGTGGGAGTGTGCGGGAGACGATCGACAGGTCAGCCTGCCGGGTAGAACCGGCCGCCGGCGGCGGCCATCGTGCGGAGACGGTCGGGGGCCTGCATGCGGGGTCCGAGATCGGCAAACGGCTCGAGCCGGCGGAGGATCGCATCGCCGCCGAGGCTGTCGGCCCAGGCCAGCAGCCCGCCGCGAAAGGGCGGGAAGCCGAGCCCGTGGATCACGCCGAGGTCGATATCGCGTGGATCCCGCACGATCCGCTCGTCGAGGGCGAGCGCCGCCTCGAGCACCATCGGCACAACGAGACGGTCGACGATTTCGTCGTCGCTCCAGGAACGGGGCTCGACAGCGTAGGGTTCGATCAGCGCGGCAACCTCGGCATCCTGGCCGCGGGGCCGGCCGCTGCCGGCGATGTAGCGGTAGAAGCCCGAGCCGCTCTTGCGGCCCAGCCGCCCCGCCTTGACGAGCGCTGGAATCAGCGGTGAGGCCTCGATCCGTTCCCCGAACGCCTCGTGCATCACCAGCCCCGCATAGAAGGCGGTATCGAGGCCGATCATGTCGTAGAGCTCGATCGGGCCCATCGGCATGCCGAAGCCACGGGCCACGCGATCGATCCGCGTGACGGGGACGCCCTCGCGAACCAGCTCCACCGCCTCGTGGAGGTAGGGCATCAAAATGCGATTCACGAGGAAGCCGGGGCTGTCGCGAACCACGATCGGGCATTTGCCCAGCCGCTTGGCATGCGCCACCGCGGTGGCGAT
Source organism: uncultured Chitinophagaceae bacterium (assembly GCA_964600785.1). GTDB lineage: Bacteria > Planctomycetota > Planctomycetia > Pirellulales > UBA1268 > M30B53. Next base: position 25,469 of record CAZRKH010000122.1, read on the forward strand.
CGTGCAATCGGACGTTTCCGGCCCGCGAACCACCTCCACGAGCATCATTCGTCGCACGGGATTGAAGAAGTGCATCCCGCACAGCCGCGAGGGGTCTTGCAGCGGTTCGGCGAGCCGGGCGATCGGGTTGGTGGAGGTGTTGCTTGCGAGCACCGCCTGGGCCGCCACGACTTCCTCGAGCCTCGCGAGCACCTCCCGCTTCACGTCAAGTTTTTCAAGCACGCTCTCGATCACGATCTCCGCATCGGCGAGCAGTTCCAGCTGCGTGCCCGACCGCAGCCGCCCCGCGAGGACCAACGCCCGCGACCTGTCGACCCCGCGGGCCGTTCGGTCCCAGGCCGCCTCCTCGAGCACCGCCGGCAGGCTGCGGGCGAGGGCTGCAGGCGAGTTGTCGACCAAGGCCACGTCGAAGCCGCTGCGGAGGTGCCGCGCGGCAATGCCCCCGCCCATGATCCCGCCGCCGACCACTCCGGCAGTGGCCACCTCGAGAGGCTCGCCGGCCCGTCTGTCGCGGGCCGCATCGACACCGGAATCGCGTTTGTTCCATTCACCGAGCCGAAAGACGTGCAGCAACTCTCTGGCCTGCGGCGAGGCCGCGAGCCGGGCGAAGGCCCGCGACTCGATTGCGGCGGCGTGTTCGGCATCGACGGCGATCCCCGCCAGGATCGTCTCCACGATCGTCGGAGGGGCGGGATAGTGGCCACCGGTGCGGGCGAGGATCACCGCTGAGGCGACGCCCTCGAGAAACTCCCGCTCCTGCGGATCGAGCAGCACCGCGGCTGTCAACCGACTGCGGCGGGCGGCGAGGTCATCGCGTCGACCGCGGGCCAGCAGCACCGCCGCGGAATCGATGAGTGACTCGGGGGGGACGCAGGCATCGACCAGCCCCATCCTGACCGCGGCATCTGCATCGACCGGCTCCCCCGAGGCGATCAGTTCGATCGCCGGACCCGGACCGATCAGCCGCGGCAGCCGGACCGTGCCGCCCCATGCCGGCAGCAGGCCGAGCTTGACCTCCGGCAGGCCCAGCCGTGTCTCGGGCCGGTCGCTGGCCAGTCGCATGTCGCAGCCGAGGGCGAGTTCGAGCCCGCCGCCGAGGCAGACCCCGTCGATGATTGCCAGGCTCGGCCAGGGCATCGCCGAACATCGCCCAAAGAGACGACGGCCGGCATCGGTGATCGCGGTCGCTTCGGCCGACGCATCGCCGGCCGAGGAAGCCTCGAGCAGTCGCTGGAGCCGGTCGAGGTCGGCCCCGGCGAAAAAGCCTCCCGGCCGGGTGGAATGGAGGACCAGGCCGCTCACCGGCTCGCCGGCCTCGATCTCGTCGAGGGCCGCGGCGAGCTCCTCCAGGACCTCGGCGGTGAGCACGTTGAGCCGGTGGCCCGGCACGTCAAAGCCGATCCAGACGCTGCCGTCGTCGTGGCGGTCGATCGCAAGCGTCTCGTAGGGGGGCATCGTTTCCTTCGGAGCCTTGCCGGAACCGCGAAAACAGGTAGTGTATCGGGCCCGGCCAGGGCCGCGAGCGAGGCCCTCACCCGGGCGGTGTGCCCACACCACCCGGCAGACCGGCGACACGCGGAGCAAGGATGGCCCGATGAAACTCTTTCCTGACATCTCGCCACTCGGCGAGTCTCATGCTACCCCGGCTCGCGGGTTTGCGGCCGCTTCCTGGCGAAGCGTGGCGTTGATCGCAGGCCTGGTGGCCCTGGGGGTGGCCGGCCGATGCTGGCAGCCGGCCTGGAACGTGACGCCAATGGCCGGAATCGCCCTGGTTGCCGGAGCCTGCCTGTCGAATCGGGCGGTGGCCCTGGCGGTGCCGGTCGCGGCTCTCGCCTTGGGCAACCTCGGACTGCCTGGCTACGAGAGCCCGGGAATGGCGGCGGTCGTCTACGCGGCGACCGCCTGGCCGGTGCTGCTTGGGCCGCTGCTTCGCGGAGGACGACTGCTGCCCCTGCTCGGCGGGGCCGTGGCGAGTTCGCTCGTCTTTTTCGTGACAACCAACTTTGCCCACTGGCTGCTGACTTCCGACTATCCCCGCACCGCGGCAGGGCTGGCCGAGTGCTACCTGATGGCCCTGCCTTTTTACCGCTGGATGCCCGTTGGCGACCTCGCCTGGACGGTCGGGCTCTTTGCTTTGGTTCCGCGGCTGCTCACCGGCGGACTCCCCGCAGTGGCCCGGCGTGCGGCTTCCGCTGCTTGACTGGCGGTGGCGGGCTTCGACAATACAAGGCGGCGGTGATTGTGTTGGACTCCGGCGGCCCCTCGGGGCCCGCGACGCACATCCTTCGCGGGAATGGCGGAATTGGCAGACGCGCTAGGTTGAGGGCCTAGTGGTAGAAATACCGTGCAGGTTCAAGTCCTGTTTCCCGCATTTCATCGTGCCGGTGATCCCCCGGGCAATCCCACCGGCATGCCGGTTCGACCGAGAGGCCTTGCAACGTGAACGACGAATCCCCCGTCGAGCCGGAGGCTTCCGGCGGTCCTCCGGTCGAGCCGCCGGCCGGTGCACCGCACGAGCCGCCGCCTCCGCGTCGCCGGATCGCGATCGGCAGCCAGCGGGCGGTGCTATCGCCACCCGCGGCGGCGGCGACGACACCGCCCGCCACGGCTCAGGTCGCCGCGTCAACGCCGCCCGCGTCCCCGCCGGCGGCCCGTCCGCCGCGGCGGAAATCGGCTCCGGCCGGCGGCGGCCCGGCTCCGGCCGGCGGCGGGAAGGTCGAGGTGCCCAACCTGCGGCAGCCGCTCGACGAGGATCTCGAGAGCGAGTTTGAAGAGGCGGTCGGCGGGCTCGAGGTGGAGGCTCTCCTCGCCGGTGCTGCCGCGGAAAAGATCGACGCTCCCCTGGCCCCCGGCACCCGCCTCTCCGGCACGGTGGTGAGCCTTGGCGGCGAGACCGCGTTTGTCGATCTTGGCGGTCGTCGGCAGGGGGCGTTGCCGCTGGCGAGTCTGAGCCCCGAGGAGATGCCGGCAGTGGGCGAAGTGATCGACATTTCCGTCGGCAGCCGCAACGAAGAGGACGGGCTCTACGAGGTGGCGGCGGCCAACCACGCGGTGGCGGTGGAGGACTGGTCGCAGCTGGAAGTCGGGATGATCGTCGAAGGCCGCGTGACCGGCACCAACAAGGGCGGACTCGAGGTCGACGTGGGCGGGCTGCGGGGCTTCATGCCCGCAGGCGCCGTGAGCACCTGGCGGGTGGAGAACTTCGAGGAATTCGTGGGGCAGACGCTGGAGTGCCTGGTCACCGAACTGGTGCCCGCGGCCCGGCGGCTGGTGCTCTCGCGGCGGGCGGTGATGGAGCGGCAGGCCGCGGAGGCCCGTGCCAAATTGCTGGAGACGCTCGAGGTCGGCCAGACGATCGAGGGCACCGTGCGAAGCATGCGGGACTTCGGAGCCTTCGTCGACATCGGCAACGGCGTCGACGGCCTGGTGCATGTCAGCCAGCTCTCCTGGGAGCGGGTGGCGAAGCCCGAGGACCTGCTCGAGGTCGGCCAGCGGGTGCGGGTGGTGGTCAAGAAGATCGACCGGCAGACCGGCAAGATCGGCCTCTCGGCCCGCGACCTGGTGGAGAGCCCCTGGCAGCGGGCGGAGGAGAAATATCCCGTGGGGGCCACCAAGCGGGGAACGGTCAGCCGGATCGCCCAGTTCGGGGCCTTCGTGAGGCTCGAGCCGGGCGTCGAGGGGCTGGTGCATGTTTCGGAGTTGGCCCATCGCCATGTCCGCAGCGTGGCCGACGTGGTCGCCGAAGGGGAGGAGGTGGAGTGCCGCGTGCTCTCGGTCGATCCCGAGGCCCAGCGGATCTCGCTTTCGATCAAGGCCCTCGCCACGCCGCCGGCCAAGGAGGCCGCCGGCGATGAGGCCGCAGGCGAAGCGGACACCGACACCGAGCCCGCGGCACCACCGAGGCGATCGAACCGCCCGCTCAAAGGCGGCCTCGGCCGGGGCTCCACCGGCGAGCAGTTCGGACTGAAGTGGTAGGGAAGGCCGGTTCCGCTGGGAACCGCTACGGCCGCTCGCCGATGCGATCCTTACCCATCCACGGCACCAGCGGATCGGGGATGCGGATCGAGCCGTCTGGCTGCTGGTGGTTTTCCAGGATCGCGATCATCGCCCGACCGATGGCGATCGCCGTGCCGTTGAGGGTGTGCACGAGGCTGGTGCCCTTCTGGCCGGGCGTGCGGTAGCGGATGTCGAGGCGACGGGCCTGGTAGTCGGTGCAGTTGGAGGTGCTCGTCACCTCGCCCCACTCGCCTGACTCGCCGCGGCCGGGCATCCAGGCCTCGAGGTCGAACTTCCGCCAGGCAGGTCCGCCCAGGTCGCCCGAGGCGATGTCGAGCACGCGGTAGGGAATCTGCAGGCCATCGAATAGTTCGGTCTCGATCTCGAGCAGTTCGGCATGCACCGCCTCGCTCTCCTCCGGCTTGGTGAAGGCGAACATCTCGACCTTCGTGAACTGGTGGACGCGGTAGAGGCCGCGGGTCGCGCGGCCGTGGGCCCCGGCTTCGGTGCGGAAGCAGTGGCTGATACCGCCGAGCTTCAGCGGCAACTCGTCCGCGTCGAAGGTGTGCCCCTGCATCGCCCCGCCAAGGGTGATCTCCGCGGTGGCCACCAGCGAGAGGTCGCTTTGGGCGATCGAGTAGATCTGGGTTTCAGGGCCACGAGGCATGAAGCCGGTTCCCTCGAGGATCGCGTCACGGGCAAGGTCGGGGGTGGTGGTGAGGGTGTAGCCGCGGCGGGCGAGAACTTCGACGGCGTACCTCTGCAAAGCCAGTTCCAGCAGCACCGCGTCGTTTTTGAGAAACAAAAACCCGTGGCCGGCGACCCGAGAGCCGCCCTCGAAGTCGAACAGGTCGTGACGCTCGCCGAGGGCCAGGTGGTCGAGCGGCTCGAAATCGAAACTCGGCTTGGGCGTGGCCCCGAGCCGAAGTTCGGCCGAGGCCTCCTCGCCGCCCACCGGCACTTCCGGGCAGGTGAGATTCGGAATCGCCCGCAGGATGCCATCGGCCTCCTCGAGCAGGACGGCCATCTCCGCCTCGAGCCGGCCGACTTCCTCGCGGAGCCGCCGCCCCTCGGCCTTGCGGGACTCCCGTTGGGCCTCGTCGGGAGCCTTGCCGATCGAGCGGCTGACCTCGCCGGCCTGCCGATTCGTCTCGTCAATCTGCCCCTTGAGCCGCCGCCGCCGCTCGTCGAGCTCGGCAAAGCGGGCGACGTCGGCCTCGACCCCCCGCCGGCGGCAATTTTCCGCGACTTCCTCGGCATGTTCGGCAACCCAGCGGCGGTCGAGCACGGCATCTCTCCGGGGTGGACGGGCCGTCGGCAGGCGACGGCGGGGGTATAATCGCCGATGGTGACCCCAAGAGGCGGCGGACGCCGCCACCTGGGAAATCATCGCTGATTTCGTGGCTTCGAGAGTGTGCCAGCCGATGAGCGACTCTACCAGTGCGGCCGCTGCGGCCCCCGCCGAGATTGACGAACCGGCCGTGGCGACGGCCGCCCCCTCCGTAAAGCCTGAGCCCAAGCGGCGGCGGCAGCCGCGACACCATGTCGTGCTCTGGAATGACGACGACCACACCTACGAATATGTGATTTTGATGCTGCGGAAGCTCTTCGGGCATCCCCTCCAGCGGGGCTATCTTCTGGCCCGTGAGGTCGACCGCCGCGGCAAGGCGATCGTGCTCACGACCACGCTTGAGCATGCGGAACTCAAGCGCGATCAGATCCACGCCTTCGGGGCCGACAGGCTGATCCGCAAGTGCAAAGGCTCGATGACCGCCACGATCGAGCCGGAGCGGTAGGCCGGCCTCAGTTTCAGGCTCGTCGCGGCGTGGACAGCGAGACGACCACCAGCGTCAGGAAGCCGAGCGGGATCGTGACCAGGGCCGGCTGGCTGAAGGGCATCGGCGCGAGGCTGCCGGGCAGCCCGTAGATCTTCTCGAAGGCCTGAGCCGACAGCAGAATCCAGGCCAGCGAGGCGGTCATGCCTACGCTCACCGCGGCGATGATCCCCTGCTTGGTCGTCCGCGGCCAAAAGAGCAGCATCACCAGCGCCGGCAGGTTGGCACTGGCGGCGATGTTGAAGGCCCATCCCACCAGGAAGCCCACGTTGAAGCCCTTGAAGAGAATCCCCAGCGCCATCGCCACCACGCCAAGACCGATCGCGGCGAGCTTGCCGACGCGAACCTTCTCGTGGTCGGTCAATCTGACACCGCACACGTTCTCCACGAGGTCGTGGGCGACCGCCCCGCTGCCGGCCATGATCAGCCCACTGACCGTGCCGAGCACCGTCGTGAAGGCGATCGCGGAGACCACCGCGAAGAGCGTCTCGCTGAACGACTTGGCCAGCAAAGGGGCGGCCATGTTGGTGTCGGTCGGGTCGAGGCCGCCGCTGGTCATCGCGCCGAGGCCGAGAAAAAGCGTCAGCACGTAGAAGCCGCCGATCGCGGCGATCCCCACGACCGTGCTCTTGCGGGCTGCGGCGGCATCCTTGACGGTGTAGTAGCGGATCAGGATGTGGGGCAGCGAGGCGGTGCCGCAAAACAGGGCGAGCATCAGGCTTGCGAAGTTCAGCCGCCCGGAGAGCGTCCGTCCGGCGAGATCCTGGAAATAGCCGCCCGGCTGCAGGAGTTCCGCGGCCGGCCGCTCTTCGGGCACAAAGGTCTGGTGGCTGCCCTCGGCGTCGGCGTGGGTCGTTTTTTTCCAGGTGACGACCGTGGAATCCTCGAGGGCGGCCAGGTAGGCCAAGGGCCCGAGCGGGCCGGTCGAGCGAGCCTGGCCGTATCGCGGAGGCAGAGCGGCAAGAGTGCCCACCGGCCTGAGATCGTGGTCGGCCGTCTGCGGCCGGCCATCGACGAGCACCGTGCCGTCGGGGCGGACGGTGCGGACCTGGGGGGTCATGTCGATCGGCCCCTCGCCGCCGGCATTCACGATCAGGCCCCGGGCGAGGATCAGCAGCGTGAGCAGGCCGCAGAAGAACATCAGCAGCGAGCCCTTGATGAACTGCACCCAGGTGGTGCTGACCATGCCCGCGGTGACCACGATCAACGTCACCGCCACGCCGACGAGAATCACCCCGGCCCAGTGCGGCAGGCCCAACAGCGGCGTCACGAGCGATCCGGCTCCGACCATCTGCGGGATCAGGTAGAAGATGCTCACGACGAGCGTCGAGACCGCCACCGCCAGCTTGATGCCGCGGCTGTCGAAGCGGGCATCGAGGGCGTCGGCAAAGGTGAACTTCCCGAGCGCCTTGATCGGCTCGGCGATCACGAACAAGGCCACCACCCAGCCGGCCAGAAATCCGATCGAATAGAGAAAGCCGTCGTAGCCGTGGAAGGCGATCATGCCGCAGATGCCCAGGAACGAGGCGGCTGAAAGATAGTCACCGGCAAAGGCGATCCCGTTGACGGCCCAATGCACCTGCCCGTGGGCGGCATAGTAGCCCTGGGCCGACTGCCCCTTGCGGCCGAGGCGGAAGGAGAGCCAGAGCACCCCGGCCACGAAGGCCGCAAAGATGCCGACGGCCAGCGGCGATGTCTCGTGGAGCATGGAAACGACTCGCTAACGGCCCGCTCGGGCGATCATGTAGGCCACCGAGAGCACGACCGCCGCGAGAATCAGGCCCAGCCCGCAGAGAATCGCGAGGTTCACTCCGCCAAAGGGCCGCAGAGCCATCAGATCCGGCCTGGCGAGCACCAGGCCGATGAAGCCGCCGTAGAGGAGCACATACACGGCGAAGAAGCCCAGTCCCAGCCGGCTCACTGACGCTGCGGGAGGCCCGGAAGGATCGTCGTGCAAGGCGGCATCCTTTTGCTGCTGGTGCGTTCGCTCGGTTCCCCGTCGCCAGGCGGCCATCGCCGGCGAGGCCCACAGAATACACGGCCGACACTTCCCGGGTGCTCCCGGCGGTGACCACGCCGCGGCTTGACAGCCTGCACGACCCCGCGAGGACGTCACGTGTTTTGGATATTCAAAACACTTTTTTTGGTAAATCAAAAATGCGGCTTTGCACCGTTTTTCGCCTGTTTCTTCTGTCAGATTTTCGAGGGCCGCATTTACTTTGATGGAGTTGCTCGTGGTGATCGCGATCATCGGCAGCCTGGTCGGTGTGCTGCTGCCTGCTGTCCAGTCGGCCCGCGAGTCGGCCCGCCGGGTCGGATGCAGCCTGAATCTCCGCCAGCTGGCTCTGGCGGCCATCGTCCATGAGTCGGCGAAGCGGCGGCTGCCCGCGGGTTATGTCAGCGAGTCCGACCGGCAGCCCGTCGATCCCGGCTCGCTCGACCGGCCGCCGGGCACCGGCTGGTGCATGCTGATCGCGGCCTACCTCGAGGAGACGGCCCTGGCCGACCGGTACCTTCCCGAGGCCGGCATCGGAATCGGGGCGGCGGAGAACCAGCCGGTGGTCACGGCCTCACCGGCCATCTTCCGCTGCCCGTCCGACGGCGGCCCTTCGACGCCCTTCGAGGTGGTCACGGAGTCGGGCAGCCGACACCCCTCTGGGGCCCTGCTCGGCCGGTCGAGCTACGTCGGCAACGCCGGCCACGCGGAGCCCTGGGCCGATCCGGTCGATTCCTGGGCGGGCTTGGCCAACGGCCCGCTCTATCGCGACAGCTGGCTCAAACTCGGTCAGGTCAGCGACGGCCTGTCGAAGACGGTCTTTCTCGGTGAGCACACGCAGCGACTCTCCCAAAAGGCCTGGGCAGGCACGCTCCCCGGCGCCGCCAGTCATCCCAGCGAGGCCTTCGTCACCTCCGTGGGTAGCGAACCGGACGGAGCGGCAACGCTGCTCTTGGTCCACAGCGGGCTGGCCGAAGCCGGCCGTTGGGAGGCGGCCGAGCAGGCGGCTTTGGACTTCCGCCGCGACCAGCAGCGGTGAGCCCGTTCCCGCTGGAACCGGGTTTGGTGGCGGGCTGCGAAGGGCGACAAAAAACAGAGGCGGCCCGGTCCTTTCGAACCGGGCCGCCCTGTTTCCCAATCGTTCAGTTCAGCCCCGGGCAGGCCCGGGAGAACCGTCACTCAGGCAGGTGGCCTCACTCGGCCCCCTCGCCGCTCACCTCGACTTCGTCGGCCGGCTCGCAGCAGGGCACCTCGCGATAGACCACACGGGGCACGCAGCGGGTCACCGTGTAGGCGACCTTCTTCGGCACCATGCGGCAGACCTCGATGGTCTTGGTGTAGTGCACCGGCTTGGTCGTGCACACAGGAATCTGCTTGGTGCGAACTTCCTTCACCATCTTGCAGACCTTGTAGGGCACTTCCTTGGAGCACTCCTCCTTGACCATCTTGCACACCTTGTAGGTGCAGGTCCGGACACGCTGCTCGGGCACCATGCGGCAGACCTTGTACTCGCAGGTGTCGACATGCGTCTCCTTGACCATCTTGCAGACCTTGTACTCACAAGTCCGCACACGCTGCTCGGGCACCATCTTGCAGACCTGGTAGGTCCGCACACGCTGCTCCGGCACCATCTTGCAGACCTTGTAGGTGCACGTCCGGACCCGCTGCTCGGGGACCATCTTGCACACCTTGTACTCACAGGTCTTCACCCGCTGCTCGGGGACCATCTTGCAGACCTGGTAGGTCCGCGTGCGGGTCTCCGGCACCATCTTGCACACCTTGTACTCACAGGTCCGCACACGCTGCTCGGGCACCATCTTGCAGACCTGGTAGGTCCGCACACGCTGCTCCGGCACCATCTTGCAGACCTTGTAGGTGCAGGTGCGGACCCGCTGCTCGCGAACCATCTTGCAGACCTTGTAGGGCCGCTTCTCGACGATGGTCTCACGCTCGTAACGGACGCACTTGACCTCCTTCTCGCAGACCTCCGGCACCCACACCTTCTTGCAGACGGTGCGGGAGGGGCACTGCACGCACTCCTTCCGGACCTTGCCGGGCACGTAGCAACGCTTGCCGGTGCAGGGGTCGCAGACCCAGCAGCCCGGCTCCCGGACGCACTTGGTGATCATCTTGCCGGGGATCTCACAGGTCTCGGTCTCCCAGCGGCCACCACAGACCTTGACGGTCTTCGTGTAGTGAACCGGCTTGCAGATGGTCTTGCAGACCTCCCGCTCGCGGGTCTCGTAGACCGGCTTGCAGACCGTGTAGGGAATCTCCTTGGTGCGGGTCTCGTAAACCGGCTTGCAGACCGTGTAGG
>CAZRKH010000123.1:0-10618 GCA_964600785.1 uncultured Chitinophagaceae bacterium
CGCCGATCCCCTCGCCCCAGCTGGCCGCGCCGGCCGCGTCGAGCATCGACGCTGCCGAGGCGATCGCCCCGCGGGCCTCGTCGATCCCCGCGGCAAGCCTGGCGGAGGCCGGCGTGCCCGCCCGGCGAACCTCGAGCGTGGCCCGCTCGATCGCCTCCCGCAGCCCGGCCAGGCCGGCGCCGTCGCGGGCCGAGGTGGCGATTCCCCCGTCCACACGTCCGGCGACCAAATCGCAACGGGTGATCACCGGAATCACCGGCCTGTCGGCGGGCGACGCTGGCGGGGTGCCAGCCGCCCGCTCCACCGCATCGCGACAGGCAACGACGACATCGGCCCTCGCGACTTCAGCCAGCGAGGCGTCCACCGCCGCCTGCCGGGCGGGGTCGGCCTCGATGCCCGCGAGGTCCACCAGCACGTAGCGGCCGGCGGGCGAGGCGACTTCCGCCTCGACCCAGTCGCGGGTGGTGCCCGGCTCGTCGGCCACCAGGGCCGCGTCGGCCGCCAGCAGGGCGTTGAAGAGGCTGCTCTTGCCGATGTTGGCCGGCCCCGCAATCACCACCCGCGGCAGCCCGGCCGCGGCGGTGGACCGCGAGTCGAGCCGGGCGGCGATCGCGGCGAGCGCCTCGTCGGCCTCGCCGAGCCGTGCCCGCAGTTCCCGCGTGAGCGACGCGAGGCCCTGCGGCGGGATCGCCTCCTCGCCGAAGTCGATCATTGCCTCGAGGTCGCCGGCCACCTCCAGCAGCCCTTGGCGAACCGCCTCGAGGCTGCGGCCGGTGCCGCCGGCCATCCGATCGAGGGCGGCGGAGAGTTCGTCGTGGCTGCGGGCATCGACCACCGCCAGCACCGCCTCGGCCGCGAGCAGGTCGAGCCGGCCGGCGAGAAACGCCCGCAGGGTGAACTCCCCGCCCCGCGGCACCCGGCAGCCGTGGCGGCAGGCGGCGGCCACCACCGCCTCGGTCATCGCGTCGCATCCGGGCAGTTGCAGCTCCGCAAGCGGCCCGCCGATCGGGCCGCCCTCGCTCCACAACAGCACGTCGCAGGGAAGCTTCCCGAAGCGGTCCACGAGCCGGGCCTCGGCAAAGCGGGCCGCCAAAAGCCGCGGCGTGGCCTCCCTCGGCGGCCATTCAGACGCTGCGGCGGCAGTCGGCCCGGAGGGCTCGAGAAGCCGACGAAGCAGTTCCGGGAGGCCCTCGCCGGCGATCCGCACGATCGCCCGCACCGCCCCGCCCGGCGGCGTGGCGGCGGCAACGATCAGGTCGTCGGGGCTCATGGTTCGCAGCCGGCCTAGCGGCCCTTCTTCTTGCGAGCCTCGCGACGGTCGCGGGCGGCGGTGGCCAGGCTCTTGCCCGCCTTGCCGGAGCCGGAACCGCCGTTGCTCGAGAAGGGCACGTCGATCGTGCGGGTGCCCGCTCCCACCGCCGCACCGGCGAGCTTCGGCACCGGCAGCCAGATCCGCTCGGCGATGCCCCACAGGCTCGAGGCGATGAAGTAGAGGCACAGCCCGCAGGGCACCTTGAAAAACATGAAGGCCATGAAAAACATCATGTACTTCATCACCTGCTGCTGCACCTTGGCCTGCTCGTCGACCGCCGGCGGCATGAAAAGCTTCTGCTGCCAGAGAAACAGGCCGATCGTGAGCAGCGGGAAGAGGTTCAGGTAGGGACCCAGCCAGCCGTCGGGCGAGGTCAGGAAGGTGGGCAGCAGATTCGACCAGTCATAGAGCATGTCGGGGGCTGCCAGGTTCGAACACCAGCGGATCCACGAGGAAAACAGCGGCGCCTGCCGCAGTTCCACGTCGGTGGCCAGCGATCGGTAGAGCCCCATGAAGATCGGGATCTGGATGAACACCAGGAGGCAGCCGGAGGCGGGGTTGTAGTTGTGCTTCCGCCAGAGTTCCTGGGTGGCTCGGGTCCGCTTCTCGGCGTCGTTTTTGTATTTCTCGGCGATCGCCTTCATCTCCGGCTGCAGGACCTGCATCTTCTGAGCCGAGAGAGCCTGCTTGCGGCTCACCGGAAACATCGCCCCGCGGACGATCACCGTCAGCAGGATGATCGCGATGCCGTAGTTTTGAACCACCGCGTGCAGGGCGTGGAGCACCGCGATCAGCGGCTTCGCCACCCAGCCGAACCAGCCGTAATAGACGAGGTCGGCCATCGTGGCGGCCGGCCTGCCGAAGCGGTCGAGCACGTCGGGCTTCTTGGGGCCGGCGAAGATCTCGTAGCGGTGCTGTACCGGCTCACCGGGGGTCAGCTCGATCGGCCGGCTGATCATCCGGGCGGTGACGTTGGCGAGCTTGCGGCGGTCGGCGGGCACCTCGCCCACCAAGAGCGGCCGCACCTCTTCCAGCGACGGGGCCAGCGGCCCCTCGGCGGCGGGCAAAACCGCCGAGGTAAAATAGAGCGCGTCGACACCGGCGAAGGAGAGCGGCTTGCCCTCGAGCACCGCCGAGCCGGCCACCTCGCCGGGTTCATCGACGAGCCCGACGCTGCTGACCACGCGGCTCGATTCACCGTCGAACCGCATCGCCGCATCGCGGACGCCCAGCGAGCCCCAGTCGCGGGAGATGCGGGCGGTGTACCACCAGCCCTCGGTGGGCAGGCCGGTCGGTCCGTCGAGGGCATAGACGACCGTCTGCTTCCCGGCGGTCGCCTCCAGCGTGAGCAGCAGTTCCAGGGCGTATGGCCGCGGGCTGCCGTCGTCTTCGACATCCAGGCGGAACTCCTTGACGAGCCTCAAACCCCCGCCGAGCCCGCGGGAAAACCGCACGCCTCCCTCCTCGAGCGGCTCGGCTGTCCAGTCGACCTCCGCCAGCTCCAGACCACGAATCTCCTCCAGCGGCTCATCCCGGCGGCGCTCGCCGGAGGCGGTGATGCGGCGTTCGAGCGAGAGCACGAAGGAGAGCGGATCGAGCCGGCCGGCATCGGGATCGGCAACCGGCTGCGTCCGCCACTCCGGCCGCACCACCGACAGTGGCCGCCAGCCGAGCGTGGGGACAATCGAACGCGGCTGCCCGTCGCGGCTCACCTCCAGCTCGAGCGTGTCGCCCGGTCGTTTTTCGGCAAGCAGCGCGGCGAGTCCCTCGCTGTCGGCGATGGCCACTCCGGCGGCCCGCAGAATCACATCACCAGGCTCGAGGCCCGCGGCCGCGGCGGGCGTGCCCGGTCCGGCGAGCCCCACCCGCAGTCCCTCGGCCACCGGCTCGAGGGCGAGTTCACCGAGATAGGCCCCGCGATTCTCCTGGTCGTGGAAGCGACGGCCGGCCAGTTCGATCCGTTCCACGGCCGCCCCGCGGCTGGTGAGCGTGACGAGCATCCCGGCGGGATCCTCCTCCGCGAGCGATCCGAGCGTGAACCGCCGCCGCTCGGCCGGCTCGTCCGCCCCGGCCTCCGCGGCTTGGGTCGCGTCGGCGGCAAGGTCGGCCTCGGCGGGCTGGTCGTCACCCGCCTCGTCGCCGGCGGGAATCGCGGGCTCGTTCTTGCCGCGGTCGGCCTGCCGGTCAGCCCCGCGGTCGTCCCCGCGGATCGCGGGCTGATCGTTCTCCGCCTGTCGGGCCTGGGCATCTGCGGCCGCGGCCGGGTCGGGCTGGGGCTTGGGGAAGAGGTAGGCCTGCAGCAGTTGGCTGCCGACGACGATGGCCAGCGACAGCGCGATGAAGAGGGCGTAGCGGCGTTCCAAGGGATCTGCTCGTGAGGGCGTGTGCGCGGTGGGCGTCAGCGGCCCTGTCCGAGCCGGTCACCGAGGAAGTTGTCGAGTTCGGCGATCGCGTGGATTTTCTCACAGGTCCGCTCGTAAGGATAGGCCACGCGGCGGAAACGGACCTGCACCGGCCCGGCCCCCTCCTGCTCGAGGATCACATAGCAGGCCCGCACGTCGCCATCCCGCGGCTGGCCCACCGAACCGACATTCACAAGAGCCTTGGCTGCCGGCAGTTCGCGGGACCACTCGCTCTGGCCGGCGGGCACCTCGGGCGCGTCAAAATGCAGATCGGGCGAGAAGATGCCGGGGATGTGGGTGTGGCCCTGGAAGCAGTAGTGCTCCACGAGCTGGAAGATGTGCTGCATCTTCAGCGGGTTGTAGATGTCCTCCGGGAACACATATTCATCGAGCGGCCTGCGGGCCGAACCGTGGACATGCAGAAAGATGCCCTCGGCATGGGACCGCGGCAGCACGCCGAGGAAGTCGGACAGCGGATCGGAGGCGTTGCGGGCGAGGCGGTCATGCCGCTCGAGCTGGTCGCGGGTCCAGCGGATCGCCCGCTCGGCGCCGGTATTGAATCCATCGGGATCGAAGAGGGCGCCTTGATCGTGGTTGCCCAGGAGCACCAGCGAGCAGCGGTCACGGACGATCTCGGCACACTCGCAGGGGTTGGGCCCATAGCCCACGATGTCGCCGAGGCAATAGATTTCCGTCACCCCTTGAGCTTCAATATCCGCAAGCACCGCCGTGAGGGCTTCGAGGTTCCCGTGGATATCGCTGATGATGCCGCGTTTCACGCTTCGTGCGCCACAGGGGCGTCTGCAGGTATGTGTGTTCTATTTTCATCCTAGCCGGCGCCATCCCCCCGGAAAATCCCCATGGCCGCAGACCCGAGGGTGATCGCGATCGATACCAGCCGCTCGACCGGATCGGTGGCGGTGCTTGTCGCCGCCGAGGCCCAGCCGCGGGTGGTCTTCGAGGAGACCTTCGCCTCGCGGGCCGACCATGCCCGGCTGCTCGCCCCGGCGGTGGGCCGTGGTGTGCGAGCGAGCGGGGGTCCACTGGCCGCCGACGACCTGCTGGCGGTGGTCACGGGCCCCGGCTCGTTCACCGGGCTGCGGGTGGGCGTGACCACCGCCAAGCTGCTCGCCTGGAGCAGCGACGCGGCGTTGGTGGCCGTTTCGGGCTTTGAGATTCTGGCGAGGGCCGCGGCGGCCTGGCTGGCGGAGGAGGCAGGCCGCGACGGGCCGGCGGCCGGACCGCTGCAGTTGGCCTTCGCCGCCGGCCGCGGCGAGGTCTATGCCGCCGAGGCGGTGACCCGGGCCGATCATCCCGGCGGCTGGCGGTGCAGCGAGCCGGTGATTCTCGACGCCGGGCAGTGGGCCGCGGGCCTGCCGGGAGGAGCGAGCGTGGCGGTTGGCAGTCCTGAGTCTGCCGGGCCGATCGTCGAGCTGTTCAGCGGCCGTGATGATCTGCTGCGTGTTCCGCCGCAGGCGGTGAGCACCTCCGCGACGGATGCCGGCCGGCTGGGCCTGCTCCGCGCGGCCGCCGGCTGTCTCGACGACCCGGCCGGCGTGGTGCCCGACTACCTCCGCCCCAGCTATGCCGAGGAGCCGAAGGCCGCGGGTGTTGTCGAGCGTCGCCGGCCGATAGATTGACGGCCGTCCGGCACGGGGAGGTTCCCGGCCTGGGCTGCCACAGGCGGAGGAACCCTCGATGCGGCCGATCACGAAACTTCTCGTCGCCAACCGCAGCGAGATCGCGATCCGCGTCTTTCGTTCGGCCCACGAACTGGGTATCCGCACCGTGGCGATCTACGCCCACGAAGACCGCTTCGCCCTGCACCGATTCAAGGCTGACGAGGCCTATCTCGTGGGCCAGCCCGGCGAGCCGTTGCGAAGCTATCTCGATATCGAGTCGGTGATCGCCACGGCGGTCGAGCACGGTGTCGATGGCATCCATCCCGGCTACGGCTTTCTCTCGGAAAATCCCGACTTCGCCCGGGCCTGCCGGGAGGCGGGGATCACGTTTGTGGGCCCCCGCCCCGAACTGCTCGAGATGCTCGGCGACAAGACCGCCGCGAGAGAGCTTGCCGGCCGGGCGGGTGTGCCGATCCTCGCCGGCAGCCGGCGGGCGGTGACCACTCCCGCGGAGGCCGAAAAAACCGCCCGCGAACTCGGCTTCCCGGTGATCCTCAAGGCGGCCCACGGCGGCGGCGGCCGCGGGATGCGGGTCGTGCACGATGCCGACAGCCTGCCGGGGGCCCTCGAGACCGCGAGGCGGGAGGCGAAGAACGCCTTCGGCAGCGACGCGGTCTTCGTGGAGAAGTTCATCCAGCATGCCAAGCACATCGAGGTGCAGCTGCTCGGCGATACCCACGGCGGCCTCGTGCATCTCTTCGAACGCGACTGCTCGGTGCAGCGGCGGCATCAGAAGGTGGTCGAGGTGGCTCCGGCATGGAGCCTCGATCCTTCGCTCCGCGGCGAGATCTGCGAGGCGGCCCTGGCGATCGGCCGCACCGCCGGCTACGAAAATGCGGGCACGGTCGAGTTTCTCGTCGATGCCGACACCGGGAAATTTTATTTCATCGAAGTCAATCCGAGGATCCAGGTGGAACACACCGTCACCGAGGAGGTGACGGGCGTCGATATCGTCCGCCGGCAGATCCGCGTGGCCGAGGGCTACCGCCTTGCCGACCCGCAGATCGGCCTGGGCGACCAGGCGGCGATCCGCCCGGTGGGGGTCGCGATCCAGTGCCGGGTGACCACCGAGGATCCCGAAAACCGCTTCCTTCCCGACTACGGCCGGATGACGGCCTACCGCTCGGCCAGCGGGATGGGGATCAGGCTCGACGCGGGCACCGCCTTTTCCGGGGCCGTGGTCACCCCCTACTACGACTCGCTGCTGGTGAAGGTCACCGCCCGGGGCCTGACGCTCGCCGAGGCGGCCGGCCACATCGAGCGGTGTCTGCAGGAGTTTCGCGTGCGGGGGGTGAAGACCAACATTCCCTTTCTGATCAACCTCGTGACCCATCCCGCCTTTCTCGAGGGTCGCTGCACCACGACCTTCATCGACACGACTCCCGAGCTGTTCGACTTCCCGGTCCGCCGTGACCGGGCGACGCGGCTCTTGGAGTTTCTCGCTGCGGTGATCGTCAACGGCAACCCGCTGGTCAAGGGCCGCCCGGCGATGGTCCGCCGCGAGGCGGCGGCGGTGCCCGCCTTCGACCAGGTCGCGGCCCCGCCGGCGGGCGTGCGGACGCAGCTGCTCGAGCTGGGCCCCAAGGCCTTCTGCGGCTCACTCGGCAGGCAGCGGCGGCTGCTGATCACCGACACCACGATGCGGGATGCCCACCAGTCGCTGCTGGCGACCCGGATGCGGAGCTACGACATGCTCGCGGTGGCCGACGCCTACGCCCATCTCGCCGCCGGGTTGTTCTCGCTGGAGATGTGGGGCGGGGCCACCTTCGACACCTCGATGCGGTTTCTCAAGGAGTGTCCCTGGAAGCGGCTCTCGGCCCTGCGGGAGCGGATTCCCAACATCCTCTTCCAGATGCTCCTGCGGGCGAGCAACGCGGTGGGCTACACCAACTATCCCGACAACGTCGTGCAGGCCTTCGTGAAGGAGGCGGCCGCGGAGGGGATCGACCTGTTTCGCGTGTTCGACCCGCTCAACTGGGTGCCCAACATGCGGGTGGCGATGGATGCGGTGATCGAGGCCGGCGGCATCTGCGAGGCGGCCGTCTGCTACACCGGCGACGTGCTCGACCCGGCCCGCACGAAATACTCGCTCGCGTATTACGTCGATCTTGCCGGGGAACTGGAGCGTCACGGCGCCCACATGCTCGCGATCAAGGACATGGCCGGCCTCTGCAAGCCCTTTGCCGCCGGCCGGCTCGTGGCGGCCCTCCGGGAGGCCGTCTCGATCCCGATCCACTTCCACACCCACGACACCAGCGGGGCGAGCCTGGCGAGCTGCCTGGCGGCGGCCGAGGCGGGCGCGGTGGCGGTCGATGCGGCGATGGCGCCCTTTGCCGGGCTGACCAGCCAGCCGAGCCTCAATGCGATCGTCGAGGCCACCCGCAACACGCCGCTCGACACCCGGCTCGATGCGGAGGCCCTGCGGAGCCTGGCCCATTACTGGCGGGCGACCCGCGACCACTACACGGCCTTCGAGTGCGGCATGAAGTCGCCCGATGCCGATCTCTACCTCCATGAAATGCCGGGCGGGCAGTTCACCAATCTCCTCGAACAGGCCAAGGCCCTCGGCCTCGGTGACCGCTGGGAGGACGTCTGCCAGACCTATGCGGAAGTCAACCGTCTGGTGGGCGACATCGTGAAGGTCACGCCCACGAGCAAGGCGGTGGGGGATCTCGCGCTGTTTCTCGTGACCAACGGCATCAAGGCCTCGGAGCTGCTCGCCGACGAGAAGGAGCTGGCCTTTCCCGAAAGCGTGGTCGATCTCCTCTCCGGGCGGATGGGCCAGCCGCCGGGGGGCTTCCCGCCGGAGGTGGTCTCGCGGGTGGTGCGGGGGGCGGAGCTGTTCGAGGGGCGGCCGGGGGAGTCGCTGCCGCCGGCCGACTTCGAGACCGCGGCCAAGCGATGCGGGGAGATCCTCGGCCGCACGGCCGCGGCCCGCGAGGTGGTTTCCTGGCTGCTCTATCCGCGTGTTTTCGAAGACTTCGCGAAGCACGAGGCGGCCCACGGCGATGTCTCGGTGCTGCCCACCCCCGCCTTCCTCGAGGGCATCAAGGCCGGCGAGGAACTCGCCTGCGACATCGAGCCGGGCAAAACGCTCCTCGTGCGGCTGCTCTCGGTGGGCGAGCCGCACACCGACGGCACGCGAACGGTCTTCTTCGAACTCAACGGCCAGCCGCGGAGCGTGAGCGTGGCCGATGCGAGCCTCGAATCGGCCGCGGCGAGGCGGCCCAAGGCGGCGGTGGGCGACGCCCGCGAAGTGGGGGCACCGATGCCCGGCCTGGTGGTCACCGTGGCGGCCAAGGCCGGCGAGAAGGTCGAGGCCGGTCAGAAGCTGCTGAGCCTCGAGGCGATGAAGATGGAGACCACGATCCTCGCCGAGCACGACGGCACGATCGCCGAGGTGCTCGTGGCCCCGGGCACGCCCGTCGAGGCGGGCGAACTGCTGCTGCGGTATGAATAGCCCCGGCGGTCGCCCCGCCGGACACACCCTCCCACGCTTCCCTATCAGCATCAACGACACATCATGTCTCACCTCCCACTGCAACTCCGCGGCTATCTTGCCGCCCACCCGCTGCCCGGTGAAAAAGTGATCTTCCGCACTTCGTTGCATTGGCTGTTTTTCCTGTGGCCGATCGTGATCATGCTGCTGAGCATTTCGGGCTTTTTCGGGATAGCGATTTTTGCATTCGAAGGAGAACGCAAAGCTGAAGCGCTCGGGAGCATCGGAGTCTTGGCGATGATGTTCCTGTTCCTTACGGGCCTGATGATCCTGGTGCTTCGGCTGATCCATTACATGACGAGCGAATTCGTGATCACGAACCGGAGGCTCGTCATGAAAGAAGGACTGATCAAGCGAACCACGATGGAACTGGTTCCCAGCAAAATCGACTCGATCGCCGTGCAGCAGTCGATCTTGGGCCGCATGCTCGGCTACGGCTCGATTCGCGTTGCCGTGGCCATGGAGTCTCAGATCTTCCACATGATCGTCCGGCCGATTGAGTTTCGCAGTCACATCCAGGCCCAGGCGGCGTCTTGACCACCCCTGCCACGCAGGACTGTCACCAGCCGAGAGTATCGAATCCGCAGGGAACGCAGCCCATGGCGAAGGCCGCCCGAGCGAAGCGATCGAGCCGCTCGTCAAAGAAGGCGAAAGAAAAACAGTCGGCCGCCAATGTCGGCTTCGAGGCCAAACTCTGGGCCGCCGCTGACAAACTCCGCAACAACATGGACGCGGCAGAATACAAGCACGTCGTCCTCGGGCTGATCTTCCTCAAATACATCTCCGACTCCTTCGAGGAGATGCACGCCAAACTGATCGAGGGCAAAGCCGAGTACGAGGGGGCCGACCCGGAGGATCCGGATGAATACCGGGCCGAGAACGTCTTCTGGGTGCCGAAGTCAGCCCGCTGGGGAGCCCTCCAGGCCGCCGCCCGGCAGCCGGACATCGGCAAGAAGGTCGACGACGCGATGGTCGCGATCGAGAAGGACAACCCCCGGCTCAAGGGCGTGTTGCCCAAGGACTTCGCCCGGCCGGGCCTCGACAAGCAGCGGCTCGGTGAACTGATCGACTTGGTCGGCACGATCGGCCTGGGAGACGAGGCCAACCGCTCGAAGGACATCCTCGGCCGGGTCTACGAATACTTCCTGACTCAGTTCGCCAGCGCCGAAGGCAAGAACGGCGGGCAGTTTTACACGCCGTCCTGCGTCGTACGGACGATCGTCGAGATGCTCGCTCCCTATCGAGGCCGCATCTACGACCCGGCCTGCGGCTCTGGCGGCATGTTCGTGCAGAGTGAGAAGTTCGTCGAGAGCCATGGCGGCAAGATCGGCGACATCTCGATCTACGGCCAGGAGTCGAATCACACGACGCGTCGCCTCGCGGTGATGAACCTCGCCATCCGGGGCATCGAGGCCGATTTTGGCCCGGAGAACGCCGACACGTTCAAACGCGATCTCCACAAGGATCTCAAAGCCGACTTCGTGATCGCCAATCCGCCGTTCAACGACTCGGACTGGGCGCGGGACGATACGGACATCCGCTGGAAGTACGGCGTGCCGCCCAAGGGCAACGCGAACTTCGCCTGGGTGCAGCACTTCATCCACCACCTCGCGCCCAACGGCTACGCGGGCTTCGTGCTGGCCAACGGCAGCATGTCGAGCAACCAGTCGGGCGAGGGCGACATCCGGCAGGCGATCATCGAGGCCGACCTGGTGGACTGCAT
>CAZRKH010000124.1:0-48937 GCA_964600785.1 uncultured Chitinophagaceae bacterium
GGCCGCCCATGCCGGCCCGCTCGCCGCCCTCGTCCATGCCGTGGCCGAGCAGATTGAGCACCTCCTCGCGAACGTCCTCGAGTTTGAGGCCGAGGTTCATCAGCACCTGGGCCGCAACACCCTCCTGCTCCCGCAACAGGCCGAGCAGAATGTGTTCGGTGCCGACGTAGTTGTGGTTGAGGTTGCGGGCCTCCTCCATCGAATACTCGATCACTTTCTTGGCACGCGGCGTCTGCGGGAGCTTGCCCATGGTGACCATGTCGGGGCCGCTCTGCACGAGCTTCTCGACCTCCATGCGGATCTTCCGCAGGTCGATGTCGAGGTTCTTCAGCACATTCGCCGCGACCCCGCTGCCTTCCTTGATCAGTCCGAGCAGGACATGCTCGGTGCCGATGTATTCGTGGTTGAACCGCTGAGCCTCCTGGTTGGCCAGTTGCATGACCTTCCGGGCGCGGTCGGTGAAGCGTTCGTACATGAGTGAGGTGTCCTCGTGTGCTGCAGGTTCCGCAGAAACTCTACGCGGCCAATCACCAACCGGCCAACCAGGGGAGCATGACGCGGTCTCGGCTCGCCGCAAAGACGGAAAAGCATTGTACGGGCTCAGACTGTCGAGTGTCTTGTCTCGACGCCCAATGACGCCCGCGAGGGCGATTTTTCCGTGACCGTGCGGCCCGGGCTCGCGCCGACAGCTGTGTCGCGTCGCATTCCAAAGTGGTGGGACATTCCGACAGCCGGCCGGTCAGGCTGCCGGACGGAGCCTGTCGGCATCGGAATCCGCCTCGTCCGCCCCGTCGGCAGCCGCGGTCGTGCCGCGGTCGAGCAGCGTCTGCTCGCGGGCGATCTCGGCCTGCCAGCGGAGGCCGGAGTCGCTGCGGGCGAGCCGCTCGAGAGCCCGGCGGGCCTCGTTCTCGCGGCCGAGCCGACGCAGCAGCGTGGCCAGCAGGAGCTGCGCCTCCCCATCGGTAGGTCGCATCGCGAGCAGGGCTCCGAGGTTGGTCTCCGCCGCGATCCAGTCGCGACGGAGGTAGGCATCGCGGGCCTCGACAAAGAGCCGCTCGGTGGCGGCGGAGGTGGAGCTGGCCAGGGGCGGCGGGAAGGCGGAGAAGGCCGAAATCGTGGCCACCGTCCAGATCGCTGCCGCGGCCGTCCAGAGGCCGACGGCCACGCGGAGATCGACCAGTTCGCTCCACACGCAGGTCGTCACGACCGCCGTGTCGAAGACCACGGCGAAGGCCACCGCCAGTACCAGCCCGCCGAGGCTGCCTCGCAGCCAGAGCCATGGCAGCCCCGGCCAAGCGAGCGTACAAAATCGAAGGAGGTGCACGGCGAAGTCTCCCGGCCCGACGGTGCCGACAATTCCGGCGGAGTCTAGGCCTCCGAGGCCGGGGTCTCCAGATCGATGTGGGCAGCGGCCCTGGCGGGAACGACGCCGGCGGAACGCCCGGATGGTGAGGCGAAGATGGTAGAGGAGGCAGGACGCAGGGACGACGCGATTCGGGCAAAGCGACTGGCCCGTCTCGACGCGGCCCGGCTGTGCGTGCTGATTGACGGCGGTGACTCCGCGGAGGCCTGCGGGCGGCAGGTCGCCATGCTCGCCGCGGCGGGCGTGCGATTTTTCCAGCTGCGTGCCAAGTCGCTCGACGACGCATCGCTCCTGCGGAGTGCGGTTGCTGCGGTGGCGGCGGCCCGCGAGTCCGGCGGTCTGGTGGTCGTCAACGACCGGGCCGACGTGGCAGTCGCGGCCGATGCCGACGGGGTGCACCTTGGCACACACGATCTGCCGCTCGCCGCGGCGAGACAGCTCTTGGGAACGGCTCGGCTGCTGGGCCGCACCGCCCACAGTTTTGCCGAGGCGGCCGCGGCCCGGGCGGCCGGCGCCGATTACCTCGGCGTGGGCCCCTGCTTTCCCAGCCCCACCAAGACCTTTGCCGGCTTTGCCACGCCTGAGTTCCTGGCAAGCGTCGCCAGGGAGCTGCCGCTGCCGGCCTTTGCAATCGGGGGGATCGACGCGGCCCGGCTCCCCGACGTGCTGGCCACCGGGCTCTCCAGGGTGGCGGTGGCCTCGGCAATCACCACCGCGGCCGATCCCGCGACGGCGGCCTCCGCGCTGCTTGCCGAGCTCGCCGCGGCACGCTCACAAAAGTGAAACCACCGCCCGGGCCATGTCGGCCTCGTCTCTTGGACGGTAGCCGACCCACACGCCGCGGACGATGCCTTCCGGGCCGATCAGGTAGGTCGTGGGAAAGGCGTTGAAGCCCAGCGTGTCGGCCACCACCATGCGGGCCAGACCGTCCGGGTCGGCCCAGGGGTCGATCCCGATCTGTCGCTCGTCGAGGAAGGCACGGGTGCGG
This sequence comes from uncultured Chitinophagaceae bacterium, assembly GCA_964600785.1. Taxonomy (GTDB): domain Bacteria; phylum Planctomycetota; class Planctomycetia; order Pirellulales; family UBA1268; genus M30B53. The sequence continues at coordinate 2,352 of CAZRKH010000124.1, forward strand.
GCGGCGAGGGCCTCGAGCTCGTCGCGACCGCCGCTGCCGCAGGAGACCGCCACAAGCTGGAAGCGTGGGTCGTCGGCCAGCCTGGCGGCCAGCCTGGCGATGCCCGGCAGCTCACGGCGACAGGGTGGGCACCAGGTGCCCCAGAAGTTGAGCAGGGTGACCTTGCCGGTGAAGGCCGGAGGCGGGGCGTCGGGGTCAAAGAGCCGTACCAGCGGAAGCCGGCCGACCGGCCGTCCCACCGCCGGATGATCCTGCGGCGAGCCGCCGCAGCCGGCGAGCATGACCGCGGCGAGTGTCGCCGCCAGCAGCGGGCCGCCTGTGAACGCCGGGGCCGATGCCCGGGAGCATCCACGCCGGCTCGTGCCACGAGTCTCGCCGGCCGTCCGCGGCGCGATCAGATATCTGGTCATGGTCTGCCTGTAGTTGAGTGCCGCGGGGCGGATTCGTCGATCCCCGGGAACCGGCCCGCCGCCGAGGTGTATGATCGGAGCAGGAAGCGGGCAGGTCGCGGTCGAAGCCGGCTGCACGTCCGCCGGCTCGCCGAGGACAGGACAGTGTACGAAGTCGAGATGAAGTTTCCCGTCGCCGACCCTGCGGCGATGGAGGCGAAGTTGGTGGGCCTTGCCGCGAGGTTCCGCGATCCGGCTGAACAGATCGACCGCTACTTCCTGCATCCCTGCCGCGACTTTGCCCGCACCGACGAGGCTTTGCGTCTGCGGCGGTGCGGCGACGAGGTGGAGGTGACCTGGAAGGGACCGCGGATCGACTCCGCCGCCAAGACCCGCCAGGAGGTGCTCCTGCCGCTGCCGAGTGGCCCGCGGACGGTCGATGCCTGGACCGAACTGTTCACCGCCCTCGGCTTTCGCGTGCTCGCGGAGGTCTCGAAGCGACGGCACGCCGCCCGGGTGCTCTGGCAGGGAGCCGAGGTCGACGTCGCGATCGACCATGTGGAGGGGCTCGGCGACTTCCTCGAACTCGAACTGCTCGCGAAGCAGGGGGAAATCCCGGTCGCCGCCGCCTGCATCGAGTCGCTCGCCAAAGAACTCGGCTGCCCGCCCGCGGAACGCCGCAGTTACCTCGAACTCCAGATCGAGGCACGGCTGGGGTGAGTCGTCCGGTCGGCCGCGAGGCCCGCAACATGCTGGCCATCGCGGCGTACCAGATCGCCGTCCGGATCGGCTGGATCTTCAAGACCGAAACGATCATCATGCCGGCGGTGCTCGACGCGGTGGCCGAGGCAGGGGTGCTCCGCGGCCTGCTGCCGGTGCTCGCCAGGTTCGGGCAGAGTCTGCCGCCGCTGGCTTTCGCCGGCCGTCTCGCGGCGATGCCGATCAAGAAGCGGGCCCTGTTTGTGACCACCCTCTCAATGGCCGCCTGCTTCGGGCTCTTGGCCTGGGCCTGGGACTCGCTGGCCGCGACGCATCCTGGAATTCTGGCCGGCATCTTTCTCGCGGCCTACGCCGCCTTCGCGGTGAGCAACGGTCTCAATCAGCTCGTCGTGGCCGCCCTGCAGGGCAAGCTGATCGACGTGCCCCACCGCGGCAGGCTGATGGTCTTGAGCACCGCCGTGGGCAGTGTGCTGGCGATCCTCGCAGCGGTGCTGCTCCTGCAGGGCTGGCTCGATGCCGGACCGGCAGGTTTCACCCGCGTCTTCGCGGCGACCGCCATCTTCTTCCTGATTGCGGCCGCCGTGCCGGTGTTGATCGACGAGCCGTCCACGCCCCTCGAGGAGTACGCTCCTCCGCGGCGTCGCGGCCTGATGCGGGCGGCCGGCCGGGAGCTGCGTCGTTGGCAGGGGATGCTCGCCCGTGACCCGGCGTTGGTGAAGCTCTGTCTGGTGGCGGCCTTCTTCTCGGTGGCCCTCTTTCTCTTTCCGCATTACCAGGCTTTCGCCCGCGATCAGCTGCGGACCGGACTGCCGAGCCTGCTGGTCTGGCTCGTGGCCCAGAACGTGACCACCGGCCTGGCGAGCCTCGTGGCGGGCCCGGCGACCGATCGCCGCGGCACGCGGATCGTGCTCATCGGCCTGTTGGCCTGCACCGGCATCACGCCGCTGTTGGTGGTGGGCCTCTCGCTGCTGCCGCGGGAGATTGCCGGGAGCCTCTTCTGGCTGGTCTACGTTCCTCTGGGCATCAACCCGCTGCTGATGCGGACCTTCAGCAACGCCGCCCTCGAATTCGCTCCGAGCCTGGCCGAGCAGCCGCGAGCGGTGAGCCTGGTGGGCGTCTCGCTGGCGGCACCTTTTGTCGTTTCCCCTTTGGTCGGCTGGCTGGTTGACGTGGTCGGCTTCCGTCCGGTCTTTCTCTGCGGGGCGGGGGTGATTGCCGTGGGCGTGTGGCTGGCCACGGGGCTGCCCGAGCCGCGGCAGCGAGGCGGGGAGGGCCGCTCCTGAGCCCGACCCCATTCGGGCCGGCCGATTTTCCTTGCGGCAGCAAGGATGCCAAGGCTACGATTCTGGCTGCGTTGATCGATCGGCCTTGTGGCCTCCCGCACCCGCCCAACTCCCAGACGAGGATGCTCCCATGATCTCCCGCACCACCCTCGGCATCGCCGCCGCCCTGCTTGCCGCCCCGCTTCTCGCCGCGGTCAAAACGCCGGCTGATGTCGCCTGCCCCGTCTCCGGCAAGCCCGCCAAGGCCGCAATGGCCGTTGAGTTCGACGGCGGCGAGGTCTACTTCTGCTGCGGCAAATGCAAGGCCGCCTTCGAGGGCGGTCCGGCCGGCTTTGCCGCCAAGGCCCATCAGCAGATGGTGGCCACCGGTGAACTCGTGCAGACCGGCTGCCCCTTCAGCGGCAAGAAGGTCAATCCCGCCACGATGATCGAGGTCGGCGATGCCGAGGTCGGCTTCTGCTGCAACATCTGCAAGGGCAAGGCCGAGAAGGCCTCCGGCGACGACCAGGTCGACCTCGTGTTCGGAAACATCTCCAAGGGCTTCGCTACGGCCAACTGAGCGGCGAGCCCCTCGCGGGGCACGTGAAAGCCCCCGCAACGCCCGAAACTGCTCTAGGGCCGCACGGCGGATACCGACATACTCCCCCACAGGGTCGGTGCGGCCCTCGTGGAGTGTGTCATGCGTGTCTTTCTTTCGGCCGGTGAGCCCTCGGGCGACCACCACGCGGCGGCCCTGATCGAGCAGCTGCGAATGATCGATCCACGCCTCGAGTGCGTCGGCCTCGGGGGGCCGCGGATGGAGGCGGCCGGCTGTCGGCTCCTGGCGGACATGACCCGCCTGGCGGTGATGTGGTTTGTGCGGGTGCTTGCGAGCATCCACCGTTTTGTCGAACTGGCCCGGCGAGCCGAGCGGTCGTTCATCGATTCACCGCCGGACGTGCTGGTGATGATCGACTTTCCGGGCTTCCATTGGTGGCTCGCCTGGCGGGCGAAGCGGCACGGAATCCCGGTGGTCTTTTACTGCCCGCCGCAGATCTGGGCCTGGGCCAGCTGGCGTGCGGCAAAGATGCGGCGGCTGGTCGACCATGTGCTCGCCCCGCTTCCCTTCGAGCAGGCCTGGCTGAGCGAACAGGGCATCGCTGCAACGTTTGTGGGCCACCCCTTCTTCGACGCGAAGCCAAAAGAGGCTCAAGCCGCAGCTGCCCCCGGGGCCGTGCCGCGGCCGCTGGTGCTCCTGCTGCCCGGCTCGCGGAGCCAGGAGATCGAGTCCAATCTCGGCACGCTCGTCTCGGCCGCCCGTCGCGTGCGGGAAGCCTGCCCTCAGGCGGAGTTTGTGGTGGCCGCGGTTTCCTCGCGACACGCCAAGCGGATTCGCAGCAAGCTCGGCACGGCCGCCGGCGGGATTCCGGTCGAGGCGGGCCGTACGCGGCAGCTCATCGGCCGGGCGACTGCCGCGATGGCGGTCAGTGGTTCGGTGTCGCTGGAACTGATGGCCGCCCGGGTGCCGGCGGTGATCGTCTATCGGGTCAGCGGCCTGGCCTGGGTCGTGCAGAGCTGGTTTCGCCATGCCCGCTTCATCACGCTGGTCAATCTTCTGGCGGCCAGAGAGCCGATCGGGCCGGTTCGCCCGAGCTGGTGGCCCCCGGCCACGGTCGAGCCGTGCGATCCCGAGGCGGTCTATCCGGAATACCTCGCGGTCAGAGACCCGGCCGAACGCATCGCCGGCCACGTGATCGACTGGCTGACCAATCCTGCCAGCCGCAAGGCCGTCGTCTCGCAGCTCGACAGAATCGCCGCCACGGCCGGCTCGACCGGATCGGCCAGGCATGCCGCCGAGGCGGTGGCGAGGATCGCCGCGGGAGGGCAGCCGGCCGCGGCGGACACAACGGCCGCCCGCGTCGCTGCGTCGCATGCGGCATAATCGGGGCCTGCCCGCCGGGGCATCGCGATCCCACCGTCCATCGCCGCCCTTTCCCAGAACCTTCCCGGAGCCAGCATGTTTCTTGCCGCCGAGCCGCCGCCGACCTCGGCCGACTGGCAGTTTTCACTCGGTCAGACGCCGGTGCGTGTCTCGGTCTGGTTTTGGGCGGCGGCCCTGCTCCTCGGCTGGTCCGCCTGCCAGTCGCTCGCGGATGGCAACCAGCGACAGCTGCTGGCCTACCTCGTGATCTGGATGGCGACGGTCTTCGTCTCGATCCTCGTTCACGAAATGGGCCACGCCCTGGCCTACCGTCGCTTCGGCCAGGCCAGCCGCGTGGTGCTCGTGCACTTCGGCGGGATCACCCTGCCACAGCAGTGGGGCGGGCGAAACATCCGCCGGCCGGCCGAGCGGATGGCGATCTCGGCGGCCGGGCCGTTGGCCCAGCTGCTGCTTGCCGCGGGCGTGATGGCGGTGCTCAAGGCGGGCGGCTACGCGGTGCCTTTTCCGATTGCATCGGTCGGAGAGTGGCTGGGGCTCTTCGAGGGGCGGCGGTTCGCCTCGCCGATGGTCTTCGCCTGGTGCTGGTTTCTGCTGCAGGTGAACATCTTCTGGCCGGTGCTCAATCTCCTGCCCGTGCCACCGCTTGACGGCGGGCAGATCGTTCGCGAGGGGCTCACCGCCCTCGGCGTGGCCGATGCGGCGGGCACCGCAGCGGGGATCGGGGTGGTCACCGGCGGGCTGGTCGCCGGGGGGGCCTTCATCAACGACTTGAGCTACATGGGAATCCTGTTCATGATCCTCGCGATCTCCTGCTTCCAGAGCCTGCGGGGGTGGCGGTGAGCCTGCGGCTGGTCGCCTGCGGGGCGAGCAATCTCTCGCGGGGCCTCGCCCGGCTGCTTGCAGCGGTATCGGGTGACCCGCCGGTGGTGGCCTTCGTGGCCGCCGGGCACGGGCGAAGCTACGGTTCGGCCAGCCGCGTCTGGATGCGGCGGCTGCCCTCGATCACCGGCTGCGGGCTGTGGCGTGCCCTCGACCGGGAGGCGGACGAGGCGGCGGTCATGCCGACGGTGGCGGTTTTGACCGACATTGGCAACGACCTCCTCTACGGCTTCAGCGTCGAGCAGACCGCGGAGTGGGTCGACACCTGCCTCGGGCGGCTCGAGGCCCGTGGTGCCCGCTGCGTGCTCACCCGCTTGCCGCTGGAGAGTGTCGCGGGCGTCGGCCGGCTGCGGTACCGGGCCCTGCGAACCTGTTACGTGCCCGGCTGCACGCTCTCGCTTCCCGAACTCGTCGCGCGGGCCGAGGCGCTCGATGGCCGCCTCACGGAACTGGCCTCGGCCCACAAGGCGGCGGTGGTCGAACAGCCGGGGAACTGGTACGGCCTCGACGCGATCCATCCCCGGCGTCGTCGGCTCGACGATCTCTGGGCCGCGGTCTGCCGGGCCTGGGGCCAGGAGCCGCTCGCAGCGTCGGCGGGCTGGGCAACCTGGGCCCGGGTGGGGCTGGCCGCGGCGGAGGTTCGCATGCTCGCCGGCAGCCTGCGGCTTTCGCCGCAGCCGGCGGTGCGGCTGCCCTGCGGGGGGAGCGTGTCTTTCTACTGAGAGGGTGCAGGTGAGAGGGTGCAGGTGACGAGCGTGCGGGCGTCCGCTCGCGAGCTACAGCACCGGCAGTGACGGCTTGGGCGGGGCCGCGGCATGGGCGGCGGCGAGGTTGCCCACGAGTCGTTCGCAGATCGCCTCGAAGTAAGGACGGCTCGCCGGGTCGTCGAAGTTGGCACCGGTGCGGCCGGCATCGCCGTGCTCGCGGATCGCGATCTGAATCGGAACCTCGCCAAGATAGGGAATGTCGAGATCGGCGGCGGTCCGCTTCGCTCCTCCGGAGCCGAAGATGTCGTATTTCTTGTGGCAGTCAGGGCACTCGAAGAAGCTCATGTTCTCCACCATTCCCAGCACCGGGATGTTGACCTTGCGAAACATCGCGATCGCTTTGGTGGCGTCGAGCAGGGCCACGTCCTGGGGCGTGCAGACCACCACCGCGCCGGAGAGCGGCAGCACCTGCGAGAGGGTCAACGCGATGTCTCCGGTTCCCGGGGGCATGTCGATCACGAGGTAGTCCAGCGGGCCCCAGGCGGTGTCGCGGAGCATCTGGGTGATCGCCCCGTGAAGCATCGGGCCCCGCCAGACAACCGCCTCGCCGGGCGGCACCAGCAGCCCCATCGACATCACCGGTAGCCGGCCCTCGCCGGGATTGAAAAACTGGGGCTGGATCCGGCCCTCCTCAACCTGCGGCCGGCCGGCAACACCCAGCAGGTGCGGGATGCTCGGGCCGTAGACATCGGCATCCAGCAGGCCGACCTGTGAGCCGGCCCGGGCCAGACCGATCGCGAGGCTCGCGGCGATCGTGCTTTTGCCCACGCCCCCCTTGCCGCTGCCCACGGCAATCACGCTTTTGGCCTCCAGGCCGAGCTGGCCGATTTTGGTCGGCGGGCGATCGTGGGGTTCGATGTCGACCGTCACCTCCGCCACGCCGGGAAAGCTCGCCCGCAGCCGCTCCTCGATGCGGCCGCGAGTGGGCACACGCAGGATCGCCGAGTGGCTCGTGAGGCCGACGACAACGCGGATCGCCGCGGGCGATGCCTCCACGGCGTGGATCTGGTCCATCTGGGAGAGCGGACGGCCGCTCTCGGGGTCGGCGACATCGGCCAGGGCGGCCCGCACCGCCTCGACGGTCACCTGGCTGGACTGTTGATCGCTCATGGGTTCACCACCGCGGTTGTGGGTGCGGCCGGGGCCGCTTCGGGAGCCAACGCTGGGGCGACCGCGCGTCCGGCCGGTCCCGAAAGAAGGCTGGGCTGCAGGCTGGCCATGGCGACCGCCAGCAGACAGGAGAGCATTGCCAGGCCCGCCGAGAGGCCGCCGTCGGCCTGCACGCCACGCTCCGCCGGCCGAAAGTAGATCGCCGCGATGATGCGGAGGTAGTAGGCCGCCGCGATCGCCGCGTTGACCGCGAGCGTGATTGCCAGCCCCACAAACCAGGTCCGCGGCTCGCCGACAGTGAACTCCCCGGCCTGGTCGACCCCCAGGGCGGCGGTCACCAGCGAGAGCTTGCCCCAGAATCCCGGCAGCGGCGGGATGCCGGCGAGACTCAGAACAAACACGGCGATCGCGAAGGCGGCCACGGGGTTGGTGGAGGCCAGCCCGTCGAGGTCGGCGATGGTGGAGACCTCCTCGCGGGGCGGTCGGGGTGTGGTGGGTGACCAGATCGGCCAGCGGTGGCCGAGGTAGGTCACCGCGGCGAGCACGCCGGTGGTCGCGATCAGATAGGTCGCCAGATAGAAGAGCGTGGCCGAGCCGCCGTCGAGCCGGGCTTCGTCGCCCGCTCCGGCGGCTGCAGCCGCCAGGCCGACGAGCAGATAGCCGGCATGGGCGATCGACGAGCAGGCGAAGAGGCGGCGGAGATTGTCCTGCCAGAGGGCCATCAGGTTGCCCACGGTCATGGTGACCGCCGCCAGGACCGCGGTCACCTGCCAGATCATGCCGGCCGACACCGCCGCCGCGCCGCCGGTGCCGGTGGTGAGGCCCACCAGTCGCAGCAGCACCACCACCCCGGCAAGTTTCGGCAGCGTGGAAAGCACCGCGGCCAGGGGCGTGCTCGTGCCCTCGTAGACATCGGGGGCGTAGAAGTGCATCGGCACCGCCGCCATCCGGAAGGTAACCCCGGCGATGACCATCCCCACCGCCAGGGGCAGCAGGGCGGCGGCCGTGACCGCATCGGTCTCCCGCAGCCGTTCACCGATCACCGCCAGGCTCACGTCGCCGCCGATTCCGTAGAGGCAGACCAGACCGTAGAGAAAGAGGGCCGACGCGGTCAGCGAAAGGAAGAAATATTTGACGGTCGCCTCCTGGCCCTTCGCCGTGGTGCGGGCCAGCCCCAGCAGGACATAGGTCGGGATCGAGACCATCTCCAGTCCCAGAAAGAGCAGCACGAGATCGTCCGCCGTGGCGACCAGCGAGAGTCCGGCCAGGAGCACCAGGAAGCTGCCCGCCTCCTCGCAGGTGCCCGCCCGGTTGGCCGCCGGCGTGCGGAGGTCGCCCCCCTGCACGAGCACCAAGACCAGGCCGGTGAGAAGCGTCGCCCAGCGGGCAAACCCGGCAAGCCCGTCGCCGGCCGGGGTCGCCAGCCAGATCGCTGCGAGGGTGCCAACGAAGGCCAGTAGCCAGCCGCCCCGCCAGCCGGCGAAGGCTCCGGCGAGGTAGATCACGATCGCCGAGGCGACGAGCATGATCTCGGGCGCCAGCGACGCGAGGGTCGCAACGGAGACGGGGGTGTCGGGTGTCATGGGTGAGTCGGGCCCTCAGCGGGCCGGGGTGCGGGGAAGAGCAGGGCGGCCAGGTCGTCGGGCTCGCCGGAGAGTGGCGGTGCCAGGGGGTCGCCCGCGGGCCGCCGCGAGGATTCGACCCGCGCCGCGAATGCCGCCTCGCTCGCCCGCGTGGCGTCGCGAAGCGCGGGAGCCGACGCCGCCAGGAAGCCGGCAGGCGCCACACCGATCCAGATCACGAACACCGCCAGCGGCGCCACTGCCGCCGCCTCATACCATCGCAGGTCGGCCACCGGCGGCCCGCCGGACCCGGCTTCGCCGGGAGGGCCGAAGAGCACGCGCTCGACCGCCCAGAGCATGTACCACGCCCCGAGCACGACGCCCGCCACCGCCAGCAGGGCCATCGCCAGGTAGGCCGTGGCAAGGTTCGCCGGGGCATCGCTGAAGGCCCGCTGGAAGGTGCCCGCAAGCACCATGAATTCCCCAACGAAGCCATTGAGGCCGGGCAGGCCGATGCTCGAGAAGGTGAAGAGCATGAAGGCCACGGCCAGCCAGGGAGCCTGCGAAGCGATCCCGCCGAGGCTCGCGATTCTGCGGGTGTGGTACCGCTCGTAGATCATGCCGACCACGGCGAAGAGGCCGGCCGAGGCCAGGCCGTGGTTGATCAGTTGCAGGTTGGCCCCCTCCATCGCGACCGGCTCCAGGGCGAACAGTCCCATCACGCAGTAGCCCATGTGGCTGACCGAGGAGTAGGCGATGAGTCGCTTCAGATCGCTCTGCACCAGTGCCACCAGCGCCCCGTAGAGAATGCCCGCCACACCCAGGGCCACCAGCCACGGCGCGGCGACTGCGGCGGCGGAGGGCAGCATCGGCAGCGAGAACCGCAGAAAGCCGTAGATCCCGATCTTCAGAAGCACGCCGGCAAGATCGACGCTGCCGCCGGTGGGGGCCTCGACGTGGGCCAGCGGCAGCCACGTGTGCACCGGCACGATCGGCACCTTGATCGCAAAGCCTGCCAGCAGGGCGAGAAACACCCACATCTGCAGCCAGCCGCCCTCGGCGGTCATCGGCAGCGGATGGGCCGCCAGCCCGGCGGTGAGCGTGGCGATGTCGCAGGAGACCCGCCCGGTGTGGGAGGCGTTCCACAGCACGATCACCAGCAGGCCGAGGAATGCCAGCACGCTGCCGGCGAAGGTGTAGAGGAAAAACTTCACCGCCGCCCGCCGTCGCTCATCGTGGCCCCAGATCCCGATCAGAAAGAAGAGTGGCACCAGCGTGAACTCGAAGAACACGTAGAAGAGGATCAGGTCACGGGCGGCGAAGACGCCGAGCATCGCCGTTTCCAACAGCAGCAGCATCGCGTAGAAGCCGACCGCTCTCTCCTGGATCGCTTCCCAGCTGACAAGCACCGCGGTGAGGGTCAGCAAGGCCGCGAGGGCGAAGAGCCAGATCGAGAGCCCGTCGAGCCCCAGCGAGAAGCGGATGTCAAAGGGACCGTCGACGAGCCAGGCGGTCTCCACCACGGCGAAGGGGGCTCCGGAGGCCGCCTCGGGGCTGCCGAGAAACCGGACGACAAGCCATCCGGCGAGGCCCAGGGTGACCACGGCGGAGACCAGCCCGCTTTGCCGCACGGCCGCGGTGCCACGGCTGCTCATCACCCAGGCCACCACGCCGCCAACCAGCGGCGCCGCAAGCGTGAGCAAAAGATGGGCGGCGGGGGTCAGCGGCATGTCCATGATCGGTTTTGGGGCGGCGGGTTCCGGGGCGAAACGGTCAGGGGGTGAGCGACCAGACGAGCGATGCCACGATCAGCAGCACGCCCATCACACCGGCGAGGGCATACCGCTGCAGCAGCCCCGACTGCGTCCGGCGGACGAGGCTGCCCAGCAGCAGCGGCAGCCGTGCCAGCGTATCGACGAGGCCGTCGATCACCAGCCGGTCGAAGGCGGCGGCGGCGGCGGGGAGCCATTCCAGCGGTTTCACGATCACCGCGGCATAGATCTCGTCGAAAAAGAAGCGGCCGGCAAAGAGGGCTCCCAGCGGGCCGAGGAAGCGTTCCATCTGCGGCGCGTCACTGCGGCGGCCGAGATGGCCGATGCCGGCGAGCACGATTCCCGCGGCCGCGGCGAGGGTGCCCTGCAGGGCGAGGTCGAAGTGGAAGGCGTGCGGCACGGCGGTCGCGGCGATCGACGGGGCCGCCAGCGAAGGGGTGGCCGGCAGGAAGCCGCCCAGGGCGTCGGTCGAGAAGATCCACCAGCCCGACACCGCCGAGGCCACCGCGAGGAGAGCCAGCGGCACCGTCATCACCGCCGGCGATTCGTGAGCGTGGCCATCGGCCTCGGGGGGCACCCGTGTCGGGCCGGTAAAGGTCATGAAGACCGCGCGGAAGGTGTAGAAGGCGGTCAGACCCGCGGTCACCAGGGCCATCCACCACAACACCCGCCAGGTAGCCGGCGTGTCGAGCGACTCAAGCGCTGCGACAACGCCCCCTGTGGTGGCCCCGCTCGGCCCGGCCGCCTCGGCCGGAACCGCCAGCGACACCGGGCGAATGCTCAGCTGCGGGATCGCGACCACCGCGGCGGGGCTGAAGCCGGCCGCATGGCCGCCATGCCCGTCATGACCGTGCTTGGCCGCCTCGGGCCAGGCTCGCTCGTGCATCGCCGCGAGGATCTCGTCTTTGCTGAAGAAGCCGGCAAAGGGGGGCACGCCGGAGAGGGCCAGGCTGCCCACCAGGAAGGTGGCTGCCGTGACCGGCATCACCCGCCGCAGCCCGCCGAAGCGACGCATGTCGATCACGCCGCCCATCGCGTGCATCACCGAGCCTGCCCCCATGAACAGCAGGGCCTTGAAGAAGGCATGGGTCACGAGATGAAAGATCGCCGCCACGAAGCCGAGCAGGCTGCCGGTGCCGAGGCTGGCAAACATGTAGCCCAGTTGGCTGATCGTGGAGTAGGCCAGCACCCGCTTGAGGTCGTTTTGCACCGTGGCGATCAGTCCGGCGACCAGGGCCGTGGTGGCCCCCACGATCGAGACGACGACCAGGGCCCCCGGGCAGGCTTCAAAGAGCGGCGCCGAGCGGGCCACCAGGTAGACCCCCGCGGTGACCATCGTGGCCGCATGGATCAGGGCGCTGGCAGGGGTGGGGCCTTCCATCGCGTCGGGCAGCCAGACATGCAGCGGAAGCTGGGCGCTCTTGCCGCAGGCGGCCAGCAGCAGCAACAGGCAGATCGCCGTGCCCAGCGTGCCCCCCACGATGCCCGAGGCATCGGCCAGCCGGGTCTGGCCGAGGATCCCGGGCAGGATCGTGCCGTCGGGGGAGAGGGTGTCGTGAAAGTCGAGGGTGCCGTAGGTCATCCACAAAAGAAACACGGCCACCGCCAGCCCAAAGTCACCGAGGCGATTGACGAGAAAGGCCTTCTTGGCGGCGGCCGCCGCCGAGGGCTTGGCAAACCAGAAGCCGATCAGCAGGTAGCTGCAGGCCCCCACCGCCTCCCAAAAGACGTAGACGATGAGGAAGTTGCTCGCGGCCACGAGCATCGTCATCGAGAACACGAAGGCGGCCACCAGGGCGAAGAAGCGGGCGTAGCCGGGGTCGTCGTGCATGTAGCCGACGGAAAAGACCGCCACCAGGAGGCCCACGCCGGTGACCACCGCGAGCATGGTGGCGGTCAGCGGGTCAAGCCGCAGGGCCACGTCGATCACAAAAGGTCGCCTCGCTGCCGACTCCAGCGGCGTGCCGGGTGGTGACTGCCTCGCCGGTGGTGCGGTCGCATCCTCGACGGCGACCCACCGCCAGAGCGTGGTCACCATCTCCACCGGCCGTGTCGGGCTGCCATGGCCGCCCTCGGGTCCACGGACATCGCCGGCGGTGACCGAGAGCAGCCCGAGGGCACAGATCGCCGAGGCGAGGATCGATGCCACCGCCGGCACATGGGCCCGGCCGGCGAGCCGGCGGCCAACAAGCACCGTGACCACCGCCCCGAGCAGGGGCAAAAGCGGCACGAGCACAAGCAGCGTGGCGGGAGTGAGGGTCATGAGGTCATGAGGTCAGGGGCTGGCGGCTGAATGGCTCGGCGGCTTGGCAGGTGGCAGGGTGGCAGGGTGGCCTCAGACATGCTCACGCTGCAGCAGTTCATCTTCCTCGAGTTCCGGCTCGATGCCCGCGGGGGTCAGCCGTGGCCAGGTCTGCGGATGGGTGTCGACCTCGGGAAGCCCGTGGTCGACCGCCCGCGGCACGACCGATTCCCGCAGCGACTGCCAGGCGGCGACATCGAGCCTGCCGGTGCGGGCAAAGGCCTGGAGCACGAAGACGAGGGCCACCGCCGCCTCGCAGGCGGCGACTGTGAGCACGAAGATCACGAGCATCTGCCCGCCCCAGTCGCCGTGGTGGCGGCTCCAGGAGACGAGGCTCACCGAGACCCCCTGCAGCATCAACTCGGCCGAGAGGAACATCACGATCATGTTCCGTCGGGCGAGAATACCCACAAATCCCAGGGCGAAAAGCACCGCCCCGACCAGCAGGCCGTTGAGCAGCATTCCGTCGGCCGGGGCGGTTGCGGTGAGCGAATCGGGGTTCATCGGGCCGGCCTCCCTTCGGCGACCGCCGCCGCCTCGCCCCGCGAGACGACTGCGATCGCACCGATCAACGCCACCAGCAGCAGCACCCCGGCAGCCTCCACCGCGATCAGGTGTCGGCCGAAGAGTTCGCCGCCGAGCCGGGCCACGTGGTCGACCGACAGATCGGCGGCCTCGACGGCAGCCGCGGACCCCGCCGCGGCATCCTCGCTGCCCGCGGAGAGCCTGCCGATCGAGAGCGTCAAAAGGCCCACGAGCACCGCCCCGGCGATCGCCGAGAGCAGGGGCTCGTTGGAGATGCGGTCGGAGGGTGTCAGGCCGGAGGGCTGGGCGAGCATGAGCACGAAGAGGAACATCACCAGGATCGCTCCGGCATAGACCACGATCGTGGCCACCCCGAGAAACTGGGCGCCGAGCACCAGCAGCACCCCCGAGATGCCCGCCAGCGCCAGGGCGAACCAGATTGCCGAATAGACCGGCGAACGGGTCAGGATCGTGGCGGCTGCCGAGACGATCGCCACCGTCGCCACGGTGAGAAACACGAACTCCTCGCCGAGGCTGCCCATGCGGTGGCCAGCCGCGGCGAAGCCCGAGAGCGACGCGACTCCCGCCAGGATGCCCACCGCCCGGGAGAGCCGGCCCGCGCGGCCCCTCGGCAGGAGCAGCCAGAGGCTGGCCGCGGCGGCAGCCACGGCAAAGCCCAGAAGCACGCCCGGCCGCGGTGAAAACGGCAGGCCGAAGGCCGCGTCGGCAGTCACAGTGTGCCCCCCAGCCCGTCGGACTTCATCGGCTCGGCATCCTTGGTCATGTCGTAGACGCTCAGCAGCTTTTCCTTGTCAAAGATCATCTCTTCGCGGCTCTTGCCCGTCAGGTCAAGCAGGCTCGTCAGCTCGATCGCGTCGACGGGGCAGGCCTCCTCGCACATCCCGCAGAAGATGCACCGCAGCTCGTCGATCGTGAAGCTCTCGGGATATTTCTCGCGGTCGGGCCAGGGGCTCTCGGTAGCCACGATGTCGATGCAGTGGGCCGGGCAGGCGGTGGCGCAAAGAAAGCAGGCCACGCACTTCACGCGGTCGTCCTGATCGCGGTTGAGCCGGTGCACTCCTCGGTAGATCAGCGGGTTGCCCACCGTGGGCCGCTCCTCGGGAAAGCTCACGGTGACCTTCTTGCTGACGAGGTGGCGGGCGGTCGTGGCGAGTCCCTGCACCACCAGCGGCAGGTAGAGCCGCTCGGTAAGGCCCAGCGGCTTCTCCTCGATCCAGCTCACGGCGGCATCGGTCGGCTTCATCGGGCACTCCCGGCATACGTGTCGTCGGTCCGGCCGAGCATCGCGTGCTCGACGGCAAAGGGGCCCTCGTCCCGCAACAGTCGAGGACGGATCGGGCGGTTGTCGGTGCCCGAGGGGGTCAGGATGCCCGCGGTGATCCAGCCGATGAGGAAGACCGCCCACGGCAGGCCGACCGCCGCCCAGCCGCTCGCCGTCTCGCCCCAGGCGGCCGCCATCTGCGGGCGGAATTCCTCCACCACCGCCACGACCACGAGGTTGGCCAGGCCCAAGGGGAGCATCACCTTCCAGGCGAGGTTCATCAGCTGATCGAAGCGAAACCTCGGCCAGCTCCATCGCACGAGCATGAAGAACAGGATCACCGCCAGGATCTTCCCGGAGAAGATGCCGAAGCGGAGCAGGGCGGTGCTCCAGCCGATCTCGTCGCCGGCGCCGGTCACTCCCCAGAGGTGCCAGCCGCCGAGAAAGAGAATCACGATCAGGAAGGCGGCGGTGACCATGTGCAAAAACTCGGCGACAAGAAAGAGCAGCAGCTTGATGCCGGAATACTCGGTGTGGTAGCCGCCGACGAGTTCCTGTTCCGCCTCGGGCAGGTCGAAGGGCAGTCGGGCGGCCTCGGCAAAGGCCGCAACCAGGAAGACCAAAAAGCCCAGCGGCTGGGTGAAGGCATACCACAGCCCGCTCTGGGCCTGCTGCCGCATGACCTCGTCGAGCTGGAGGCTGCCCGCGGCGAGCACCACCCCCAGCAGGCCCAGGCCGAGGGGAATCTCGTAGGCCACCAGCTGGGCGCTCGAACGCAGCCCGCCGAGAAAGCCGTACTTGTTGTTGCTCGCCCAGCCGCCCAAAAGCACGCCGTAGACCGCGATGCTCGAGAGGGCGAAGACCCACAGGATGCCCACGTCAAGCCCCGGGGCCACCAGGAAGGGCACCGGGTCGGGCAGGCCCTCGATCTCCAGCGGCGGCAGCACGCTGCCGAAGGGGATCGCCGCGAAAATTGCCAGCGAGGCCGCCAGGATCACCAGCGGGGCGGCGTTGTAGAGCACGCGATCGACATGCGAGGGCGTGAAGTCCTCCTTGAGGATGATCTTCAGGCCGTCGGCCAGCGGCTGGCCGAGGCCGAAAAGGCGGATCTTCGTCAGCGGGATGCCCACGCGGTTGGGGCCCTTGCGGTCCTGCACCCAGGCGGCCATCCACCGCTCGACGAGCACGAGATACGCCGCGGCCGTCATCAGCCCGCCCACCAGCAGGCCGATCTTGACCAGCGCCGCAATCGTTTCGACGGAGGGAATCATGGGCTGCCGGCAAGCTGGCGGAGGCGAAGGTCGATGCCCGTGGGGGGAATCTCGTCGGCGAGTGCCGCGAGGGCCGCTGAGGCCGCCGCGACTTCGCGACGGATCGCCTGCGGATCATACAGCCCGCGACGGCCGAGCATGTTCCACAGCAGGCGGCCCTCGGGCCAGACGCCCGCCGGGGGCCGGATCGCCTGAGCGAAGGAGTGGGCCCGCTGGCCGATGTTGACCCAGCTGCCGGCCCGCTCGGCGAAGCCTGCCGCCGGCAGCTGCCAGTCGGCCCGGGCGGCCAGTGGTGAGTCGAAGAGATCCTGAACCACCAGACAGGAGCGGTCGTGTTCGCGAAGGCGGTCGAAAGCGGCGGCGGTCGCCTCGTCGATCCAGGCGGCAGCCTGCGTCGCGGGTTTGCCGCCGGCGGGTGGATAGGCCGCCGTGATCCAGGCCGCGGAGCAGTTCCCGCTCTCGATCGCTTCGAGCAGTTCTCCCCAGCGTGGAAGCTGGGAGTCGAAACATGCCACCACGTGCTCCACGCCCACGCGGTTGGGACACTTCTCGGCCCGGATCGTGAAGCCGCTTGGGAAGGTTTCGTCTTCGCCCACGACCGGCACCCAGCCGACGGCGAGCAGGGCCCGGGGGTCGATCTCACGAGCCACGCTGCAGAGCATCCAGGCCTCTTCGACCGTCAGCATCGGCGAGACGGCGACGGCCAGCCGTCCGCCGCCGACGGCGGCCGCGAGATCCTCCCGCAGTCGGCCGACCACGTCGGACCACTCCGTGACGGTGTCTCCATCCTCGCCGCGTCGCACCGCATCAACGAGCCGCGACGGATCATGAATGTGGTGCCAGCCGTAGCGGCCCTCGTCGCAGATCCACCAGGTGTTGACCTGCGGGTTCTCGCGGGGCTTGAGGCGATAGACGGTGTCTTGATTGTGCTCGGTGAAGATCGAGCAGCCCGCCGAACAGCCGCCACAGACATTTTCCTCCCGCTTCAGGAACCAGACACGTTGCTGGTAGAGGAAGTCGCGGTCGCCGAGAGCCCCCACCGGGCAGAGGTCGACGACGTTGCCCGAGAGCTTGTTGGCCAGCGGATGGCCGGGAAAGACGTCGATCTCCTCCTTGGCACCGCGGTTGACGACCATCAATTCGGCGGTGCCGGAGACCTCGCGGGTGAATCGCACGCACCGCGAGCACATCACGCAGCGGTCGACGAAGAGCGTGACGGTCGGCCCCATCTCCCGCTTGCGGCTGGTGAAGGGCTTGATGTCGGCCCGCCGCTCGGGCTGGCCGTGCTCGAAGTGGTAGTCCTGCAGCAGGCACTCGCCGGCCTTGTCGCAGATCGGGCAGTCGATCGGGTGATCGATCAGCAGGGCCTCCTCGACCCGGGCCCGGCTTTCCCGCACCTTCTCACTCTCGGTCACGATCACGGTGCCGTCCTTGGCGGGCGTCTGACAGGCGGGCACAAGCTTGGGGATCATCGAGATCTTGCCGGTCTCCGCGTCGCGGCTGCCCGCCTCGATGAGGCACATCCGGCAGCTGGCCACGACCGAAAGTCCCGGGTGCCAGCAGTAGTGGGGGATTTCCGCCCCCGCCAGCCTCGCCGCCTCGATGCAGTTGAGACGCGAGTCGTCGGAAATCTCGATCTCACGGTTGTCGACGTAGACGACTCCCATCAGTGGGCCCCCACGATTTCGAGGGCCGGCACGGCTTCGGTGACCATCCAGCCCTCGGGGTTGGTCCGCTTGATGTAGTCCTCGAACTCCCCGCGAAACTTGGTGATTGCGTTCTTGATCGGCCAGGCGGCACCGTCGGCGAGCCCGCAGATCGTGCTGCCGGGCATCATGCCCATGGTGCTGCCCATCTCGAGGAGAATCTCGAGGTCCTTGAGCCTCCCCTTGCCGGCCCGAATCCGCTCGAGAATCCGCAGCGACCAGCTCGTGCCTTCGCGGCAGGGGGTGCATTGGCCGCACGATTCGTGGGCGAAGAAGCGGCAGGAGTTGTGGAGGTAATCGACGATGCTCACCGTCTCGTCGAACACCACCACCGCCGCGGTGCCCAAGCCCATGCAGCCCACGCTGCCTGGACCCTTGAAGTCGAGGGGAATGTCGAATTCCGCCTCGGTGGCCAGGCCCATCGAGATCCCGCCGGGGATCGCGGCCTTCGCCCGGCGGCCCTTCCAGACGCCGCCGCCGTAGTCGTCGATCAGTTCGCGGAGGGTGATGCCCAGCGGAGCCTCGTAGCAGCCCGGCTTCTCGACGTGGCCCGAGAGACAGTAGAGCTTCGGCCCGTAGCTGCCGGGGTCGCGAGGATTTTCCGGATCGGCGGGCACCCCGATCGAGCGAAACCAGTCGACCCCGCGGCGGGCGATCTGGGCCACGCAGGCGACCGTCTCCACATTGTTGACCACCGTCGGCTTGCGAAACACGCCCTCGATGGCCGGGAAGGGCGGCTTGATTCGCGGCCAGGCCCGCTTCCCTTCGATGCTCTCAATGAGGCCCGTCTCCTCACCGCAGATGTAGGCCGCGGCGCCGCGATGGAGGTAGATGTCCAGCGAGAAGCCGCTGCCCTTGATGTCTCCGCCGAGGTAGCCGGCGGCATAGGCCTCGTCGATCGCCGCCTGCAGCCGCTCGAGGCTCCGCGGATACTCATACCGCAGGTAGATGTAGGCCGTCGTGGCTCGCGTGGCATAGCAGGAGATGATCGTGCCCTCGAGCACCTGGTGGGGATCGTCCTCCATCAGGAAGCGATTGTTGAAGGTGCCCGGCTCGCTCTCGTCGGCGTTGACGCAAAAGTAGATCGGCCCGGGATGGTCCTTCGGCAAAAAGCCCCACTTCACGCCGGTCATGAAGCCCGCCCCTCCGCGGCCGCGAAGGCCCGAACTCTTGACCATCTCCACGACCTCGGCCGGCTGCGACTCGGCAAGCAGACGCTCGAGGGCCGCATAGCCTCCGCGGGAGCGGTAGCTCCCGAGCGTGTGGCCCTCGGCAACACCCACCGCTTCCATCAAAACCGGCTCGAACTTGGCGATGCCCATTGGTGTCTCGCTGGAGTCTGGGGAAAGGGGGAATGGAGTTCAGCCTGCCACCGAGGGCTCGGGGCCGGCGGCCTGTCGCAGAGTCTCGAGAACGGCCCCGGCCTCGGCGGGGTCGAGTTTTTCATGCAGCCTGCCGGCGGCGAGCAGGCAGGGTGCGTGGTCGCAGCCACCGAGGCACTCCGCCGGCTCGATCGTGAGCCCGCCGTCGGCCGTGGTGCCTCCCGGCTCGATGCCCGCGGTGTCGCACAGCCCGGCGAGAAGCTCCTCGCCTCCCCGCAGGCTGCAGGATATCGAGCGGCAGACGAAGGCCCGCACCCGCCCGCACGGTTTTTCCTGCGGAAAGAACTGATAGAAGGAGAGGGTGTCTTGCACCTCGGCCGGAGCGAGGCCGAGCAGTTCGGCAATCTCGGCGACCGCCCCGAAGGGCACGTGCCGCAGCCGCTCATAGACGACATGCAACGCCGGCAGCGTGACCGCCTGCCGGCTGGGATAGCGGGGAGCGAAGGCCTCGATCTCGGCGACCATCTCGGGAGTCAGGTGGGTGAAGGCCCGGCTGTTCATCGGTCGAGCTCCGCGGCGATGATGTTCAGGCTGCCGAGCACCGCCACCACGTCGGAGAGCGTGTGGCCGCGGATCAGGTGCGGGAAGACCGCGAAGTGCAGCAGGCTGGGCGGACGGCAGCGGGCCCGGTAGGCCGTCTCGTTGCCGTCGCCCACGATGTAGAAACCGAGTTCGCCGTTGGGAGCCTCGATGGCGGCATAGCTCTCCTCGCAGGGCACCTCGAAACCGCGGTTGCTCATCGAGAGCTCGAAGTGCGAGATCGTGCCCTCGATCGTCGAATACACCTGCTGCTTGGTCGGCAGGGCCGTTCGCTGGGCGATGCCCACGTCGACCTCTCCGGCGGGCAGGTTTTCCACGGCGGCTTCCACAATCCGCATGCTCTCTCGCATCTCCGCCATCCGCACCAGATAGCGGGCGTAGCAGTCGCCGGCGGTGGAACAGGGCACCTGGAAGTCGAAATCGGCGTAGGCGAGGTAGGGCTCGTCCTTGCGGAGGTCGCGGGTCACCCCGCTGGCCCGGGCCACCGGCCCGCTCGTGCCCCGTGCAATCGCCTCCTCCTTGGAGAGCACGCCCACGCCCTTGGTGCGGTCGACGAAGATCCGGTTGCGATTGAGCAGCCGCTCCATGTCGGCGAGGGTCTTGGGGAAGGTCTTGAGGAAGCCGCGGATCTTCTCGATCACCAGCGGCGTGATGTCCTGGGAGACACCGCCCACGCGGGTGTAGCTGTTGGTGAAGCGGGCGCCGCAGAGCGTCTCGAAGATGTCGTAGATCACCTCCCGCTGCTGGAAGGCGTAGAGAAAGAAGGTGAAGGCCCCGGTGTCGAGGCCGACGGCCCCGTTGCACAGCAGGTGGTCGCTGATGCGGGCCAGTTCCGCCACGATCGTGCGGATGTAGCGGCAGCGGGGAGTCAGTTCCAGGCCCATCAACGTCTCCACGGCATGGTGCCAGGCCACGTTGTTGGCCATTGGAGAGATGTAGTTCATGCGGTCGGTGACCGTCACGTACTGGTTGAAACTGAGGTGCTCCCCGATCTTCTCGAAGCCGGAGTGGAGGTAGCCCATCTCGGGCATCGCATCGACGACCCGCTCGCCTTCGAGGGTCAGCACCAGCCGCAGCGTGGTGTGGGTGGCCGGATGCTGGGGGCCGAAGTTGAGGGTCCAGAGATAGTCCTCGCTCCGCGGGACGGAGGAGGCGGGCTCGGCGGGTGGTGGGGCGAGAGACATCGTCAGCTGTGGTCGCGGGTGAGCACGGGGAAGTTGTGCCGCTCACCGCGGCCCTGAAGGGGGTAGTCTTTGCGGAGCGGGTGCGCGGTGAACTCCTGCGGCATCACCAGCCGCCGCAGGTCGGGGTGGCCCGAGAAGCGGATCCCGAAGAGATCCCAGACCTCCCGTTCGAGCCAGTTGGCCGCCTCCCACAGCGGAACCATGCTCGGCACGGTTGGCTCGGGATCGTCGACAAAGCAGCGGACGGTGAGCCGCTCGTTGGTTCGCGTGTCGGCAAGCAGGTAGACCAGCCCGAAGCGGCTGGTGGCTCCCCGAT
The DNA here is from genome assembly GCA_964600785.1 of uncultured Chitinophagaceae bacterium. Taxonomy (GTDB): domain Bacteria; phylum Planctomycetota; class Planctomycetia; order Pirellulales; family UBA1268; genus M30B53. Next base: position 23,263 of record CAZRKH010000124.1, read on the forward strand.
ACTCGAGGTAGTCGACGCAACTGACATCGACGAGCAGGTCGAAGCCCTCGTCCCGCAGGAGGGCCATCGCCTCGGCAAGCTGCTCAGCCGGCACCACCACCCGGTCCTGCCCGCGGAAGGTCGATGCCGTGAGGCCCTCGAATCGCGACTGCAGCAGCGTGGCCCCGCGGCTGCGGGGCTGGGCGGTGTCGGAGTCAGGTGCGGTGGGCATTGCGGCGCGAAGGGGGCGGGGAGGCAAGTCGGGGAGTATCGCTTCGGGCAGGTCGAGGGATCAACCGGGCGGGGTGATGGAAAATCGTTCGGCAGCGAGTTGCCGCTGCACAACGGGGTTGCGGGAGGCGTCGATTGTGAGCGGGTCGTCGTGCTCCACGAGGGCCCGCTTGCGGAGTTGGCGGGAGGCCGTCTCAAACTCGCGGCCGGTGATCGTGCCCTCCTGCTGAATCTTGTCCTGCAGGTCGATAATCGCCTGGATCAGCTGCTCGGGGCGTGGCGGGCAGCCGGGCACGTACATGTCGACAGGGATAAAGCGGTCGACCCCCTGGACCACGGCGTAGGTGTCGAACACGCCGCCGGTGCTCGCGCAGGCTCCCATCGAGATGCACCATTTCGGCTCGCTCATCTGCAGCCAGATTCGCTGCAGTACCGGAAGCATCTTCATCACCACCCGGCCGGCAACGATCATCAGATCGCACTGCCGGGGGCTGAAGCGGAAGACCTCCGCCCCGAAGCGGGCCAGGTCGTGCTTGGCGGCACCGGTGGCCATCAGCTCGATGCCGCAGCAGGCCGTGGCGAAAGGCATCGGCCAGAGGCTGTTCTTGCGGCACCAGTTGGCCAGCGAGTCGAGACGACTGACCACGACGTTTTCCGGAAGCGAGACGTTCGGCTGAGTGCTCATCGCCATTTGAAAACCCCTTTTCTCCAGTCGTAGGCGAAGCCGACCACCACCATGGCCAGGAAGACCATCACCGCGGCAAAGACCAGCCCCCGGCTCGAAACATCCCCTGATGCGACCGCTGCGTCGATGCCCGCCTGCGAGCGGCTTGCCACCGCCCAGGGATAGAGAAACAGCAGTTCGACATCGAAGACAAGGAAGGTGATCGCCACCAGGTGGAACCGCACATCGAATCGTCGCCGGGTGTCGTGCGCCGGGTCCATGCCGCTCTCGTAGGGCATCGCCTTGACCGGCGTGAACCGCTTCGGGCCGATCAGCTGCGAGACCACCACCAGCCCCACCGAGACCGCCGCGGCGATCGCCACGAACAGCAGCACCGGGAGGATCGGATTCATCGCAGGCCTCCGTGGGGCTCGCGGCGGGTGTGCGCAGGCCGAGGGCAACGAAATACTGAAAATCTGGCCGTCGCAGCGGACTTTGTGAAATTTGTCACGAAGTCCACTCCCCCTTTATACCGCCCGGCCGGTCCCGCGACGAGGCGGGTGTTCTGCCGCGAGCCGGGGCGGCACACAGCGACCCCGCCGGGCGGCCGGGGGCCGATTGCGTCGGGGGGGGCGAAGGGATAGGTTTCGGCTCCCGCGGCGGGCGAAAGCGGGTGAACTCTGTCAGAATTCCGCGAGCACACACAGGTCGGCGAATGGCACAACCAGCGAGGATCAGGGTCGAGGGCCCGGTCGTCGAACTCGACGGCGACGAGATGACCCGGATCATCTGGGAGTTCATCAAGGAAAAACTGATCCTTCCCTACCTCGACCTGACCCTCGAATACTTCGACCTCTCGGTCACCAACCGCGACGCCACGCTCGACCAGGTCACCGTCGATGCGGCCAACGCGATCAAGCGGGCGGGCGTGGGCGTGAAGTGCGCCACGATCACCCCCGACGAGGCCCGGGTCGAGGAGTTTGGGCTGAAGAAGATGTGGCGGAGCCCCAACGGCACGATCCGCAACATTCTCGGCGGTGTGATTTTCCGCGAGCCGATCATCATCTCCAACATTCCCCGGCTGGTGCCCGGATGGACGAAGCCGATCGTTGTCGGGCGGCATGCCTTCGGCGACCAGTACCGCGCCACTGACGTGAAGATCCCCGGTCCGGGCTCGCTGACGCTCACCTACACCCCGGCCGACGGCTCGCAGCCGGTGGAGATGGAGGTCTACGAATTTCCCTCCTCGGGTGTGGCGATGGCGATGTACAACCTCGACGACTCGATTCGCGACTTCGCGCGGGCGAGCTTCCGCTACGGTCTCTCCCGCGGCTTCCCGGTCTATCTCTCGACGAAGAACACGATCCTCAAGGCTTACGACGGCCGTTTCAAGGATCTCTTCCAGGAGGTCTTCGACGAGGAGTTCGCCGGGGAGTTCGCGGCCCAGGGGCTGACCTACGAGCACCGCCTGATCGACGACATGGTCGCCTGCGCGATCAAGTGGGAGGGGGGCTACGTCTGGGCCTGCAAGAACTACGACGGCGATGTGCAAAGCGACATCGTGGCCCAGGGCTTCGGCTCGCTCGGTTTGATGACGAGCGTGCTGATGACCCCCGACGGCAAGACGGTCGAGGCCGAGGCCGCCCACGGCACCGTCACGCGGCATTACCGTCAGCACCAGCAGGGCAAGCCGACGAGCACCAATCCCATCGCCTCGATCTTCGCCTGGACCAGGGGTCTGGCCCACCGCGGCAAGCTCGACGGCACGCCCGAGGTGACCCGCTTCGCCGAGACGCTCGAGCAGGTCTGTATCTCGACAGTGGAGCAGGGCCGGATGACCAAAGATCTGGCCGTTCTGGTCGGCCCGAGCCAGCCGTTCCTCAACACGCAGGAGTTTCTCGCGGCCATCGACGAGGGGCTCCGCGGTACGGTTCGATGAGGCCGCCGGAGAGCCCATGAACGACCACGTCGCCACGCTTGCCGATCTCGTCCGCCGGCCGAGCGTGAACCCGATGGGCCGCGACGTCTCCGGGCCGGAATACCTCGAGGGCCGCGTGGGCGACTACCTTGCGGCCCGTTTCGAGGCGGCCGGTGTTCCCTGGGCTCGGCAGCGGGTCGCACCCGGCCGCGACAACATCCTGGCGGTCGTCGAGCCGACCGAAGCCGGCGGGCCGACGATTCTCTGGGACGCCCACCAGGACACCGTGCCGGTGGAGGGAATGTCGATCGAGCCGTTCCGGCCGAGCGTGCAGCAGGGCCGGCTCTACGGCCGCGGGGCCTGCGACGTGAAGGGAGGCATGGCGGCGATGATTGTGGCGATCGATCGGCTCAGCCGCCTGCCCCGCCGGCGGAGCCGGGTGGTCTTCGCGGCGAGCGTCAACGAGGAGTTCGGCTTTTCAGGAGCCCGGGCGGTGGCCCGGCTCTGGGAGCAAGCCGCCAGCGACCTGGCCGAGTCGGACAGGGCCGCGGCGACGCTCCTCGGCGGGCGGCCCGATGTGGCGGTGATCGCCGAGCCGACGGGCCTCGATATCGTGACCGAACACAAAGGCGCGATCCGCTGGCGGGTGCGGGTGCGGGGACGGGCCTGCCACAGCGCCTTTCCCGAGGAGGGCATCAACGCGATCTACCCGGCCGCCCGGGTGATCGCGGCGATCGAATCGCTCGCCGGGGAGCTGCTCCACCGCGATGCGACCCACCCTTGCGGGCCGCCGACGCTGAGCATCGGCACGATTCACGGCGGGGTGGGGGTGAACCTCGTGCCGGACGAGGTCGTGCTCGAGATCGACCGACGCATCGTTCCCGGCGAGTCGCCCGCCGCGGCCAGAGACGAGGTCATCGCGCGGATCACCGCGGCCATCCTGCCGGCCGACACCGTCGAGCATGAGGAGCCGTTTCTCGAGTCGGGCGGGCTGACAGTGGCCGATGACTCGCCCGCCGGCATGATCGAGGCGGCCGCAGGCACGCTGGGGCTCGGGCCGAGGCGGCTTGCGGCTCGTTATGGAACCAATGCGGGCATCTATGCCTCGGCGGGGGTGCCAAGCGTGGTCTTCGGGCCCGGCAGCATCGCCCAGGCCCACACGGCCGACGAGTGGATCGATCTCGATGAACTGGCCACCGCCGTCTCGATCCTCGAGCGGTCGGTCGGCTGAGCGGTCCCGTAGCCCGCTGCGTCCCGCACCTGCCCCGGCGTCCCGCACGCCGCGGGAGCAGAACAACGAGGAGGGTTTCCCAACGAGCTAAAACACGTCGAGATTGAAATGGTGGCCCTGGTGATACCGCCGGCTCTTCGGGTAATAGTTCTGCCAGGAGCGGTTGTAGACCGGAATCCGCATCTCCTGCGGATAGCGGTAGTAGAGATCGTCCGCTGAGCGGAGGTAGCCGTCGGAGTAGTAGTTCTGCGGATAAAAAACATACGGATAGTGGTAAAAGCGGTTCCAGTCGTGGCTGGTCTGCGAATACGCCCACTGGCGGCCGAAGGCCTGCGTGCCGCCGAATCCCTGTTGGGCCTCGCTGACTGAGCAGCAGGCGAGTATTCCGGCCACGAGGGCCGCGGCCAGCAGGCCGTGCCGAGTCGTCATCGCGTGTTCCCCCCTGAAGCCCGGGCGAATCCGGCGGCCGGGTCCGCCTCTCGATCACTGGGCCAGCGCCCCACATGGGTGTGATCGGCAGCCGGCACGACCGTTCTTCACCGGATTTCCGGCATGACCCGCAGTTTTTACAGAACCGGTAGCGAGCCCCATCAGGCCCGCCTCAGCGGGCCCCCGCCCGCTCCTCCCGCTCCGCCGGCAGGAGCCCTTCGGCGAGTTCGCGATCCCACTCCTCCATGAGGGGCCATTTCGGGGCGCAGGTGCCCAAATCGGCAAGGGTCAGGTAGCCCTCGAGCCGTTTGATCGTGGCATCCAGGAGAGCGTCGTCCTTGCGGAAGATGGGGCCATGGCTCGGCAGCAGCCACTCCACGTCGCTTTCGCGGATTCGCTCGAGTGAGCGGATGAAGGCGGGAATGTCGCTGCCGTGATGGGCGTCGATCGCCCCCACCGATCCGTCACGATAAATGTTGTCGCCCGAGAGCAGCAGATTCCCGGTGCGGAAGGCGAGCTGGCTGTTGGTATGGCCGGGCGTGTGCCAGACCTCGAGACTGCGGCCACCGATCTCGATCGTGTCGCCGTCGTCGATCGTGCGGTCGATTTTCACGGCAGGCATCTCGAGGTGCACGCCCTGAGCCGCGATCTCGGCGAAGGTCGAGATCGTGTCACCTTGCTCGATCGCCGTCACAGCCCGCGGGTGGGCGAGCACCGGGCACTTGAGCACTTCCTTGGCCCGGGCGAGGCCCTGGATGTGGTCGACATCGGCGTGGGTCGCGACCAGTGCCTGGCAATTGGAGAGCGGGAAATCGAGCTGCCGGATCATCTCGATGATCTCGTCGACCGTCTCGGCATAGCCGATGTCGATCAGGGTCCAGGCGGCATCGTCATAGACCAGGTAGACGTTGCACCCGATCCGCCAGCCGGCCTGGTAGTTCATTTCGATCACACCGGGAAAGACGGGGCGTCGGTCGAGCATGATGGTCTCCTGGGTGTTACCTTGGAGCGGCGTGCCCCGGGATCGCCGGCGGCCACGAAAACCGCCGCCTGTCGCGAGGCTCGCCGGGATTGTGCCCTCCTGCCGTCGGCAGGTTTGCGGGATTCGGTCGGGCGGCGACAGACTCAACCCACGCGAATCCCGGTGGGCGTCGTGTCGCCTGCGACTCATCCTGTCCCGGAAAGCGGAGTGTAGGCCGTCAGGCGTGAATCGGCAAACCACCGAGCAACCCCCGAGATTCCCCGATGCAGCAGCCCCCAACAATCCGAGGCTACGCGAGCTGGGCCACACGGATTGCCGAACTTGCCCGGGCCGTCGAACACCTCCAGGAGGTGGCGGCCGAACTGGGCGTCGCCGCCTCGGGCGACGGAGGTTGGCACGGTCAGCTCTTTGACAAGCTGCGGCCCCAGGTGGAGCGGGAGGCGGTGCTCGTGGCGGCTGTCTGTGGCGGCACGAACACCGGCAAGAGTCTGATCGCCAACGCCCTGGTGGGCCTGCCGCTCTCGCGATCGATCCAGGAGGCGTCCCGCACCAGGCATCCCGTGGCCAGCGTGCCGGCCGGGCTGCTCGCCCGCTGCGATCCTGGCGAACTCTTTCCGGGGTTCATGGTGCGAATCTGGTCCGATGATGACGACGCGATCGATCCTTCCGCGGAGCATCGCCTCATCGTGCGGCCTGAAACAACCGGCCGCCAGCCGGAGCGGCTGGTGATCCTCGACACGCCCGACATCGACGGCACGCTGCAGGACAACTGGCAGCGGGCCGAACTGGTTCGCAACGCCGCCGACCTGCTCGTGGCGGTGCTCACCCAGCAGAAATACAACGATGCGGCGGTCTGTGAGTTCTTCACGGATGCCGCGAGGGCCGGGAAATTGGTGGTGGTGATCTTCAACATGCTTGAATGGCCCGCGCAGCGCGGCCGCCTGCCCGGCTGGCTGGAGACCTTCACCACGAGAACGGGCGTGCGGCCCGCGGCGGTCTATGCGATCCCCTGGGATCGGGAGGCCGCGGAGGCGGCGGCGCCACGCTTCCATGAAATTTTCGGCCGCGACGAAGGGGAGGCTGCCGTGCCGCCACTCTCGGGAGCCGAACTGGTCGCGAGGCTCGCCGAGAGCGACTTCGACCGCATCAAGCTGCGGGCGATGGAGGGTTCGCTGCGGGTGGTCGTCGATCCGGAGTCAGGGCTGCCCGCCTGGCTGGCCGGCTTCGAGGCGACCGCCGAGGCCTGGGGGCGGGCCCGCGAGCAGCTCGCCGAAGGGTGCAGCGTGGAGCTCGAATTGCCGGCGGTCCCGCGGGAACTGGTCTGGCGTGAGGTCTGGGCCTGGCTGGAGCCGAAGCGATCGCGGCTCGACCTGGCCGTCAGCGGCTTCTACCGCTTTGTCGGCGGATGGCTGGCGGAGGCCGGCCGCCGGGTGGGGCTGCTCGCCGAGCCCGGTGCGAAGGCCACCGACTATGCCGCCGAAGAACTCTCCGCATTGAAAACGGCCCTGGGCGACTTTCTCGATCGGCTCGACATCCTCGCCCGCGACAACCCGAAGCTCGAGGCCGTGCTCGGCCCGCTGCTCGCCTCCGGCGACCGGGGGGCCTGGTTTGCCGAACTCGCCGCCCGCCATGCGGCCATGCCGCTGGTCTCGGCCGATTACACCGCATTTGTCCGCGGTGAACTCGATCGGTTCGAGCAGGAGAGTCCCGGCACGGTGCGACTGATCCTCACCGCCCTGAACCTTGGAGCGGTGGTTCGCCCCGCGGTCACCGTCGGCTTGGGCCTGGCCGGGGCGGCCGCCGTGCCGCCGGCGGCGGCGGCTGCCGGCGGGCTCTCGGTGTTGGTGCATCAGGTGGGCGATGTCGTCGTCGGCGCCGCGGCCTCGCTGGCCGGTGAAGGCGCGATCGAGGCCACCTCCGCGGGTATCAAGCCGCTGCTCGAGCGGCTCTTCGCCGGCTGGGCGGCGGAGCGGGGCGACCTGCTTGCCGCCACGATCCGCGACGTCGTCCTGGGGGACGCGGTGGAGCTTGTCGAGGCGCGGGCGGCGGCGGGGAGACGGCCGGAGGTGGCCGAGGCGGGCCGCCTGGTCGCCGAACTGGCCGCCGACCTGCCCGAGGAGGAGGTGGCGGCATGACCGCGGATGCAATGTGCAATGACCGCCGGGGTGACGAGCCGCTCGCCCCCGCGGCTGATCAATTTGCAGGCCTGGTCGAGGACCTCACCAACTGGGCCGGCTCGATGCTCGGCTGGGCTCCGGCCGACGAGATCGCCCGTCGGGTCGGGGCGGCCACCCCACGGCTCACCGCGGCAGTCGCCGCGGTCTCGCGACCGCTGGTCGTGGGTGTGATCGGTGGCACCGGCACCGGCAAGAGCACCCTGGTCAATGCCCTTGCCGGTCGCGACGTGACCCTCGCAGGCGACCTGATGCGGCCCACCACGCTCAGGCCGGTGGTGGTCGCCGCGGAGGAGGCGTCGCTGGAGGGAGTGCCGCTGGAGGCGATCGACGCGGAGGTCGTTCGCACGCCGTCGGAGGCTCTCGCCGAGATCGTGCTTATCGACTGCCCCGATCCCGACACCCAGGGTCGGGCGGGCGGAGATGCTGCTCCGGGAAACCGCGACCGGCTGGAGCGGATCCTGCCGGTCTGCGACGTGCTGCTGGTGGTGTCGACCGCCCAGAAATATCGCTCCTTCAGCGTGGCCGAGGAACTGGCTCTCTTCGCCCCCGGGCGGCCGATGCTCTTCGTGCAGACCCATGCCTCACGGGATGCCGACATCCGCGACGACTGGGCGGCCGAACTCGCCCGGCAGGGCTACGCGGTGCCGAACATCTTCAGAATTGACGGTGTCGAGGCCTGCCGCCGGGGCCGGGAGGGACTGCCGCCAAGCGAGGGCTTTGCCGAACTCACCGCCGCGATCCGCCGGGAACTCGCCGGCCGTGCCGCCGCTCGGATCCGGCGGGGCAGCGGCGTCGAACTGGTTGGCTGGCTGCTCGAGCAGGCCGCCGGGCGTTTGGAGCCGCTCGAGCAGCCGGCCGCGGCATGTGCCGAGGCGGTTTCCCGCGAGACGACACGGCTCGAGGCGGTGCTTGCCGAGGCGGTCACCGGCGAACTCGGGCGGGCTCGTCCAGCCTGGCGGCGGCTGGTGGTTGACGAACTCGAGGAGCAGTGGGAAGGCGGGCCCTTTGCCGCCTTCCTGCGGGGCGTTTCAATGGTGGCCGGATGGTTTCGCCGCATGCCGCGATCGGCCACCGGCCTGGTTGGGAGGGTGCTCGCCGGTGAATCGCCGGGAATCCCCGCGGCTGCCGACTCGCGGGGCGACGCCGAGCGTGGCCGACTCGATGCCGCGATCGGGCTTGACGATGCCGAGGTCGAGCAGTCGCGGAGCATCCTCGTCGGGCTGGCTGCCCGGGCCGAGATCGTGCCGCCGCGGGTGGGGCGGGCACGCCTCGAGGCCTCGGCCGACGGGCCGGTGGCCGCGGTCGTGGGGCGGACGCAGGCCTGGCTCACCGCGGGTATCCGTCGGCTGGCCGCCCGCCGTCGTGATCGCACCGCACACCGTGGGGTGCGGCTGCTGTTCGAACTGCTCTTCGGCATGATGCTCGCCGCGGTGGTGCTGCGGGCCGGGCTCGATTTTTTTTACGGCCGTCTCTGGCAGGGCAACGATTCCGCCGGCGGCCTGCTGACCGAGGCTGCGATCTGGCTGTTGCTGTGGGGTCTCGCCCTGCGATGGGCCGCGGTGGCCTGGGCCTGCCGGGGTCTCGAGGCCGACATCGCCACGGTCTCCGATTCACTTCGCAGTGAAGATCTCGTCGCGCCGCTGCTCGACGACTTTCGCACCGCGGCTGACGCCTCGGTCGCCTTCATCGCCCGCCGCGATGAACTCACCACGCGGTGGCGGGAGTTGGCAGGTGGCGAGCCGGCCGAAGAGGGCCTCGGCAGGCTCCGCGTCGGGCAGGCTCAGGTCGCCTCAGGCAGCGGGTGACTCCTGAGGGGCCTCGCCACCGGCTGCGGCGGTCGTGTGTCCGCCGAGAATCTCATCGACCTTGTTGCGGGCAGCCCGGGAGCCGTCGATCAGCCCGTGAACCAGCGGGTTGTTCTGGGGCACCGAAAGGGCCACCAACGCCAGCGGGAAGACCACGCCGTAGGAGACGGTGTAGCAGGTGGTGTAGACCAGACGGTTGGCAAACAGGCCGACCGACGGCAGGGCCTTTTCGGCGGCGTCGCGAGCGGCACTCGCCCCCTGCGAGACGCTCGAGGCGGCCGACTGCATCGCGTCGCCGATGGCGGCCAGGGGATCGGGGGAGGTCGGTTCGGCGGTCGAGGCGGCTTCTTCGTTCATGATCTCGCTTTCCTGGTTGGAGGTGTTCGGTCTCGTCTGCGAAACGGATGTGTCAGGAATCCGGCGGTACGAGCCTCCGCTCGACCAACAGCTTGTGACTCTAATTACGGGAGAACGCGGTCGCAACTGTTCGGGTTGGGTGTGGCACGTCGCCGGTGGGGCTGCTCACGCAGTGGCAGCGGCCGCTTCGCCGGCCGCTTCGTCAAATTCTTCTTCGTAGGCGCTTCGCAAGCCCGCAAGGAACTGCCGGGCGTCGGCCACGGCGTTGTCGGTGCCATGTCTGGCCCCGAGGCTCAGGGGGGTTCGCCGACGTCCGAGCAGGTTTTTCACGATCGCGCCGGGGATCGTGACGGTGAAGCCGATCACCGCCCCGCTGGTGTACATCAGCTGCCCCAGGGCCAGGCCGAATTCCTCCAAGCTGCTTCGGCGTTCGACGGCTGCCGCGGGAGGGATCGAGGTCACCCGGCCGTTGTGCCGCAGCCACCGCTCCTGAAAGACCCGCCGGGCCGCCTCGTCGACTGAGTGCATGAAGGTGCTGTCGAAGAGGAAGCCCACCGCCGTGCCCACCACCGGCACCAGGTCGAGCATCTCCTCGGCGATCATGTTGCGGCCGGTGCGGGCGATCAGGTCGCCCGCCCCGGGGATCGTCTCGTCGCGGGCGTCGGCCGCGGCGAAGAGCTTTTCCAGCACCTCGTGACGCTCCGCAGGATCCTGCATCATCGCCAGTTCAAGGATGTCGATGACGATCACCCGGTCGATCGGCTTGGAAAGCGCGTAGCCGTAGCAGTGGGCGATCCGCATGATCGACCGCAACGCCGCGATCAACTGCTGCGGCACGTGCACCAGCGGCCCGGCGAACCCGGAGGCGGTCGACTCGACCACGGCAAATCGCTCGGCCCTTGCCGAGAACTTCGCCGCGAGCCGGTCACACTCCTGGAGGGGGCGGCCTCGCAGGTCGTGGATGTCGCCCACGCCGGCGGCCCGCTTGACCTCTTCGAGCGAATCGGCCTTGTGGGCGACCAACTCCATGCTCGTGACGAGCTTCGCCACGACCCGCTTGGGGATGAAGTGACCCACCGCCCAGGTGACCGGGGCGGTGGCGGTGTCGATCATCGCCGAGAGCCGACTGGGGGCCGTGCTCTTCCAGCGGGCGATACGGCGGACCTGCAACGCCTCGTAGTCGGAGAGGCCGTGGCCGTTGGCCGAAGGCTCGTCGGTGGGCTCCATCAGGCCAGCTCCTCTGGGACTCGTGGGGGATTCATGCCGTCCTCGACGCCGATTGGTCAAACCGAGTCTGTTCCGGCGGCATGGCCGCCGCAACCCTGCCGGGACGGGCTTGCAGAATCCTCACATCCCTCGGCCCTCCGATCCCGGCAGCCCGATGTGGGGTACCGCCGCTCCAAATCGTCGAGATACCGCAGGAGCTGCCCGATCCCGTGGCTGTGAGTCTTGGGAAACTTCCGCCGCACCCAGGCGTTGACCGAGCGGAAGCCGCGTGGCCACAACATCAGGCCGCCGGCGAGCAGGGCAGGGGTCCCCACGATTCCCGGCAGGGCAACGCCCATCACCCCGATCGAAACGAGCAGCACGCCGATCTCCCGCGGCATCTCCGCAAGCCTCGCGTCGAGCCGCGCGGTCTCGGGATCCTCCGCGGCTGTGTCGAACGTCGGTGTTGCCGGGTCAGGCATGGTTCGGCTCGGCAGAGTCGGCAGGAGCGTGTTGGACAGCCGCTGTGGCCGGCCGAGACAGGCCTGGCGTCACCAGCGGGCCGCCTCGGTTCCGCATCCACAGGGAACGCCGCGTGGCATGCAGCGATGCGGTCGACACGGTGTAGCTGCCAAGGGTGCCGAGGTTGCTGACTACGGCCACCACCAGGCTCGTGAATCCCAGGAAGAAGGCGCCGGCGACGCAGGCGATATTGGGCACAAGCGAAATCTTCCGCGAGCGGGCCAGCCGCCTCTGCCTCGAGTCGGCCGCAAGCAGCAGTTCGGCGACCACTCCCAGTTCGCCGGAAAGCGAGACGATGCCCGCCTGCACGGCATCCACGTCGCACGCCGGCCCCCACGGCTTGTCGGTCAACCCGCAGTCGATCGCCACGTCGGCCGCAGCACAGCTCACCGGCAGGCCATCGAGCGGTCCGACGATCGCCACGCGGCTGCCGCCGCGGCTCCGCTGCCGGATGGCGGCCGCGACGGCCTCGTCGAGGTCACCTGCGGCGAGCTGCTCACCGCCGGAAGCGTGCAAGGCCGCGGCCCGCTCGGCGAGCACGGCGGCCTCGAGCGAGGAAAGCACAGTGGTCTCCAGCGACCCTCGGCCGACCCGCTCCGCGGCCTCGGCGAGGGCGTCGAAGGCCTCCGACTCCCGCAGCTGCGGTCCCTCGGCAAAGGCCAGCCGGGCGGCGAGACGCCCCTCGATCTCGAGCAGCAGATCGTCGGGCCGGTCCGGTGAGGAGGCGGGCTGCTCCCGGAGCAGGAGCCGCCGGCCCCGCTGGCTGGCGGTGATCGCAAGCCTCCCGCCCTCGCCGTAGCTTTGGGGTGTGAGATCGACCAGCGGCACTCCGCGTCGCTGGGCCTCCCGGGCCGCTGCCATGGCCCGGTCGTCGGCGAGATGCCTCGCCAGGCTGGCGGCCCAGCGGACCGCCTCGTCGGCGTCGCCCGCCGGGCATTCCAGCCCCGACACCTCGAGCCGTCGCCGCCACAGCCGCGGGTGGTCGATGACCAGCAGGCAGTCGACCGACGCCAGTCGATCGAGCATGCCGGCCGACTTCAGCAGGCAGCCTCGCTCGATTGCCGAGGAGATCGCATCGAGATCCGACAGCGAAACCGAAACCGCCTCGGCATTGGCATAGTCCGGACGCATCACCGCCACCGCGGTGTTCACGTCGCCGGCGAAGAGTCCCAGGGCCGCGGTGGCGAGGGTGGGTCCGGCAAACTCCTCGGCAAACCGCTCGGCGGTCACGGTGGGCGCCTGGCGTCCGGGGAGCACGCGGGTCGCGGCGCCGATGGCCCTCGCGATGCCCACGATCCGGCTGGCATCCGCGTCGCGATCGGCCTCGACAAGCAGGCTTCCCTCGAGCAGGATCGTGCCGGCAAAGACCGTGTCGCCGGGAGAGGCATGCCGCACGCCAAAGCAGCCGGTGGGCAGGCGGGCATCGACGATCGCCTCCCCGCCGATCACCCGGCCATCGAGCGGCACCATCTGCGGCGCGACCACCTCCAGCCGGCTGCCGCGACGCGAGACCGCTACCGGGGCTACCTGCAGCCCGCCGCCGTCGTCGAGCAGTGACGAGCATTCCGGCAGCGGCGCCGCATCCTCCAGGAGCAGTCGTCGTTCCGCCTCGATGTCCCGTCGGTGACGCCTTCGCCAGAAGTCGTATGACCAGGCCATGATCCCGGCAGCGAGGAACTGCCCGGTCGCCAGAGTCCCCACGAGGATCGCGGTCATCACCGTCGGCATCCCGACGCGACGGGCGAGAGTGTCGCCGGCGGCCCGGGAGACGGTTCGCAGGTTGTTGGCCACCAGCACCAGCGAGGTCAAGGGTGCCAGGCCCGGAATCACAAGGTCGGTGACGGCGGCCAGCCCGAGCGTGGCCGAGGAGCGGACCATCGTGCCCCGCGTGGAGACCACCGGCATCGACGAGCGGGCATCGACCATGTGCTGCAGGATCGCGAGCATCGCATCGGCATCGAAGCCGCCAGGATCGTGCCGCACCACGATCTCGCCCCGCCAGCGGCCGATGCTCACCTGCCTCACCCCGGGCATCGTGACGAGCACCCGCTCCACGCCCCGGGCCAGGGCCCTGTCGCGACGCAGTTCGGCATGGGCCAGCCGAATCAGCCCGGGGCGGGATGGCTCCACCAGCCAGGTCGAAAGCCGCCCTGCATAGCGGCGAACGCTGACCCGGCCGCGACGCAGGCAATCGGCCGGGAGGCTTGCCGGGTCGAGGGCGGTCCTCTTTCCACGGATTGCCTCGGCGAGTTCCATCAGGCTCGCGGCGGTATCGCGGCCGGTGGCTGCCGGGTCGGCCAACTGCAGCACCGCCTCTCCCGCGGCGGTATCGACATCGATCGCCTCGACGTCCCGGCAGGCGAGAGCCCGGCAGAGAAAACGGCTTCGCTGGGCGTCGGCCGCGGGGCCGAGGGCTGCTGCCCGCAGGCGGATCGTGCCGCCGTGGGTAATGGCCACCGAGAGGTCATCGCCGTGGGGCATTGCAGCACCGCTGCCTTGGGCCGTGGGGGCGGGCGGCCGCTCAGCTGCCCGCAAGGCCGCCGTTTCCTTCGAGGGCCGGCGACGGGATGGCGATGTCGGCGAGCCGGCCACCAAAACGGGGCTCCGCGGCGGGCCGCGGCCCACTCGCGGTGACTGCCGAAGCTTCCGCGACGGCCGACGCCGACCCGGCCGGGGAATCATCGGCCGCGGCGATCGCCCGGCGTCGGGCCTGCTCGTTGGCGGCCACCTTTCGCATCGGCAGCAGGCCGTTGGCCAGGGCGAAGATCGCGGAGACGTTGTTGAAAAGCACGCTGGCCATCACCCCGAAGCCCATCGTGAACACGCCGGTCACGCAGATCACGTTGGGCACCACGATCATGTGCCAGCTGCGACGGACATTCCGGTTGAGATTGGCGGCGATGTCCCGCAGTTCGCAGAGGTGGCCAAGCCCCTCGTCGAGAAACACGATGTGCGCGGTGTCGGTGGCGATCGTCGAGGCACCCCGCAGCGAGATCGAGACGTTCGCTTTCTTGAGGGCGATCGAGTCGTTGATCCCGTCGCCCACGAAGCAGACCTTCTTGCCCTCCTTTTGCAGCCGCTCCACGTAGTCGGCCTTGTCGGCCGGCAGCACCTGGGAGAAGTGAATGTCCATGCCGAGTTCTTCGGCCAGCCGCTTCGTGGGGGCCTCGTGGTCACCGGAGATGATCGCAAGATGCTTGATTCCCCGCTTCCGCAGGCCGGCCACGATTTCGGTGACCTCCGGTCGCACCGCTGCCTGCAGTTCGATCGCGCCGCCGAGTGCATCGTCGATGGCCACCATGACGATGGTGTTGCCCACGGCGTGGGCTCGTTCCAAGGCGGCAAGCACGTCGTCGGTCATCGGGATCTCTTCCATCTCGATGAACCGTCGGCTCCCCACCCGCACGACATGGCCATCGAGGTGCACCGTGATCCCGAAGCCGACCTTGAACTCGGTGTCGTCCACCGGCGGAAGCTGCATCCCGCGTTCCTCGGCGGCATGCAGAATCGCCAGGGCGATCGGGTGGTGGAACTTCTGCTCCGCCGCGGCGGCATAACGGAGCACCTGGTCCTGCCCGAACGGCTCGCAGGCATGGATCGTGCCGACCTCGGGCCGTTCCCTGGTCAGGGTGCCGGTCTTGTCGAAGAGGAAAGTGTCGACCTCGTTGAGGAGTTCCAGGGCCCGGCCGTCCTTGATCAGGATGCCCTTGCTCGCACACAGCGCCAGCGAGCTGAGCATCGCCAGCGGGGCGGCCATGCGGATCCCGGTGCCGAGGTCGCAGTTGACGATCGCCACCGCCCCGGCCGGCCCGAGGGTGGCATAGCCGACCGCGCCGAGGGCGATCATCGGTCCGGCGGCGGTGTCGGCCAGCCGCTCGCCGGCATGCTGCCTGGCCAGCTTGTAGCCCGCGGTGTCTTCGAGAATCTTGCCAATCTTCGCGCTGGCGGTTTCTGAGCCGCTCGATTCGACGGCCACGAAGAGCTTGCCGGCCACCATGATCGTGGAGGCGAAGACGCGATCCCCGGGACCCTTCTCCGCCGGCGTGCTCTCGCCAGTCAGGGCATGTTGGTCGATCATGGCGATCCCCTCAGCCACCACGCCGTCGACCGGAACCACTTCCCCGGTGTTGACCACGATCACGTCGCCCTGCTCGAGCTGGCTCATCGGCACCTGCACCTCGATGCCGTCCTGCACCACCCACACAAACCGCGGCTGCTTCCCGAAAATGTTGAGCAGCATCTTCTTGGAGCGGTCCTCGGTTCGTTTCACGAGGGTCCGACCAAAGGCCAGACACCAGCACAGCACGGTGCCGGGCACGATCTGCATCGTGGCAATGCAGCCGATCACAACCAGGGCGTCGAGCACGTCGCAGCCAAGCCGCTTCTCCTTGAAAAGCAGCTCGTAGGAGCCTGTGAAGCAGGGAATCGAGGTGTAGAGAAAGACGGCCGCCGAGAGCGGCAGCAGGGCGGGGGTTGTGGACGCGGCGATCGCCAGCGGCACCGAGGCGGTGCAGATCGCCAGCGAGAGATCGAGCTTGTCGAGCCTGCTTGGAATTTCGGTGCCGGCGAGCACCCCGTCGAGAATCTCCACGACCTGCTTCCGCGAGAGCTGCCGCGGGTCGAAGTCGACCGAGACGGTGGAGAGCAGGGTGTTGGTGGCGTAGCGGTCGATACCCAGCACGCTCATCAGTTCCCGCTCGATCGCCTGGGCCACGTCGGCCTTGCGAAAGAGCACCGGGTTTTTCAGCTTCACCCGACCGGCTTGCTCCCGCACGACACGCCAGCCGGAGACAAGGTCTTCGTGCCGCTCCAGCCGGATCACGCCGCGGCGGTCGCGGGAGACATGGGGCGGCACCAGCAGACGGCCGCGGCCAACGGCGTGTCCGTTGCCGTGTCCGTTGCCGTATCCGTTGCCGTATCCGTTGCCGCTTCCGTTGCCGTTGCTGCCGCCGTTGACCCCGGGCGGATGGTCAGCCGGACCGGAGGTCTCGCCGCCGGTGGTGAGACGCTGCGCCAGCCGCCCGAGCAGGGGCTCCAGCCGGGTGCGGGTCGGATCGAATCGCAGCGTGGCCCTGCCGGAACGTTCGCCGCCGACGGTCACGTGGGAGATCTCCTCGATGGCGAAGACCGCGGCCACGAATCGGTGGCAGGCCTCAGCCTGCGAGTCGGCGAAGACGGGATGATCGACCTCGATCACCCCCTCTTTCGGGAATGTGACACGAACGTCCATGCGGTGCTGGTTTCTGGGGGGAGGGGTGCCCGGGTGGGAAGAATGAATTAGGCGGCGTTCGACTCACCAGCCGGCTGCGAGCCACCGTCGGCGCCGCTGAAAAACTCCGGTCCGATCGGCCCGGCGGCCTCGCCACTGCGTTGCATCGCCTCGACGGTTTCGGTGGCGTTTTTGAGGGCGTCGCCGAAGGCCTGCTGGGCAAAGACCATCGCGCCGGCGAGGTAGGGGGCGAGTTTGTCCTTGAGTTGCGGGTAGGCGGCATGGCCGAGGGCGCCGGCGGCGACGCCGGCACAGAAGTAGCCGAATTCAGAGCGTGTCATGGGTTTCGATCTCGTTGCGGGAGTGTCGACGTGTCGCCGGGGCCCGCCGGACGCGAGTGTCCGACATCCACCCTGGCTTTCAGCAAGGCTAGTTCCGGCGATGCACGGCGGCAGCACTCCCGCGGTCGTCGCCCTCCGTGGGACCGCGAGCAGGGGCCGGTCGTGACGGCGGCAGCGGTTCGACCGGCATCGCCGGCGTTCGCTCCCCTGCCGCGACGGCCTCAGGCATCCGCCGTCGCCGGAATCAACGGCGGTAAACCTGCCGCCGGTTCCCGCTGGAGCGTCTGCTTCGCGAAGTCGAGCCCCGCGGAGCCGCCATCGACCAAGCCATACATCACTGGGTTGTCTCGGGGCAGCAATCGCCCGATCAGGCAGACCGGGAAGACCGCGCCGAAGCCGATCGCATAGCCGGTCGCATGCACGCTTTTGGCAAGCGTGGTCGCCAGGGCGGGGAGGAACCCGCGGGCGGCGGTCGTCGCATCGCTGGCACCGGCCCGGGCCGCTTCGACCACAGCCCACACGCTGGAGAAGGATCCGATCCCGTCGACGCCCGGCCCTGCAGCGTTGATCATGCCTGCCCGCTCATAATGGTCATCAGAAATACTTGTTGAACTCCACCGTGCAGGCTAGTTCGGTGAACACGCTGATGCAATCATCCGGTTCGTGAGAAAACCATGTGGCCGCGTGTGGTGGCCGCGTGTGGGCCATTTTGACTACGAGCGTGATTGCCTCCGGATGCACGCAGTGTCGACAGAAAATAAAAAACTCCGCCCGGGATCTCTCCCGGGCGGAGCTCACTGGCCGATGTCGGGCAACGTATTACCGAGTCGACCGAGTCGAACCATCAACTCACTTGGCGGACACCGTCCGGCTGACCGCGATCACGCGACCGGGAGCCTTCTTCGACGCCGAGGCGTCGGGCACCGGGGCGGCCGGAGCCATGGTCGGCTCGCCCGCCTCGTACACCCCCGCGCCGCAGGCCGGCTCGCAGCAGCCAGCACCGGCGTCACAGGCCGGCTCGCAGCAGCCCGTGCTGCAGCAAGAGTCGCAGCAGCTCCGGCGGCACTTCTTCGCGGCGTGGATCGCCCGGAGAAGGTCCAGAACCGGGGTGCCCCGCTTCTTGCAGCGCGGCTTCGAGCAGCAGCCAGCACCGGCGTCACAGGCCGGCTCGCAGCAGCCAGCACCGGCGTCGCAGGCCGGCTCGCAGCAGCCAGCACCGAACCCACAGGTGGGCTCGCCCGCACCGGCGTCACAGGCCGGCTCGCAGCAGCCAGCACCGAACCCGCAGGTCGGCTCGCAGCAGCCAGCACCGGCATCACAGGCCGGCTCGCAGCAGCTGTCGCAGCAGCTCTTGCAACCATGACGCTGCTTGCACTTCTCGAAGAGACCACGCAGACCACCGAAGAGGTCATGCTTCTTGCACCGCTTCGAGCTGCAGCCGGTGCAGGACACACCAGCGTCGCAGGCGGGCTCACAGCAACCGGCACCAGCCCCGCAGGCGGGCTCACAGCATCCGGCACCCGCGTCACAAGCGGGCTCGCAGCATCCGGCACCCGCGTCACAGGCGGGCTCGCAGCATCCGGCGGCAGCGTCGCAGCCGGGCTCACAGCAGGAAGTGCACCCATGGCCACCGACCATCCGGTCAAGAAGCTCGAAGCCATGGGACTGGGTACAAACGGTGACACCGAGAACCAGCGCACCGAGGAACAACATACGCTTCATCGAGCCACATCTCCTTTACTTGTGGATCACGCGAGGTCTTAGGTCCCGTGTCGCGAGGCTGCCGCCCCGAGGCTTGATCCACGTACTTTCTGCGGCAGGCCTGTCGAGCCGTTCCGTGACTCGAAAATCTCAGGTTGCTGCCGCCCCCTTGGTTGCCCGACGGGCACAGTGATGCCCCGGGGGACATGAGGGCTATCGGCGGCTTGGTGAAAGCGGCTTGAGCGAGCCCGAAGTATTTTTCATTTCAGGGTTTACGTGTTTGCGTGGGGCAAACCTTGCCGCCTGAATCGGATGCGCCGGCCGGAGCGGTTGACCCCGCGCATTCCTCACCGACACCTGCGGAGGTTCCGTTCAACCGGCAGAGTTTCAACCGGTCGTACCGGTCGCGGTGGTTTCTGAGGTTGAGGGCGACTCTGCCGACGGCTGCTTGACAGGAGTTCTGAGCTTCTGGAGACTGTCAGGCGAATCCGGTGGCCGGAGTCTTGGTTCTGCACGACTCCGGCAAACAGGGAACTCCGGTGCGATTCCGGGACGGCCCCGCCGCTGTGACCAGGCGGCTCCCGCGGCTCGAGCGTTCGAGCGACGGGACACGGCCGGCTGCCTTCGAGCCATTGCGTTGGCCTCCGCAAGGGGGCACCGCGAGAAGGCTGCAGCCGACCGAGCCTGGGAGTCAGAAGACCTACCGGAATTCGTGAGTCGGTCAACCTGCGAGGGCGGGAAGGCGGACACGGCCACGGTGGCGTCGATTCAACGCGACCGCGGACGGCCTGTTGCTATCTCGAGAAACGCTGCTGCGACGCACCTGTCGGGCCGGGCTTGAATCGACCTGCGACTCGTCGCGGTTGTGCGATCCCGATCCGTCTGCGGGTGGGCCGTGGGTGAGGGATGCAGATGGCCCGGTCAGAGGATGGCCCGGCGGATCATGGGCCGGTGTCCGCCGCGGCGGGCCGCCGAGGTGGGATGACCCTCGTGGAACTGCTCGTCGTGGTGGCGGTGGTCGCCGGCCTGGTGGCGTTGCTCCTGCCTGGGGTGCAGGCCGCCCGTGAGGCTGCCCGGCGGACCGTCTGCAGCAACAACCTCCGCACCATCGGCTGCGGCCTGCATGGCCATCTGCTCGCCCATGGTGCCTTTCCGGTCGGCTGCCTGGAGTGGAAGCCGGGCCGGGGCGGCAGGAAGCGGTGCCTCGCCTGGAGTTGCCGGATCCTGCCCTGGCTCGAGCAGGAGTCGCTCGCCGACCGGCTCGACCTCGAGCTGCCCTACGACGATCCGGCCAATGCCGAGGCGGCCGCAACGCCGCTGGCGGTGTTTGTCTGCCCCTCGGCCGACCGTGCCGGGGAGAGCGTGGGGGGCTTGGGCCGCAGCGACTACGGCGGCATCGCCGGTGAGCGGATCGCCTCGCCCAATTCGCCGATGAAGGGCCCGCTCGTCCACGACCGCCGCTACGCGGTGCGGGAAATTCCCGACGGGCTCTCCAAGACGCTCTTCGTCGGGGAGTGTGCAGGCGGCCGCTGGGACGACGGGCAGTGGATCAACGGCCGCAACCTCTTCGACCAGGCGTATGCCATCAACCATCCCACCTGGGAAGACGAGCTCCGCAGCCTGCATGCCGGCGGCGGCGCCGTGGGGCTCTTCGGCTGCGGTGCGGTGCGGTTCCTCGATGAATCGACCGACCTCGCCGTGCTCACCGCGATCTGCACCCGTGCCGGCGGAGAAACCGATCGGCCATGGTGATCCGGGCTGCCTGCGAGGCAGCCCCGCAAACGACCTCGAATGATTCCGACAACCCGCAACCGCGACCCGTAACGACAAGGAGATTTCCATGTCACAACTGTCCCTGGCTTCCCCGCAGGCATCTGCTCGCGTCTTTTTTGCATTCCTGATCTGCCTGATGATCCTGTCGCTGGTAACGCCAGCCCCGGCGTTGGCCGGGACCCTGATCGTCGATTTCGAGGATACCGGCCTGGCTGCCGGCTCCTTTGACAATGGATCTGGCGGAGGTGGCGGCTTCACCTCCGGAGGCACGTTCTTCGGCAACAGCTTCACCGACTACGGCGGCGGCTTCGTGGCCTGGAACGGGTTTGCCCTCTCGAGTGTGAGCAATACCACCACGCCGGGATTCACCAACCAATACGCCGCGGCCACCGGTGGTGGCGTCGGTGGCTCGGGAACCTACGCGGTCGCCTATCCGGGCGCGGCAATGTTCATCGACCTGCCGGTGGGGGCGAGCCCGCAGTCGATCCGCGTCACCAACACCACCTACGCCCGGCTCGACATGCTCTCAGGCAGCGGGTTCTCCAAGCAGTTTGGCGGATCCGACGGCACGGACCCCGACTTCTTCTCGGTCACCTTCCGCGGTCGCGACGGGCTCGGCGGCACCGGCGAGGCGGTGGGGAGCCCGGTGGAGTTTCTCCTGGCCGACTACCGCTTTGCCGATTCGGCGAGCGACTTCATCGTCGACACCTGGCAGGAGGTCGATCTGACACCACTTGACGGGGCCGCCTCGATCGTGATGGAGTGGGCCTCGAGCGACGTGGGCGACTTTGGGATCAACACCCCGACCTACGCGGCGATCGACGACCTCACGCTGCTCACGACGGCCGTCCCGGAGCCCTCGACCAGCCTGCTGGTGCTGGTGGCCGCCGCGGCGATGGCCGGCCGGCTGCGAATCCGTCAATGAGCCTCCCGTCGGGAAAGCCCGTTCGCGACATGGTGATCGCCCACAACGCCCGGGCCTGGGACAGCCTGGCGGGGGCGGGGGCGGCCTTGGCACGGCCGGCGGAAGACGCCGCCTTCGCCGACCCCCGCGGCTGGCTGGGCGGCGGCGGGCCGGATGGCAGGCCCTGGCTGCCCGAGCGGCTCGACGGCCTGGAGGTCCTCTGCCTGGCCGCCGGCGGGGGCAAGCACGGCCCGCTCTATGCCGCGGCGGGCGGTCGGGTGACGGTGCTCGACATCTCCCCGGCGATGCTTGCCCTCGACCGGCAGGTGGCCGCCGAGCGACGGATCGACTACGGGCTCGTACAGGGCTCGATGGACGATCTCTCGATGTTTCCCACGGGCCGCTTCGATCTGGTGATTCACCCGGTGAGCAGTTGCTACCTGCCGGAGCTGTCGCGAGTCTTTGCGGAGGTGGCCAGGGTGACGCGGCCCGGCGGGCTCTACGTCAGCCAGCACAAAAGTCCCGCGAGCCTGCAGGCTGGAATCGAGCCGGGGCCGGGTGGTTTCTACGAGATTCGCCATCCACTTGCGGATGTCGCTGCCCACGGTGCGGGTGGTCCGCTGCCGCCGGTCCCGCCGGGCCGGCTGCGGGAGCGGGGCACCCTGGAATTCGTACACTCGCTCTCGGCACTTCTCGGGGGCATCTGCCGGGCCGGCTTCGCAATTGAAGATGTCTGCGAGCCCGACCACACCCGACCCGCCGCGTCCGCCGGCTCCTTCGCCCACCGGGCCGGCTTCCTGCCGCCCTACCTGCGGATTCTCGCCCGCCGCGGCAGACGTGTTGCACAGTCTGTTGGCAGCCCGTGGACAACGTGATCCGCCGCTGGACGCGGCAGCGAACCCCGAAAAAACCTCGGCTTTTTTGGGGTTCACATTCGTGGGCTTTGGTCGCCCGCGTCCGCGGGCAGGGGGCCATGGAAGGCTTTTTCCACAGACAGTCAGGGAAGTCGCCGAACCCGCAGATCCTTGTAATGGATGACACTCTCGGGGTCGTGGGCCTGGATGGCGAAGGTGCCACTGGAGAGTTTTCGTCCCGGCATGCGGGCAGGCGGCTGCCAGTCCTCCGGCTCGGTCCAGTCGGTCGTGACCTCGCCGTTGATCTTCACGACCACATGTCTGCCGTCGACGATGATGTCGTAGTCGTACCACTGGCCGTCCTCGACCGGTGAGTCATCGAGCACGTCGGCCACGCCGTAAAGCCCGCCGGTCTTCTTGCGATCGCCGTGGGTCTGGTTGACCTGGCACTCGTAGCCCTTCGCCGGCCAGCCCGAATCCTGGTACTCGGTGTGGAAGTAGAGCCCGCTGTTGGCCCGGGGCATCGTCTTGACCTTGGCATGCCAGTGGAAGTTGGTGAACGTTTCGTCGTCGGGGTCTGCGGGGTCGCCGATCCAGAAGAGGTGGCATCGCGGGCCGTCGACCACCAGTTCGCCATCCTCCACGCGGAACGACTCGGGATGTTCCGGGTTGGCCTTCCAGCCGCCGAGGTCCTTGCCGTTGAACATCTCGATCCAGCCCTCGGCGATGGCCTCCTCGGCCACGGCGTCACTGCTGGCAAGCAGAAAGGTGAGCAGGAACAGGCAAGACAGACTCCGAAACAAGGGCGTCAACATCGGTCGTGGCATGGCGGAGGCTCCAGGGGATAAGGGCAGCGCCGAATACTATCCCGGCGGAGGACCCCGATGCCAGCGGCTCTTTCCTTGCCATTCGGTGAATCGCCACCGCTCGACCCGGTCAACGACCCGGTCGAGCGGGCCTCCGGGGTGCTCGTTACGGCAGCCTCATCCTGGCTGACGCGCGGTTGAAGGCGACCGCCAGCACCGCGGCGGCGCCGGCGTAGAGGAGCGGCGTCTGGCCGTAGGAGGCATCTTTTGGATTGATCATGACCAGCACGAACAGCGCTGCGGCCGTGATGCAGGTTAGCGACAGGCCGGTAAAGACCACGCTCCAGGCTTCCGATTTCATCATGAAACTCCGTGTTCGTGAAGCAGTTCTTCCGCGGTCTCGAGCGATCGGGCGGCCGCGTCGTCAAGCGGTCGCTGATTGATACCGATCATAGGTTCGAGCAGCACGCGGGTGAACAGTCCGAGCTTCCCAGCCGTCGAGACCCGCACCCGCGTGTCGAGCACCCGGTAGCCCCGGCTTCTGGCGGCCGTCCCGATCGCGTGGTAGATCCGCGCCGCGGCGCGGACAGCCAGCCGGGAGCCGCGATGCAGAGCGTCGATGCCCGCCTCGCCGGCGGCGTAATAGCCGTCGGCGTCGGTGAGGATCCTCTGCACGCCCGCCCGCACCTGCCGTTCGTCGAGCGGCGTGCTGCCCGGCCGCAGCCCGCCGGTCCATGCCACCGGCAGGTAGCAGCGATTCCTCCGCCAGTCTTCCGCGACGTCGCGGGCGATGTTGGTCAGCTGCATGCCCATCCCCAGAGCGGCGGCATGCGGGAGATAGCGGCGATCCCGAAGGCCGAGGATCGGACACATCAAGACCCCGACCGCGCCGGCCACCCGGAAACAGTACCGCAGCAGATCGGTCTCGCTGAAGTCGGCAGCCGGCGTGAGATCCGACCGCATCCCCTCGAGCAGGGCGACCGCCGCCGCGAGCGGCAGTTCGTACCGGCCGACAAGCGTCGCCAGCCAGCGGCTCTCGCTCGCCGCCGGCTCCTCCCCGGCGGCGATGCGGCGGACGTCCGCCGTTGCCAGGTCGACAAAGGCTTCGGCCGCGGCCGGCGAGGCAGCCGCGTCGACCCCGTCATCGCACCAGCGGCACCAGGCGTAGAGCCGCTCGACGTCACCCCGCGTCTCAGCGGGCAGCAGTCGGCTGGCGAACGAGAACGACCGGCTGTGCCGCCGGATCGACTCCTCCGCGGCCGGGTCACTGCCTGCCGACGACATGAAAATCAGCCGCGATCGTGTCGCAGGTGGCCTTGGCGGAGTTGACGACCCCGGGCACTCCGGCGCCCGGATGGGTTCCCGCGCCGGCGAGGTAGAGCCCGGGGATGTCCGGGTCGCGGTTGTGCGGACGGAAGTAGGCGGTCTGCGTGAGCGTCGGGGCGACCGAGAAGGCGGATCCATGATGCGCCGAGAACTTGCCGGCAAAGTCGGCCGGCGTGAAGTGGCGACGGGTCACGACCGCCTCCCGCAGGCCCGGCAGGTGCCGTTCGAGCGACGCGAGGATGGCATCGCCATACTTTTCGGCGACCTGATCCCAGTCGATCGCCGCGTTGCCCAGGTGGGGCACGGGGCTGAGCACGTAGAACGACTCGCCGCCCGGCGGTGCCATGCCGGAATCGGTGACCGTCGGGGCATGGAGGTAGAGGCTGAAGTCGTCGGGCAGGCGATGGCCGTGGAAGATGTCGCGCAACAGCCCGCGGAACCGCGGCCCAAAGAGGATCGTGTGATGGGCGAGATCGGGATAGCGGCGGTTCGTGCCGAAGTAGAGCACAAACAGCGACATCGACCAGGCCATCCGCTCGAGCCGCCGCTGACGGCGACGGGCCGCCGGGACCCCGCGGTAGAGCGTCGCGTAGGTGTGGTGCACGTCGGCGTTTGAAACGACCAGGTCAAAGGCCTCGGCCGGCCCGTTTGCGGCATGGACGAGATGCCTCGTCGCATCGCCGGCAGCCTCGAGCACGACCTGCTCGACCGGAGCATTGAGCCTGAGCGTGCCGCCGAGGTCTTCAAACAGCCGGACGAGCCCGCGGACGAGCGCCCCGGTGCCGCCCTCGGGAAAGAACACGCCCCACTTCCGCTCGATCCAGTGGATCAGCGTATAGATGCAGCTCGTCTCCATCGGATTCCCACCGACCAAGAGCGGATGGAAGCTGAAGGCCTGACGGAGGTGCTCGTCTTTGACGAATCGCGACACGGTCGCATAGACGCTCCGGTCGGCCCGCAGCCAGGCGAGATCGGGGGCGGCTCTGATCATGTCGGTGAAGTGCAGGAACGGCACGTCGCCGAGTTCCTCGTAGCCCTTGGCGAACACACGCCGCGTGTAGTCGGCGAACCGCCGATAGCCGTCGACATCGGCGGGGGTCACCCGCCGGGCCCCCTCCGTCCGCCCCCCCCCCGGGCCCGCGCGGGCGGGGGGCCGCCCGGGGCGTTTTTCGGGCCGGTTCCGCGATTCGTCAAAGACGAGCACCTCCGTCAGGCCTTCAGCTTCCATCCGCTCTTGGTCGGTGGGAATCCGATGGAGAC
>CAZRKH010000125.1:0-13267 GCA_964600785.1 uncultured Chitinophagaceae bacterium
GCGTCGTGCCGGCTGGGCCGGTTGCAGCGCAACCGGCCAACGCCGGTGCGGGCCGCACCGGCCTACTGGGGCCGGGCCGGTTGCGGCGCAACCGGACTACTGGGGCCGCACCGGGCTACGGCGGCAGACTGCCGGGCGGTCAGAAAAGCATCCGCATCGTTTCGGCAAGCGACGGAGCGGCCTCGCGGGCCTCGGGATCGGCCGCCCAGGCCCGCCAGGCGTTGACGTCGTTGCCCAGGTCGCGGCCGCTGACCTTCTTCAGTGAACCCACCGCGCGGTACTGGATCGCCGGATCGGGATCCTCCAGTGCGCGGGCCAGCGGGGCAATCGCCGCCTCGTCGCCGGTTTCTCCGAGGGCCCGCACCGCCTCGAGACGCACATCGATGTCGGTGTCTTTGGCCAGCCGCGCGGCCAAAAGCGGTACCGCCTCGGCGCCACGGCTGCTGCAGAGTTCGCAGGCCCGCAGCCGCACGCGGAGATCGGGATCATCCATTGCTCCCTCGCAGATTGCCCGGGCGGCGGGTGTGTCGAAGTCTGCGGCCGCCTCGAGGATCGCCGCTCGCACGCGAGGGTCGTGCTCGTCGAGCATCTCGCGGATCAGTTCCCGCGTGAAAGTGAGCCGCTCGTCGATCGGGGCATCGACTTTCTCGCGGGCCTCCTCGCGAATCTCATCAATCCGCTGATTGGCCGTGGGCCCGTATCGCTTCGCCATTTTCTCGGCCCGCCCGGGGTCGGTCCAGGCGGTCCAGCCGGCGCAGCCCTGGGCGAGGAGCAGGCAGGTCGCGGCAACGCCCAGCGCCACGCGATCACTCAGGCTGATGGAATTGTGAGGGCCGGTGGCGGGTTTCATGATCCGGTCTGTCGGGGCCAGAGACGGAAGGTATGCACTGGGCGATGCCGGCTGGCAGCTCGCAGGCGAAGACATTACCGGGCGGCGGTTTGCCGAGCCAAGTCCAAATCCCGCCGCTTTCAGGGGCCCGGCTCCAGCGGGAAAACGGGGCTGGCCGCGGCGGCCAGGCGGGAGAGACAATGCCATGATGCGGTTCCCTTCGCCCATTCGTGTCTGCCTCGTTGCCGTGGTCTGCGGGCTGGGGATCGCCCCGGGCGGCCTGGGGCTTGCGGATGAGATTCCAGGCGGTGGCGCCGGTGGGGAGGCCAGCAGCGTCGTGGTCGATCTGCTCACCCCGCCGGGAGGCGAGGTCGAGGGCACCGTGGTGGTGCGGGCCCTCGACGGTGGCATGCTGCTGGAGGAGGCGACCGGCAGGCTGCGGGTGATCGAGCCGACGGCGATCGCGGGGATGCGGGTGCTGCCCTCGGCGGTGGGTCCGCCCTCGGCCGAGGCGATGGGGCGTCTTGTGCTCGAGGAGCTTCCGGAGGGCTTCGAACTGCTCCACACCCGCCACTACTGCATCTGCTACGACACCTCCCGCGACTACGCCCGTTGGACGGCGGCGGTCTTTGAGCGACTCCACGACGCCTTCCACAACTACTGGCGACGGGCCGGCATCGAGGTCTCCGAGCCGAAGCGGCCTCTGGTGGTGGTTATTTTCTCCGACCGTGGTCGTTACCTCGAGCATGCCAGGGAACGGATGGGCCCCGCCGCAAGCGAGGTCGTCGGCTTCTACGACATGCTCAGCAACCGCGTGACGACCTTTGACCTGACCGGCAGCGACGCGGTTCGTCGGGCTGTCGGTGCCCGCGGCCCCACAGCCGGTCCGCAGATTCTCGCGAGCCCCGCAGCCTCGGCCTTCGTGGCCACCCTGGTGCACGAGGCGACCCACCAGCTGGCCTTCAACAGCGGTCTGCAACGGCGGCTTGCCCCGATCCCGCTGTGGGTCAGCGAGGGGATCGCGATGTACTTCGAGACTCCCGACCTGCGGTCGCAGCGGGGCTGGAACGCGATCGGCCGCGTGAACCGTCCGCGGATCCAGCGGTGGCGTCAGCGACGGGCCGCCGGCGATGACGGTCTCGCGGCGAGGATCGTGGTCGACGACGATCCGCTTCGCGACCCGGCCACGGCCCTCGACGCCTATGCCGAGGCCTGGGCGCTGACACACTTTCTGCTCACCACTCGGCGGGCAGCGTTCGTCGATTATCTCCAGACGCTGGCGGCAAAGGAGCCGCTCGCCGAGGACTCAGCCCGCACGCGGCTCGACGACTTCCGGGCTGCCTTCGGTGAGGAGCCGGCCGGCCTCAAGGAGGAGCTTGCCCGGTTCCTCGCCCGCCAGCGGCCCTGAGCCGGGGGCAGTTTCGCGGGACTGCCGCCGCCCTGCGGGCGTGACCGGCCTCAAGCAGCGGTCGACGGCCCCCGGCGATACGATTACAGGCAGGCGAGATCGGTCCCTTGCGGACCCACTGGCAAACTGCGGTGACTCTGCGGCCGCCGCAGGCCGGCGGCACGGGGCCGGGTCAACATTGCCGGCGAGCTCCGCCGATTGGGAGGATGGGGATCGGTCGGAGACCAAAGGGCGACAAGGAGCATCTGCGATGGCAAAGCAGCGGGACGCGACCACGTTGTGGCTTCAGATCTCCCTGATCCTGTTCGTGGTGCTGACCTTCATCCTGGCGGTCACGACCTACATCTTCTTCGGCATGAAGCTCGAGGCCGAGGAGGCCCTCGCCGAAGCGGAGAAGCGTGCCAACGAGCAGCAGGCCCAGGCCAACGACGGCAACGCCGCGGCCGAGCGGCTCCGCACCCTGCTCGGTTTTCCCGAGAACAATTCGGTCGACGAGATCGAGACCGAGGCCAACACGTCGTTCGCCGAGACCTACGGCGATTTCCAGATCGAGCCGAAAACGTATGTTCGCCTCGCGGAGCAGCTGCTCGAAGCGGTCCGGGACAAGGATGGCCAGCTGCTCGCCAAAGACGAGCAGATCGCCGTCGCCGAGGCGAAGGTCGTCAAGTCCGAGGCCGCGGTGCAGGAGGCCCAGCAGAAGGCGGCCGAAAAGGTGGCCGCGATCGAGGGCCAGCTCCAAGAAGCCAAGCGGGACTTTGACCAGCGGCGGCAGAAATTCGAGCAGCAGCAGCAGCAACTCGTTTCGGGACAGGAGTCGGCCCAGCAGGAATCGACGCGATACAAGGCGTTGCTCGACGAGCTGACAAAAGGTTCCCGGTATCTTCCGGGCGACGTGCGGGAACGCTATACCGGCGAGCGGAGCGGCCCGATCCAGCAGATTGGCATGCTCTATGACGAACTTCGCGGCCAGACCAAGGAGATCGAACGGCTCAACAAAGTCGTTGCCGGCCTTGGCGGCACCCGGCGTGAGGTGCAGGACTTCGTGCTGAGGTCGCTGCCGCAGGCGGAGCAGGTCGATCGTTTCGACGGGCGGATCGTGTCGATCGACGAGGTCAATCGCACGGTGCAAATTGCCGTCGCCTCCACGCTCGGACTGCAGCCGGGCCTGATCTTCCGGGTTTTCTCCGGGGGCTCTGAGTCGCCGGCCTGGGCAGCCTCGAAGGGGGTCGTCGAGGTGGTCGGTCGCGAGGACGCACGGTTTGTCACGGCCCGCATCCGCTCGGAGTCGATCGGCAACCCGATCCTGGTGGGCGACACGGTGGCCACGCCGCTGTGGAAGCCCGGGATCCCGCTCGATGTGGTGGTGGTCGGCCTCGTGCGGCTCGACAACGACGACCGCGAGGATTCCGATCGGCTCACGAAGTTGATTGAGCGGATCGGCGGCAGGGTCGTGGAGAATGTGAATGCCTCGGTGACGATGCTCATCGATGCCGGCAAGCCGGTCACGACCGGCCGCGAAGGCAGCGGGCCGGTGTTCCGTGAGCGGGACGCCCGTCGTCGAGGCAAGGCGCTCGAGGAGGCGGACCGTCTCGGTGTTCGCACGATGGGGCTCGATGCCTTTTTGGAGTGGCTGGGGATCGACCGGCAGACCGCCAACGAGGGCGAGGCCCTCGACATCCCCGAAAGCCGCCGCAGCCGCGAGGACTATTGACCGCCGCGGTCGGGCGGTGCTTGAACCCGGCGGAACGCGGCGGCACAATCGGCTGCACCAATTGAAGGGTGCGGTCGCCGCCATTGGCTGGAATCCCCGGCCGCCCGTGGAGGTCGGCCTGCTCTTCGTCGCTTTCGCCCCCCGAGAGGAGAAGAGCATGGTCGTTTCCCGGTTCCGTCTGCTGCTCGCCGTCGTGGCGCCCCCCCTCCTCGCGGTCGCGATCTTGCTCTCGGCGGCACAGGCCGTTGCCGCCGAGGGGCCCGAGGAGGGCTTCGTGCCGATCTTCAACGGCACGAGTCTCGAGGGCTGGGAGGGGCGGCCGGAATTCTGGCGGGTGGAGGACGGGAGTATCGTCGGCGAGACGACCGCCGAGACGCCCACCAAGGCCAACACCTTCCTCATCTGGCGGCAGGGAGAACTCGACGACTTCGACCTGCGACTCGAGTTCCGACTGCGGAATCACAACAGCGGCGTGCAGTATCGCAGCCGCGACCTCGGTGACTTCTCGGTGGGCGGCTATCAGGCCGATATCGCCGAGCCCTCGGCCCCCTACTGCGGGATCATCTACGAGGAACGCGGCCGGGGCATTCTCGCCAAGCGGGGCGAGAAGATCACGCTCACAGCCGAGGGCGGTCGGCAGCCGGCCGCGGCGATCGGCACGGCTGATGATCTTGGCAAGGCAATCAGGCCGGGTGAGTGGAACGACTACCGGATTCTCGCCCGCGGCAACCGGCTCCAGCAGTTCATCAACGGCCAGCTGATGTCTGAAATCGTCGACGAGCAGGCCTCCAAGCGGGCGATGCAGGGCGTGCTCGCCTTGCAGCTCCACGCGGGGCCGCCGATGCAAGTGGCGTTTCGAAAGATCCGCCTCAGGCGGCTGCGGCTTGCCGACGGCCGCAAGAAGCTCGTCCTGGTGGCCGGTCGGCCGAGTCATCGCAGCGGGGAGCATGAGTTTCGGGCCGGCTCGCTGCTGATGGCGAAGTGTCTCCGCGAGAACGTGCCACAGATCGTGCCGGCGGTCTACGACAACGGCTGGCCGGCCGATCCGACGGCCTTCGACAATGCCGATGCGATCCTGTTCTTCGCCGATGGCGGCGGTCGGCACCCGGTCGTGCAGCGGAACCGGCTCGCCGAGATCGCGGCCCTCGCGGCCCGGGGCGTGGGCATCGCGGCCCTGCACTACGCGGTTGAGGTTCCCAAGGAGAAGGGAGGCGAGGCCTTCCTGGCGATGCTCGGCGGCTACTTCGAGACGCACTGGTCGGTGAACCCCCACTGGACACTCGCCGACACCAGGCTCGCCGAAGGCCACCCGATCGCCCGCGGCGTGCAGCCCTTCGAGATCACCGACGAGTGGTATTACCACATGCGGTTCCGCGAACCGGCCGAGGGTCTGACGGAGATCCTGACCGCCGTGCCCCCCGATTCGACCCGCGAGCGGCCCGACGGCCCGCACAGCAACAACCCCACCGTGCGGGCCGGCAAGGGCAACCGGGAGACGCTCGCCTGGGCCTACGAACGGCCCGACGGCGGCCGCGGCTTCGGCTGCACCGGAGGCCACTTCCACGCCAACTTCGGCAACGACGACTTCCGCCGCATGATGCTCAATGCCCTGCTCTGGGTGACGGGCCTGGAGGTGCCCGCAGGCGGTGTTGAATCGAGCCTCACGCCGCAGGAACTCCAGGCCAACCTCGACGACAAAAAGAAGCGGTGACCATCCGGCCGCCGCGACCCGTCCGACACGTTTCTCAGGGAGAATCGATGCCCACGCTGAATGTCGAAGATATCGGAAGCTTCCAGGTGCCCGCCGGCAAACGGCTCGTCAATGCGTTGGTCGACGAGTGCGGCGTCGACCAGTTGCATGCCTGCGGCGGCCATGCCCGCTGCACCACCTGCAGGGTCGAGTTTGTCTCCGGAGAGCCGGAGAAGATGACCGCCGCGGAGCGGCAGGTGCTCGAGGCGAAGGGACTCCTCGGGGAGAGCGGCCTGCGGCTCTCCTGCCAGATTGCCTGCGATGCCGATATGACCGTCCGCGCCGTCAGTCGGCTGGCCGGCTCCGGCCGGGCCGACGCCGGCGGACGTCCCGCCGACCAGATCGAGCCACAGCCCGTGGAGTGGGTCGACCGCTGACCACCTCCTGACCACGAAGGGAGCCCCCTGCGATGATCGAGGTTCTGCCTGAAAGCTCCGGCAAGGTGATCGGCCTGAAGATCAGCGGCCGGCTGGTCCATGCCGACTACGAGAAGTTCGTGCCGATGCTCGAACAATTGATCGCCGATTACGGTTCGATCCGCGTGCTCACGATCTTCCATGATTTCACCGGGATCGAGGCCCGGGCGTTGTGGGACGAACTGAAGTTTGACACCAAGCATCTTCGCGATGTGGAACGGTGTGCCGTGGTGGGCGAGTCGGCCTGGGAGGAATGGTCGACGAAGCTCTCCCGGCCCCTCTTCCCCAAGGGAACGATCCGCTACTTCGACGTCGCCGCTCTCGACGACGCCTGGCAGTGGATCAAGGAAGACTGACCTGCCGGCCTCGCCCGGCTGGCAGCAGCCGGGCGAGAAAGTCGGCGGTCTCCCGGGCGGTCGTGTGCCAGCGGTGGGCCTGTCGCGGGAGTTCGGCATGCAGCCCGCCGCGGTAGCCCGCCTGTGCAAGGGCGGTGATCACCGGCGGGAAGTCGATCTCCCCGAGGCCCAGGGGAAGGTGTTCGTGCCGGCAGCAGAGCATGTCGTCAAGGTGCACGTTGACGATCCGCCCGGCTGCGGCGATCCGCTGCGGGAGAGGGCGTTCGCCGAGGCACTCGAGGTGGCCGATGTCGATCGTGACCCCCAGGTCGGCCGGCCGGCCGAGGCGGTCGAAGAGCCGGCTGCAGCGGTCGAGCGTGTCGATGAACATCCCCGGCTCCGGCTCGAAGCCGAGCACCACGCCGCGGCGGGCGGCATGCTCGAGCACCGGGTCGAGGCCGGCGGCGAGCCGGGCAAAAAGCGTCTCCTCGTCGGCGGCATCATGGACAACGCCGCTCCACAGCGAGACGCATCCGGCGGCGAGTTCGGCGGCCAGGTCGATCGCGGCGAGCAGGAAGGCCACCCGTCGGCCCCGGCCGGCGGCATCGCTCGAGAGGAGCGTCGGCTCGTGCTTGCGACAGGGATCGAGCAGGTATCTTCCGCCGGTCTCGATCACGCAGGCCATCCCGTGGCGGGCAAGAGCCTCCCGCCAGCGGGTGACCTCCCCGGCATGATTCGGATCTGACGGATCGAGCAGGTGGAGGTCGGGGGTGATCGCCAGCGAGCGGTAGCCCATCGCCGCGAGCGGCCCGATCGCCTCGAGGGGATCGCAGCCGATGCTATTGGTGCTCCAGCCTGGCTTCATCGCTCGCTGCCTTCATGGGTCAGGTCGGGGAGGCGAGCCGACGGGAAAGCACGAAGGGCACCAGGAGCAGCAGCACCGCGATCGCCCAGCGCTCGCCGCAGGCTGAGAGCACGAGCACCGCGTCGAGGGTGATGATCGACATGATCGCGTTGCCCACGGCCCGTTGCACGTTGCCCGACTCGGGCGTGGCGATGCCCATGATGCAGCGGAAGAGCACCGAGCTTGCCAGCACCGCCCAGAGCAACAGCCAGTTGTCGAGGCCGGCCCGGGAGAGCCAGTCGGATCCGCCATCGGCCGCGAGCAAAACCACGAACCAGCCGCCAACCGCAAGCCCCGCAGCCATCACCGCCGTGGCGAGTCCCAGCGGCAGCCGCCTGGAACGGCCGGCTTCCTGCCTGGCATAGAAGGTGACCCCGGCCACGTAGATTCCCATGCCCGCGGGAAGCAGCCATTCGGCCGCCTGCGGGCCTCCCGCGGCGGTCATTCCCAAAAGCCAGTTGAGCCCCCGGCAGCCGCCCATCACCAGCGGACCGGCAGGGGTCGATTTGGCCGCGAAGTCATAGATCCAAACCGCCGCGGCGAGGCCCGCCGCCACCGCGAGCACCTGCCAGTGTCCGGCGAGGACCGCGGCCACCGCACCCGCGGCGACGCCGCCAACAAGCAGCATCCAGCCGGCCGCGGCCGCCCTTGCGACCGCGATCTGCCCGCTCGGCAGCGGCCGCTGGGGCCGTTCGCGGCGGTCGAGTTCGAGGTCAGCCACGTCGTTGAGCACCATGCCCGCGGCATAGAGGGCCAGCGAGGCGGCCGC
Organism: uncultured Chitinophagaceae bacterium; assembly: GCA_964600785.1. Classification (GTDB taxonomy): domain Bacteria; phylum Planctomycetota; class Planctomycetia; order Pirellulales; family UBA1268; genus M30B53. The sequence goes on from CAZRKH010000125.1 coordinate 8,123, forward strand.
GGCGGCCCAGAAGGCGGCCGGCGGCGGCTCGAGGGTCGTCGAGCGGCTCACAATCAGCCAGCCGGCGAGCACGTCGGCGACCGCCGTGGCATGGTTGGGAAGCCGCAGCAGACGGATCCAGGCGAGCATCATGCCCCCACCCGTCGGGCCGCGGCAATCAGGAATTCACGGGCCGCTCCGGCCGCCTCGTCGGGACGGTCGCGATAGGGATAGAGTTCGACGGTCACCCAGCGATCGGGCGTGTGCTGTTCGATCGCCCCGAGCACGGCCTCGAAATCGATCGCACCCTCCCCCGGCACGAGGTGATGGTGCACCCGGGTCGCGGCGATATCTTCGACGTGGTAATGCCGGGTGTGGTCAACGAGCCGGGGAATCCAGGCGGCGGGATCATCGCCCACACAAAAGGCATGGCCCACGTCGAAGTTGAGTCCCAGCGAGGGATGATCGACCCGCCCGGCAAACTCGAGGTATTGCTCGAAAGTCTCGATCAAGAGCCCCGGCTCCGGCTCGACGAGCACCGCCACACCGGTCTCGGCGGCGACATCGAGCACCGGCATCAGCTCGTCATAGAAAATGTCGGCCGCCTCCCGCCGCGACTGCCCGGGCTGCAGCTCGCCTCCGGGCTCGGTGGAGATCGAGCGGGCTCCGAGCTCGGCCGCCAGCCGCACTGCCCGGCCCGTGTGCTCCCGGCGGATGGCCCGGTAGTGCGGGTCGGGATCGGTCCAGCCGGGGTGCCAGTAGGGCTGCCGCGGATCGGCCACGGCGTTCATCATGAAGGCATTGATGTTGGAGATCACGAGGCCGGCCTCGGCGATCGCCCGCCGGATCGACGCCTTGTGCACCTCCAGAAGGCCCGCCGGCCAGGCGTGGGGCACGTCGGCGAGCAGTTCGATGCCCGCATAGCCGAGCGAGGCGACTCGCGAAATCGCCTCCTCGACGGTCACATCGAGGTAGGCGTTGGAGCTGAAGGCGAGGCGGGTGGTCAGATCGTGGGCGGCCAAGGCGGGGTTCCTTCCGGCGGGTGGCTGTGTCTGGAAGTCTACCCTCGCCCGGCCCGCCGTGGAGCCCGCGTGTGTCGCAGCCCGCGGTCAGCTCGAGGCGCTTCGATACTTTGCGATCGCCGCCTGAAAGGCAAGTCGCGAAAGCCCCACCGCCGCCGCCGCTGCGGCGAGCGTGACGAGGATCAGTCTGCGATCGCCGCCGGAGAGCGGCAGGGCCAGAGTGTGGGCCGGCACATTGACCACCAGCAGGATCGGGATCACAAAGGTGCAGATCATCCGCAGCGGTCCGCCCCAGGGGCCGGCATAGATCTCGGCGGGATAGCGGGAGAAGTTGGTGATGTAAAACCAGAAGTCGTAGAGGCTCTGGTTGCGACCCATCAGGATCGTGGCGGCCGCGAGGGCCGTGATGAAGGCGTACAGGATCGCCACGCCACAGCCGACCAGCAACGGGTAGAGCAGCCAGGCCACCGGCGGCGGGGGCGTTTCCAGCCGGCCGACCGCCCAGCCGATGAGCACCACGCCCACCAGCCCGTTGGCCAGCGCTGAAAACTTGAAGCGGTGCAGCGACAGCAGAAACTGGGCGTCCACCGGCTTGACGAGGGCCGTGTCAAGCCCGCCGGTGCGGACCATCTCGGCAAATTCCTCCACGCTCGGCATGAAGAAGGCCTGCACGATCGCGTTGATCACCAGGCCCGTGCCCACGAACACGAAAAACGGCTCCTTTGTCCAGCCGCTGTCCCGGCCGATTTCAGGCGTGTAGGAGAAGACCAGCAGATAGAAGGCGAGATTCATCGCCATCCAGCCGAGGCTCGTGGTCGCCTCGAGCAGGAAGTTGAGCCGGAAGGTCATGTCGCGGACGAGGCTCGCCTGGAAGAAGGTGGCGAAGATCCTCAGGTAACGCATCATTGCCGGAGCCCTCAGCCACCGTAGCCGCTGTACCGCCGGGTGCCCCGCAGGAAGGCGAACCGACAGGCGACCGCCGCGGCCACCACCCAGGCGGCCTCCATCGCCAGCCCCACGGCCAGGTCGGCCCCCCGCAGCTTCCCCAGCCAGATCGCGCAGGGGAAGTAGGCGGTGTATTGGAAGGGGAGCAGCCGCACGATGTCGCCCAGCGAGAGGCTCCAGCCGGCCGAGCCGACCGCGATCCCGTCGAGCATGTCGATCGGGAACATGTGGCCCGAGAGCAGGAACTGGGCGAGCATGTAGACGAAGATCAGGCTCGAGACCTCGAGGAACCAGAAGCCGAGCATGCCCAGCGTCGCCTCGAGCAGGAATCCCAGCAAAAACGACATCACCAGCGACGCCAGGTAGGCCGCCACCACCGGCGGCTCCGGGGGCCACGGGAAGAAGCTCCGGCAGAGGAAGAACACCAGGGCGAACGGCGCCGCCGCCACGGCAAAATAGACGAGCTTGTGGGCCACCCGGGCCGCCAGCAGGAAGCCGACATAGTCGACCGGCTGCACGAGGTACTTCTTGACCGAGCCGTCGCGAACGCTGCGAGCGATGCCCGAGGCCAGGCCGGGCATGCTCGAGAAGGAGCGGGCGACCATCGTCAGCAGGTAGTAGGCCACGAAGTCGTTGCGGCTGTAGCCGGCGATGCTCGTCGATCCCGCCGCCGAGAAGACGGCCGTCCAGAGGAAGATCTGGGTCACGATCGGCAGAAACCGCATCAGGGTGCCGAGGGCGAAGTCGCCACGATGGGCGAGCCGGTCGGCAACGCAGATCGAGAGCATCGTCGTCCAGCCATGGAAGGGCCAGCCGCCGCTGCGGGCCACCGCGGTCATCGCACCGCCTCCTGCAAGGCTGCGGTCGGCTCGCCGTCGTCACCGGCGGAGCGGAAGAGCCCCGCGATCACATCCTCCAGCGGCACATCCTCGACGGTCACGTCGATCACCGACTCTCCGGCCAGGATTTCGGAGAGGGCCCCGGCAATCCGGTCGCGATCGATCCGCAGCCGCACCTGCGGGCCCCGCCGCTCGCAGGGAAAGCCCCAGGCGGCCACGGCGGCATCCGAGGGGGGCGTTTCGAAGTCGAGGGTCACGACCTTGTGGGTTGTGAAGCGGTCGACGATTTCGGCGAGCGTGCCGTCGTAGAGAATCCGGCCGTGGGTGATCACCACCACCCGGCGGCAGAGCGCTGCCACGTCTTTCATGTAGTGGGTCGTCAGCAGCACCGTCGTGCCCCGCTCCTGCTGCACCCGCCGCAGAAAGGAGTGGATCGCGTGCTGGGCCACCACATCGAGGCCGATCGTCGGCTCGTCGAGAAAGAGCACCTCCGGCTCGTGCAACAGGGCGGCCACCAGTTCGAGCTTCATCCGTTCGCCGAGGGAGAGTTCGCGAACCGGCTGATGGATCAGCCTCGCCACACCGAGCAATTCAACCAGCTCGTCGCGGGTGCGGGCGAAGCGGGCCGGATCGACCCGGTAGATCACCTCGTGGAGCCGGAAGCTCTCGGCGGCCGGGAGGTCCCACCAGAGCTGGTTTCGCTGGCCCATTACCAGGGCGAAGCGGCGGCGGAAGTCATCATGCCGCTGCCAGGGAACGTGGCCGAGCACACTGGCGGTGCCGGAGGTGGGCGTGATGATCCCCGAGAGCAGCTTGAGGAAGGTGGTCTTGCCGGCCCCGTTGGGGCCGAGGACGGCCACGAATTCGCCGGGGTCGACCTCCAGCGAAACCCCCCGCAACGCCTCGACGGTGCGGGCCTGCCGGCGGAAGAGCCCCCGCAGGCTGCCGCCGATGCCCTCCCGCTTGTCGAACACGCGGTAATGCTTGGTCAGCCCGGCGACGCGGATCACCGGACTGGAGGATTCGCCGCGTGCGTGAAAGGAGGCGGAGGCGGGCATGGAACTGAAGTATAGGCCGTCGGCGGCGGGGCACGGTATGATTCGTCTCGTGAGTTCCACGACACGCCCCCCCTTCCGCATCGGCCTCGGCCACGACACCCACCGCCTCGAGCCGGGCAGCCGGCTGCTCATCGGCGGGGTGGCGATCCCCCACGACCGGCAGGCGGTGGGCCACAGCGATGCCGACGTGCTGCTGCATGCGATCACCGACGCGATCCTCGGCGCCGCGGCCCTCGGCGACATCGGGGAGCTTTTTCCGGACACCGACGAGGCCAACCGCGGCCGTGATTCCGGCGAGATGCTCGAGGCGGCCGCGAGCCGGCTGCGGGAGGCGGGCTGGCGGATTGCGAACCTGGATTGCGTGATCCTCGCCCAGCGGCCCACAATCCTGCCCTATCGGGAGGCGATCCGTCAGCGGGTCGCCGAGCGGCTGCGGATCGACCCCGGCCAAGTCGGGCTCAAGGCGAAGACCGGCGAACGGGTCGGGCCGATCGGCGAGGAACTGGCGATTGCCGCGGAGTGTGTGGCATTGGTGATGGCGGAGCAGGAGCAATGACGACAACCGCCCGGCAACAGGCGACGAAAGCGACCGGCGGGACGCTGCCGGTGATCGAGATCTACGACACGCTCACCCGCGACAAGCGGCCGCTCGAGACGGTCCGGCCCGGCGAGGTGGGGATGTATCTCTGCGGTCCCACCGTCTACAAGCCGAGCCACATCGGCCACATGGTCGGGCCGGTGATCTTCGACACCGTCAAGCGGTATCTCGAGTATTCCGGCTGGCGGGTCACCTGGGTGGTCAACATCACCGACGTCGACGACAAACTGATCGCCGAAAGCGGCTCCCGCGGGATCGGGATGGCCGAACTCGCCGAGGAGATGACCACCGACTATCTGGAGAATCTGGCGGCACTCGGCGTAACGGGAATCGACCGGATGCCGAAGGCGACCGAACACATCGGCACGATCATCGAATTCATCGAGGGGCTCATCGCCAAGGGCTTCGCCTACGAAAGCGACGGCGACGTCTACTTCGACGTGCGGCAGGACGCCGACTACGGCAAACTCACCAACCGCACCGTCGAGCAGATGCAGGGCGAGGGTGGCTCCACGGCGGACCGCAAGCGTTCGGCGGCCGACTTCGCCCTCTGGAAGCGGGCCAAGCCGGGCGAGCCGGCCTGGCAGAGCCCCTGGGGAGAGGGCCGGCCCGGCTGGCACATCGAGTGCTCGGCGATGAGCAAGGGCCCCCGCGGCGAGCACCTCGCCCGCCACCCGGGGGGCCCGGGGCGCGGCGTTCTGCCC
>CAZRKH010000126.1:0-92513 GCA_964600785.1 uncultured Chitinophagaceae bacterium
CCTTCAGACTGCTTTTTTGAGTGCGAAACCATCCCTGGCCTTCGCACTCTTGGCAACCTCCGGTTGCTGCGGACTTCCTGTCCGCGAACCCGGGGCCGATCCGAACGATCCTCACGCACCTGGGCGAACCACTCGAACCGCCGCCGGTGTCTCCCGCCCGCGGCCCGCCCACCGACTCCGGCGAGCTCGTGCAGGTGCACTTTCGACCGTGATGTCTTCCAGGTACAGATAGACGAGCTCCCCGCGATCGACATCCACAGCCTCTGACCGCTCCGCCAGCCAGGTCACGCCAAAGCCGCCGGGCCGCCGGACTCAGAGAGCCTCCGCGCCCACGGCCGAAAAACGCCACTTGAGGGGGGAAGGGGGCCCGTCCGGGGAGCCGCTTTCGGGCCGGAGCTGGGCCCTGGCGGCGGGACAAAGGGCTCACGAGCCGCTCATCAGCTCGGTGCTCGTTGACGAAGTGCCATTGGCCGGGCTATCCATCGGTGAACCGCTCGAACTCGTGCACGAACAGGCCGCTTCGGAGCTTCGGCTCAAACCAGGTGCTCTTGGGCGGCATGATCTCGCCGGCGTCGGCCACCGCGAGCAGCTCGTCGGCACTGGTGGGGTGCATTGAGAAGGCCACGCCTTCCCGCCCCACTCGCCGCTCGAGCTCTCCGCAGCCACGAACGCCCCCCACGAAGGCGATCCGGGTGTCGGTTCTCGGGTCGCCGATGCCGAGGATCGGATCGAGCACGCGGTCTTGCAGCAGGGCCACGTCGAGACTGGCAATCGGGTCGGAGCGGTCGATTGAATCCTCCGCAAACTGAAGCGACCACCAGCGACCATCGGTGAAGACCCGCACGCTTCCCCTGGCCTCAGGCGTGCCCGCGGCGGCCGGCTCGAGCCGACCCAGCTCCCGCAGCCGATCGAGGAAGGCATCGACCGAGAGCCCGTTACGATCGGCGACGACCCGGTTGTAGGGCAGAATGCGGAGCTGATCGTGGGGAAAGACGACCGCCAGGAAACGGTTGTATTCCTCGCTGCCGGTGTGGTCGGGATTCGCCCCGGCCGAGGCGGTCGCCGCCCGCTCGCCGCCGGCGGAGCGGTGATGGCCGTCGGCGATGTAGAGCCGGTCGATCCCCCGGAAGGCCTCGACATAGGCGGCCGGATCATCGACTCTCCAGCCCGCATGGGCCACGCCGTCGGGATCGGTGAACTCGAAGAGCGGATCGCCCGCGGCCTCGGCGAGCAAGCGTGCCGCGATGCCCCCTGTGGCCTCCCCTGCTGTGTGGTCGCGGAAGCAGAGAAAGACCGGCTCGGCATGGCAGGCGGTGGCCAGCAGGTGTCGCGTGCGGTCGTCTTCCTTGTCGGGGCGGGTCTTTTCGTGCTTGCGGATCTCCCCCGAGCGGTACTGCCGTGCCTCCACGCAGCAGACGAGTCCCGTCTGGGCCACCCCCTCGCGGATTTGGCGGTAGATATAGAGCGAGGGAGCCTCGTCACGAAGCAGCGTGCCCGCGGCGATCATCGCCTGCAGGCTGCGATCGGCCGCGTCGTAAACCTCCGGGGCATGGCAGTCGGTGTCGGCAGGCAGGTCGATCTCGGAGCGGACGACATGCAAAAACGACCTGGGTTTCCCGGCGGCCCGCTCGCGGGCTTCGTCGGTGGAGATCACATCGTAGGGATCGCAGGCCACCTCGGGAGCAAGGGCCGCGGGCGGTCGGAGGGCTCGAAAGGGGTGAATATGAATCGACGTCGAACTCATCGGCATGCGGGCCTCGAAAAGGAATCGGCCGCGGGCAGAACCGCCGCGGCCGAGCGTGGTCGGATTTCCGCGGGCATGCTACAACCCTGGCCTCGAACTTGTCGCCCCCGCGACCGCCCCCTCGGGGCAGAAACCTCACAGAAACCTCGCAGGAGCCCGCCATGAGCAATCTTGTCGTGATCGCCTTTCCCACTCAGGAACTTGCCTTCGAACTGCGTGCCGAGCTGGTCAAGCTCCAACAGGAGTACCTGATCGAGATGGAAGACGTGGTGATCGTCACCAAAGACGCCGATGGGAAGGTCAAGCTGCACCAGCCGGTGAGCCTCACCGCAATGGGTGCGGTGGGCGGCAGCTTCTGGGGCATGCTGGTGGGCCTGCTGTTTCTCAATCCGCTTTTGGGCATGGCCGTCGGCGCCGGGGCCGGGGCCCTCTCCGGCAAACTCTCCGACATCGGGATCAACGATCAGTTCATGAAGGATCTTGCGGAAAACTTCCAGCCTGGCAGTTCCGCGGTGTTCGTGCTGATCCGCAAGGCCACCACCGACAAGGTGCTCGACGCCCTCGCGGGCTTCACCGGCAAGGGGAAGGTGCTGCAGACCTCGCTCACGAAGACCGAAGAGGGCGAACTCCGCCAGGTGATCGAGGGCCAGTCCTGAGCGAGGCCCTTCACGGCGACTCACAGACTGTGGAACACCTCTGCCGCCGCAGGACGCGATTCGGCGATGCCCCAAAAACCCGGGCTTTGGGGCGTCGCTCGAACGGACCTCGAGTGGAACCTGTTCGCCCGCCTCCACGTGGGCAGGGGGCCCGGGAGGGCTTTTCGGCGGCAGCGCAGGCCGCAGTACGTCGGGCGAGACGCCTTGGGCCGCCCTCAGTCGCCGCGGAGGAGCCGGCCTACATCCGCGGCGGGACCGTGATCCCGAGCAGTTCGAGGCCCTTGCGGAGCACTTGGCCGGTGAGGTCGCAGAGGATCAGCCGCGTGGTCCGCTCGGCTCCCTCCGCCTTGAGCACCGGCAGCGCGTCGTAAAAACTCGAAAAGGCCCCTGCCACGTCGAAGAGGTAGGCGGTGAGCACGTTGGGCCGGGAGTCGGCCTCCACATCTTCAACCGCCTCGGGGAAGCGAACCAGCCGCATCGCCAGCGACCGCTCGCGGGAATCCGCCAGCCTCGGGGCCTCGCCTTCGCAGACCTCCTTGCGGAGAGCCTCCCGGTCGATGCCGCCTTTGGTGAAGATGCCTTCCACGCGGGCCACCGCATACTGCATGTAGGCGGCGGTGTTGCCTCGCAGTTCGAGCATCTTGTCAAAACTGAAGACGTAGTCGGTGGTGCGGTTCTGCGAGAGGTCGGCGTACTTGATCGCACCGATGCCCACCGCCTCGGCGATCCGCCGCTGTTCATCGGCCGGGATTCCGCCGACGGACGGATCCCCGTCCGGTCCCCCTGAGACGATCTCCATCGCCCGGGCAACGCCCTCGTCGAGCAAGGCCTCGAGGCCGACCGTCTCGCCGGCGCGGGTCTTGAACGGGCGGCCATCCTCGCCGAGCACGGTGCCGAAGGCGACATGCTCGAGATCCACGTCGGTGTAGCCCATCGCTCTCGCCGCGGCGAAGACCTGGCGGAAGTGCTGCCCCTGGCGGTGGTCGACGACATACACAACGCGGTCGGGCCGCCAGTGTTCGATCCGCCAGCGGATCGTGGCCAGGTCGGTGGTGGCGTAGAGGAAGGCACCGTCGGCCTTGCGGACGAGCAGCGGCGGCTTCTCCGGCCCGTCGGTGAAGATCCCCACCGCACCGCGACTCTCACGAGCAATTCCCCGGGCGAGCAGTTCCTCGACCACCTCGGCGAGCATCGGCTGGTAGAAGCTCTCGCCGAGCGTGTGGTCGAACGACACCCCGAGCCGGCGGTAGACCCGCTCGATCTCGGCAAGGCACAGCGGCATGAACCGCCGCCAGAGGCCGAGATTCTCGGCGTCGCCGTCGTGCAGCCGGGCGGTCTCGGCGAGCACATCGCGGGCGAGGTCGGGATGGGCCGCGGCAAGTTCCGCCGCCGCGGGGTCGTCGGCAAGTTCCTCCGGCTTTCCGTCGGCGGCCTTCCGCACCAGGCGGTAGAGCCGGCCGAGTTCGGCGGTGGGGTCGGTTTCGAAGGCGGCCTCGTCGCGGGCGTGCTTCCAGCCCCAGAGGATCATCCCAAACTGCGTGCCCCAGTCACCGAGGTGGTTGTCGGTGGTCACCGCGTGACCGCGGAAGGCGAGAATCCTCGCCAGGGCGTCGCCGATCACCGTCGAGCGGATGTGGCCGACATGCATCGGCTTGGCGACGTTGGGCGAGGAGAAATCGAGCACGATCCGCTGTGGCTCTTCGACCGCCGGCACGCCGAGCCGCGGGTCGCAGGCCGCCTCGGCGACGAGCCTGCCGAGCGACTCATCGCGAACACGGAGATTGACGAAGCCCGGCCCCGCCGGAGGCCCCGGCGGCTCGAAGAGGTTCCCCCCCTCGCCAAAGGCCCTGATCAGGGCCTCGGCCACCTCCCGCGGCGGCCGCTTCGATCGCTTGGCAAGGGGCATCGCAAGCGTGGCCGTGTAGTCGCCGAACTTCTCCTCGGCCGTTTCGCGAACGGTCTCCAGGAGCCCCGGCAGGTCTGCCTCGTCGCAGCTGATCGCTCCTTCAGCGGCAGCCCGGGAGACGGCCTCGGCGAACAGGCGACGGAGTTCACGGCGGAGATGCATCGCTGCGGCTCACGGCGGGCGGGTCCGGTCTCGGCCGGGACCGGAGGGACGGGGCTCAGGGCTCCTCGAGCGGCACGCGGGCTGCATCGCTCCAGAGACCCTCGAGGTCCCAGTACTCACGGGCCTCGGCATCGAGCAGGTGCACCACCACGTCGCCGTAGTCAAGCACGATCCAACGGCCCTCGTCGTAGCCCTCCCCGCCCCGCTTCGCGTCGTGCATCTCCTTGGAGATCGCCGACTCGATCTCGTCGGCCATCGCATGGATCTGCCGCCGGCTCGTGCCGGTCGCGATCACGAAGAAATCGAAGACGGGCGTGAGCTGCCTGAGGTCGAGCAGCACCAGATCGCTCCCGCGGGTCTCGGCGGCGACTCGGGCCGCAAGGAGGGCCTTGGCGAGGGCGGGCGGACGGGCGGCATCACACCTGGCGGCGGTCGGCTGGGAATGTGTCACGCGGTCGCGTTGTGTCCTTCTCGGGAACGGGGCCGACGGCCACCAGCCCTATCCTAGCAGACGGCTGCAGGCGGTGCGGGCTGCCAGCGCGAGTCCCTCGAGCACGAGATCCTCCTGCTCGATCACCCCCGGCAGCTCGTCGCGGACCGCGGATCTCCAGCCTCCGGTGAGCACCACGTCACACTCCGCCCGTGTGGTGCGGCGGGCCTCCTCGACCAGCCGCACCACCGCTCCGCGGAAGCCCCAGCCGATGCCCGCGGCAATCGCCTCGGCGGTGCTGCGGCCCGGCATTGGCGGCGGCAGGGAATGCTCCAGCGCCGCGACATGAGGGAGCTTGCTGGTGCCGTCGGCGAGCCCGCGAGCCATGAGCGTCGCCCCGGGCAGGATTGCCCCGCCCAGAAAGACCCCGCCGGCGGAAACCAGATCGACCGTCACGGCGGTGCCGCAGTCGATGACCACCGCCGCATGATCCGGTTGCCTCAGCAGGTTGGCCGCGGCGGCGGCGGCGAGCCGGTCGATGCCGACTTTTGCCGGCTCATCCACCGCCACGTGCAGCGGCAGGTCATCCGGCCGGATCCGCCGCTGCCGAAGGGAACGGTGCTGGGTCGCGGCGAGTTCGGCAATCGTGGCCTCCAGCCGGGCCGCCGCCGCGTCGTGCACGCTGCCCAGGAGAATCACCGCCGACCCCGGCGACGTTGCCCGCAGCCATTCCTCGAAGTTGGCCGGGTGGAAACCGCGGCTGTCGAGATTCTGCCGCCGCGTGAGCGATGGCAGCCGCCGGGCGGTTCCCTCGCCATCGGCGGCATGGTCCTGCACGAGGGCCAGTTTGATCCGCGAGTTGCCCACATCGGCAAGCAGCACCGCATCGCCGGTACAGATCGAGGGATGCGAGCCGGCTGCATGCCTCCCGCCGAGGGGCAGGTCGCGGTCGGCGTCGTCACTCCCGCCGGTCGATGGCATCACTCCGCCTCCTTCGCCGCTGGTGGCCGCTCGAGTTCACGGCCGATTCTCCCGAGCAGCCGGTCGAGGCCCTCACCGGTCACGGCGCTCGCCGCGAGCACCGGAGAGCCGGTCTCTTCTTCGAGCGCGGCCCGCACCGCATCAGCGGCGGGAAGCTCCGCCTTGCTGACGAGGAGAATCTCCGGCCGCCTGCCCAGTGCTGCATCGTAGCGACGAAGTTCCTCGCGGATTGCCCGGTAGTTGGCCAGGGGATCGCTGCCGTCGATCGGCGAGGGCTCGACGACATGCACCAGGATGCCGGCCCGCTCGACATGCCGCAGGAACTCGTGCCCCAGCCCCACCCCTGCATGGGCCCCCTCGATGAGTCCCGGCAGATCGGCGAGCACGAAGGACCGATCGGGCGAGAGCGAGACGATCCCGAGCATCGGCGTCTTGGTGGTGAAGGCGTAGTCGGCGATCTGCGGCCGGGCTCGCGAGAGCCGCGAGAGCAGCGTGCTCTTGCCGGCGTTCGGCTTGCCGACGAGCCCGACGTCGGCGATCACTTTCAGTTCCAGTCGCAGGCTCCGCACCCGACCCGGCTCGCCCGGCTCGAACTCCCGCGGCGCCCGGTTGGTGGCCGACTTGAAATGGGCGTTGCCCCGCCCCCCCTTGCCCCCTTCGGCGACCACGATCGACTCACCGGCTGTGGCGAGATCCTTCAACAACAGGCCGGTCGCTTCGTCGTATACCAGCGTGCCCGGCGGCACCGCCAGTTCGAGGTCGGCAGCCGAACGGCCATGCCGATTGGCCGGGCCGCCGGGCTGGCCGTGGCCGGCCTTCCAGCTCGAGCGATGGGCGATCGCGGCGAGCGAATCGATGCCGGCCTCGGCATGCAGGATCACGCTGCCGCCATGGCCGCCGTCACCGCCGTCGGGCCCGCCGCGGGGCACGAACTTCTCCCGGCGAAAACTCGACGCGCCGCGTCCGCCATTGCCGCCGACGACCTCGATCTCAACGCGGTCGACGAACACGCTTTCGCCTCCAGAGGGGGCCGGCGGCGACGATCGCCTTCGGCTCAGCCGGCGGCAATCGCGTCGACGTTCACCCGCCGTCCGAGGCGATCGAAGCGGACATGACCGTCGGAGAGTGCATAGAGCGTGTAGTCGCTCCCCATGCCGACATTGCTACCGGGGTGGTATTTCGTGCCGACCTGCCGCACGAGAATGTTGCCGGCCCGCACCATCTCACCGCCAAAACGCTTCACACCACGCCGCTGCGCGTTGGAATCACGTCCGTTGCGGCTCGAACCCTGTCCCTTTTTGTGTGCCATCGCCGGGCCTCGTGTCTGGATCGAAAAATGCTCGCGCGGCTCGCCTCAGCTATTTTTCGTATCGAAAAACCCACTGGCGGTCAATCCCCGGCCGCCTCGCAACCGCCGCGGCATACATCCGCGGTCCCTCGGCCCCGAAGAGCCCCAGCAGGATCTGCTCGGCCGATGGGGGCTCGTCGTTGGCCGCGGCCACATCGCGGGCCCATGCCGCCAGCGACTCGCGGAGAGCCTCGAAGGCGGGCATCCCGCCGCTGGCCGCGACCGCCTCGATATCAAGACCGAGGGTCTGCATGGCCGCCACCGCCCTCGCCCGGGTGACCGCCGAGGCGAGTCGCTCGAAGGCCGCGGCTGCGTCGCCGAAAAGGCCGGCGGTGAGGGCCGACCGTTCCGCAATACGATCGACCGCATCGAGCCCCGCCGCAGCCTTTGCCAGCGACTCCAGCGGAGCGACCGCAGCCTCGGCCGGCTCCAGGTCGATCCGCTCGAAGGCCTCGGCCTCCGCCCCGCCGGCCTGGGCACGTTTTGCGGCCGAAAGCAGCCCGTCGATTGCGGCGTTGAACTGGTCTGTCCCGCTGACTCCCAGGAGTGCCTCGAGGGCCGGGCCGCGGGCCGCCGGCTCCGCGGCGGCTGTCGCCTCGAGCAGCCGCTCGAGCGGGCGGAGGCTGCGGCCGTGTTCGCGAAGCAGCATGGTATCGGTGGGTCTGTCGAGCAGGTCGGCCCAGGAAATCCCGAGCCCCTTCAGCCCGGTGGAAGGATCGATGCCGGTCACCTCACCGCGGCTGGCCGCCTCGATCAGCGTCGTGCCGAGCGTACGGCGCTCGAAGAGGCCGTCGTAGCCGATCATCATCTCGTCGGCCTCGCCCCCGCGGGCATCACCGGGACGCCAGAAGTCGAGCCGCAGGCTCTCGAGGGTCAGACGGTTGGTGTCGTCGAGATCATCGGCCGCAGCGGGAGACCGCTGGTCGAAGCGATTGGTCAGCCCGCGAACATAGATCTCGAAGGCGTCCAGCCGGGGGTCGACCCCTTCCCAGACGGCCACTCCCCACCGTTGCTCACCCGGCTCCAGCGGACTCGCGGTCATCTCGCTGCTGTCGAGCAGGGGCCTCGCCGGGTCCTCCCGCTCGCGGATCGCGGCGGCGGCACCGGGCACGACGCGATCGAGATAACCGCGGTAGGCGAGCAGTCCCTCGGAGGATGTCGCCGCCTCGCGGCTCTCGAGCACGAAATGCGGGAGGAAGGTGATCGGGGCCTCGAAGGCCTCGGTCGACCGCTGTGCCGGATCATTCTCATCGACCACCGGCTGCAGGCCACCGAGGTTTCGCACCCGGTAGACGAGGTACCACACCCGCCGCCTCGCCATTTTCAGGCCCTTCGTGGGCACATCGAGGTCGATCTGCCGCGGCGGCTTGAAGGCAAACTCCAGGCACCACACCCTGTGGGCGAACTCGTATTTCAGCGACCGGCCGCGGAGGGTCTCGGTGGCTGCGGCGTGCTCGGGCGTCCATTCAGCGGCCGGTCCGCCGAGGGTCATCTCGAAAAACTCAGCCTGCTCGAGCAGGGTTTCCCGCGAAAGGTTTGGCGGGATCACCGTGAGCACGCCCGGGGCGAGCCTGCGATAGCCACCTTCGCCCTCGGCCGCGAGCCCCGGACGGGACGCGGCGGCGAGGGCACACAGCACCGCGAGGGCGAGACGGGGCATGGCAGGCACGCAATGACGATGCAAACGTCGCAAAGCGGGAACCAAAAATATGGGAGATCACTATTCCGACAGAGCAATGTTCTGACAGAGAATGTACCCCGCCACCGCCCCGCTCCCAGCCCGCGGCACCGGGCAGGAATCGGTTTTGCCTTCCCATTTTTCCCAAATTACCATACGGGCGACTCGTGAATCAGCGGCCGGCCGCAGAATTCCCGCGACCGCGGTTGCGGGCGGAGGAAATGGCCTTCGCCCTGCGGATGAACCGAAGCAGAGTAGACAACGAGTTCCACGCACGGACCACGCAATGCCACACGCCCGAAAAGGATCACGCACGCTCCCGCCGCCCGATCCAGCCGCCGTCGATGCCGGCTGGAGTGGGGAGGTGGCCGCGGCATTTCTCTCAGCGGAAGACTTCGACCTCACCGGCGTGCTGCCGGGCGTTGACCTGCGGGCATCGTCCTACTGGTGGCAGCCGGAGTCCTTTGAAGCCGACGCCCCGGCCGGCCCCCTGCCATGGCCTCAGGCGGCGGCGGCCCCCGGGTCGCGGAGAACCGCGGCTGCCTGATCGACCTCGCGGGCAAGTTCCGCATAGTCGGCGGCGCCGTTGGAGTCGGGGGCGTAGTCGAAAATCGACTGCCCGAAACTCGGGGCCTCGGCCAGGCGAATGTTGCGGCGAATCTTCGTCTCGAAAAGCCTCGCCCGACTCCAGGCCGGATGCCTCTCGCGAGCCGCCTCGAAAAACTCTCCCACATCGCGGCCGACTTCCGCGGCAAGCTTGGTGCCCGCTTCGTAAAGACACAGCACCACCCCGAGCAGCCGCAGTCGCGGATTGACATGATCGGCAACCAGTTCGATCGTCTCGAGCAGCTTGCTCAGGCCGTGCAGCGCGAGGAAGTGCGGCTGCAGGGGAAGGAGCACCTCGTCGACCGCGGCCATCGCGTTGAGCGAAAGCAGGCCGAGGGAAGGCGGGCAGTCGATCACGAGATAGTCAAACCGCGTCTCCGGCCCCGCAGACGTGCAGGCGGGCTCGGCTGCGATCCTTGAACGCAGGATCGACTCGCGGCCGACCTTGCCCGCGAGGGTCAGCTCGGCAGCCGAGAGGTCGATGTGTGAGGGAACCACGACGAGGTTCTCACCGGCCGGTACGAAGGCCTCCGACAGTGGCACGTCGGCTGTCAGCACGTCGTAGCCGCTCACCGCGGGGGCCCCGGGCGTGACGCCGACATGGAGCGTGGCATGGGCCTGGGGATCGAGATCGACCAGGCAGACCCGCCGGCCGCTGCGAGCGAGGGCCACGGCAAGGTTCACCGACGTGGTCGTCTTGCCCACGCCGCCTTTCTGATTCGCCACCGCGATCGCACGCATTCTGCCACCTCGCTTGCCGCTCGCCGGGGTCCGAGCTTTTCGGTCTCGTAGCCATGCGGAGCGTAGGCAAATCGCCCCCGGCATCGACAGGTCATTTTTCCGGCGTTTCAGCGGCCGAATCGGGGGTGGCAGCGAGGGTTGCCTCGATCCAGGTCTGCAGCCCAGGGCCGATCCTGCCCAGCCGCACCCGCCCGCCACGGCCGACGATCGCCAGATGTCCCGCGAGAGCAGGCTCGCCGGAGGAACTCAAAGCGGCCTTGTCGGGCTGCGGTTCGAGGTCGATCACGAGCGTCACCGGCGGGGGAAGCGGACCGCCCCCCGGCGTCCGTCGGGTCGCTGAGAAGGTCATCGCCCAGTCCCAGGCGGCCGCGGGCAGTCGATCAGCCGGCCCGCCGGCCGGCCCGGCCCCGACGGCCTCGTCTGTCAGGCCGGCGCTGCTCGGCCAGACGAAGTTGGCATCCTCGACGAGCCCGCGACGGAGGTGGACAAGCCCCTTGGCACGCGAAATGTCGAGGGGCCCGCGTGCCAGCAGCCGGCCGGCCTCTCCGCCCGGGGCCAGCCGCCGCAGTTCGACCGTCGGGGCCCGCGAGATCGCCGCGGCCGCCGCGGGTCCGTAGAAGGCCAGGCAGCGGCGGGTCTGCCCCCGCTGGTAGGCGACCGCGATACCCGCCGCGAGCAGTCCCAGCACCAGCAGCCCCATCACGATCAGCCCGCCCTGGCGGCCCGGCACTCGGCCGGCGGGGGTTGTCTGGAAATTCGTGGTCATGGTGGCATCCGGAGGTGGCAGAAGCGTTGTATAGTGTAGGCGATGTCAAACAAATTCGATCCGTATCGGGAAGCCCTTGTCGTCGAGACGCTCACCGTCTGGCCGGAGGTCTATGCTGACTGGTCGGAAGACGACCGCGGCCGCATCGAGTCGGCGCTGCATGAGTCTCCGCAGGAGGCCTCCGACCTCGACTACGTGCGGCAGCACACCGGCTTCGCCCGCGTGATCACGGTCACCCCCGAAGATCTCGAGCGGATGGGCGTCGCTTCGTGATGCTCCTCGAATCGGTCAGGCTCGCGCTGCAGGCCGCCGCTTCGCGGTCCTGCGAGATCTCGGTGGGCAGCGGCCTGCTTGCAAGCCTTGGCGAGAGGCTTTCCGCCGCCGGCGGCAGCAGGTGTGTCGTGATCGCCGACGCGGCGGTGGCCGGCAGCCACGCCGCCACGGTCACCGCCGGCCTGCACCAAGCCGGCCTCGAGGTGGCCATCTGCGAGGTGCCCAGCGGTGAGGCATCGAAGTCGATCGCCGAGGTGAGCCGGCTCTGGAATCGCTTTGCGGAACTCGCCGTCGATCGACGCACCCACGTGGTGGCGGTGGGCGGCGGCGTGGTCGGCGATTTGGCGGGCTTCGTGGCGGCCAGCTACGCCCGCGGGCTGCCGCTGTGGCAGGTGCCCACCACCCTCGTGGCGATGGTTGACAGCGGAATTGGCGGCAAGACCGGGATCAACCTGCCGGGCGGCAAGAACCTGGTGGGGGCCTTTTGGCAGCCACTCGGCGTGGTGGCCGACCTCGACACACTTGCCAGCCTGCCCGACCGGGAATATCGAAGCGGCCTCGCAGAGGTCGTGAAATACGGAATGATCCTCGACGCCGACTTCTTCGGCTGGCTCGAGGACCATGCCGTGTCTCTCTGCCGACGTGATCCCGAGGCGGTCGGCCGGGCCGTGGCCGTGTCGGCGAGACTCAAGGCGGGGGTCGTGGCTGACGACGAGCGGGAACTCACCGGCCGGCGGGCGATCCTCAACTACGGCCACACCTTCGCCCATGCCCTCGAAACCGCCTCGGGCTACGGCCGGCTGCTGCACGGGGAGGCGGTTAGCCTGGGCATGGATGCCGCGGCAAGGCTGGCCGTGGGCCTCGGCCGCATCGATGGGGAAATCGTGCGGCGGCAGGCCGCGGTTCTGGCCGCCTGCGGACTGCCGACCGACTGTGACCGATTCCTCTCCGGCCTGCCGCAGGCCGTCACTCCACAGTCGCTCATCGAGATCATGCGACGCGACAAGAAGGCGGTCGGCGGGAGCCTGCGGTTCGTCGTGCCGTCGCGAATTGGCCACGTCGAACTCGTCGGCGAGGTCGACCCGTCACTCGTCGAGTCGCTGCTGCGGCCGGCGAAAGGCTGACGCTCTTTTGCATACTCCAGGTGGGGCAATCCGCGCCAGTTCGTCGTTCGCAACGGCCTGACGGGGCGAATCGCACCAGGCGAGGCGGAGCGAAACGCACCACCTCGCGGGCGAGCAACAGCCTGAGCAATCCGCAATTCGCACCGTCATTCCCGACAAAAATGCGGCTGGGGGTTTTTCCCACTGATCCTCCACGACTTTGGCACGCAGTCTGCACTCGGGCTCGTGCGGCGGAGTTCAGAGTTCGAGCGAGACGCCTGGCGGGCATCCGCCGGCTTCTCCACAAAAGCGAGGCATGCAAATTTTATGGATGGCGATAAAGGTGCAGACCTGGAGCATCCGTTCGAGCCGAGCAGGTCTCGCCCGGATGGCGGGGTCAATGACACATCGCAGCATCGATCGGGGAATCGATGGTTCAGCGAGATCGTGATCGTCGACGCGAGATGCGATCTCTATGGCGAACTGGTCCAGGCGGCGACTGAGGACGCGTTCGGACTTCATTTTTGCAGTGACGCCCAGTCGGCACTCAAACTTTCCCGTCGGTTTCGTTCCGACGCGTGGCTTGTCAGCCTTGATCTGCCCGACATGGGCGGCTTCGACTTCCTGCCGTTACTGCTGGAAAACGTACGGCAAAGCTGCGTTGATCCGATCCGTCATGGATCCCGAATCTCCCTCGACCAATTCGGAAACGCGAGGCATTCCGGGGTATTCGTGGTCGCGGAAGAGTACTGCATCGACGAGGAGCAACGGTCGCTTGCGATGGGTGTATCGGGGTACCTCGTGCGTCCAATACGACTCGACCTGATGCTGGCCATGCGGAGTTTGGAGGCACCTCCTCCCGATGCGGCCACACCGGATTCACCGATTGATCCCGAGCCAGAGCACCACACGCACCGGGCAGAGTGACCCCCTGTTTATCGCTTTCCAAATGGAGAAATCATTCATGTCGGACCGCACAATACGGACTCGCAAAGCAACTGCCGCCGATTCTTGCAGTGCTTCGAAATCACCCAGAAACCCGCGGACAGTTCCCAACATCGTGGTCGTTGATCCGCGGTTTGAGTCCTATCGGCCTCTGGCAACTGCCGCCCGAGCCGGAAGAGTCGGGCTGCATTTTCGCTCCGAAGGACGGACGGCCCTGATCCTTGCCCGTCGCCATCGTGTGGACGCCTGGCTCGTGGCGGCTGACCTCGACGACATGTCGGGGCTCGATTTTCTCGATCTCCTCAGGCAGGAAATGGCCGAAGGCAACGACCTGGCCGCTGCCAACTTCGAACCCGGAACGCTGGTGGCGGTGCGTGAACCGGGGGCTTCCGCGGCCTACTGGGAGGCGATCGAGCATGGTGCCGGGGCCGCGATCAACAAGCCCATACGGCTTACCGAACTCGAGCAGGTGCTCGGGATGACGCTTGCCGGACATGAGACGATTCTTTCCGGGGACAAACTCTCGCGGGCCGTGGTCACGCTTCCGGTGAGTGTCGGAGCCGCCGTCGTGGCGATTGCGGTGGTCATACTCGGCTGAGCCCTGCCACCCAAGCCCCGGCGGGGCGAGAAAGGAGCCGGTTGTGACTCTGCTCGTCGGCCGACGAGGCCGGCTGCCGGTTGTTGTGCAGCGATGCCTGGCCACCGCGGCGATCGCGAGCGTGATTTGTCTCGCTCAAAGAGGGCCTCCCGTTCTGGCTGCCGACACCGGACCCGCACCGGAGGCCGGGTTTTCGGGTCGCTATGGTGTCACGCCCTCTGACGCGTTCGACCCCTCCTCCTCAGCCACCACGCCGGTGGGCGGCGGCAGCTTCGATATCAACGCCTTTCTCGGCGCGGGTGCGTACTACAACCACACCACGCCGATCACCGGCCAGGACACGATCACCACCAATCTCGAGGCGGGCCACATCTGGAGCGGTCACGAGACGCTCGGGCACGTCACCACCTTCGTCAATGACGCCTCTGCCTTCGGCAGCACCACAGCCGATCTCTACGATCGCCACGCCACATGGGCGGGCATGCTCATCGGCGGTCGCAAGACCCCGAGCAACCCCCAGACCCGCCAGCAGGGCATCGCCTACGGCACCGACCTTCGCAGTGCGGCGATCGCCACAAGCTGGAGCGGCTCGGCCTACGCCCTCTCCTTCGGCATCTCGTGGGACAGCGTGATCACCGCCTTTGAGGGAAGCTTCGGCACCGCCGACGTCGTCAACTCCAGCTACGGCGGCACCGACTCCGGCGGCGCGGAACTGGTCTCCACCTTCTACGACGCGATGAGCTACCAGAACCCGACGACAACCTACGTGGTCAGCGCGGGCAATTCAGGCTCGTCGAGCAACACGGTCGGCAGCCCCGGATCGGCCTACAACGCGATCACCGTTGCGGCCCTCGCCAACGGCGGCAACAACAGCTACGACTCGGTGGCCGGGTTTTCCAGTCGAGGGCCTCAGGACTACTACGACGCCGAGACTGACACGATCACCACACGCGTGCGGGCCGCGGTCGATATCGCGGCTCCCGGCGACTCTCTGACAGCGGCCTTTTACGGCGGGCAGTCCGGCGGCAACAACACCTCGCTTTCCGGCTCGACCAACTCCGGCTCGGCGACCTCCTACTCTTCGAGCATCGCCGGCACGAGTTTCTCCTCGCCGATCGTGGCCGGGGGAGCGAGCCTCGTGGCGAGCGCCGCCAAAACGCTCGCACCGCTCGCCTCGAATCCCGATGCCACCCAGAGCGTGGTCGTCAAGTCGCTGCTGCTCACCGGAGCTGACAAGACCTCCGGCTGGAGCAACGGCCAGCAGAGCGTCACCGAAAACGGAACGACCTACACCCAAACCACGCAGTCAATCGACTGGGCCGTCGGCGCCGGACGGATGAATCTCGACACGACGTTCGACATCCAGACTGGCGGCCAGACCGACGTGGCCGGCGCGGCAACGGGGAGCCTGGGCACCGTCGATGCGGTCGGCTGGGACTACGGCAAGAGCCAGCTGGGCACCGACAACGACTACATCATCTCCGGCACCCTCACCGCCGGTTCGACCCTGACCACGACCCTTTCCTGGCTACGGTCGCGATTCTTCGACCTCGACAACAATTCCTCAGCGATCGATCTCTACGAAGGAGCCCAGGCCGATCTTGACCTTTCAATTTGGGCGGTCGATGAAAACGACACCTTCACGTCGCTCGTGGCCCGCTCCGAGAGCGACTACAACGTCGTCGAGCACCTGCATTTCACCCTCGCCGACACGGGTCGCTACGGCCTCCGCGTGGAATATGGCTCCAACAGTTTCGACACCTCGACCGGTGACATCTGGGGCACCGCGGGCAACGAGCAGGATTACGGACTGGCCTGGAACGTGACTGCCGTCATCGTCCCTGAACCTGCGACCCTCGCCTCGGCGGCAATCGGGCTGGCCTGCCTCGGCTGCTGGCGACGGCGGCGGGGTGTCCGATCCACTGCCTACCAGCGTGTGGTGAAGCCGACGCCGCTGCCGCCGCCGTAAAGCGGTACCGGCACCACCTCGACTTCCATGCCGGCGAAGTGCATCTCGGTGCGATCCACCGCCACGGCACTCGCGAAGGCGAGGTACCAGCCGAGGAAAGACTGCGAGGGATAGTGGGCGTCGTCGGTCATCCGTGAAAAGGCCACGAACGTCGAGCAGACGTAGAGCGAGCCCTTGGCCACCGGTCCCTCCACCATCCCGGCGGCGGCCAGAAAGGGCACGGCTCCCATGAAGGCGTGGCCGCTGACGCCGTTGTTGTCGTTGAAGGCGACCCACTTGCTGCCGGCCGAGCCCTCGCCAGGCCGCGAGGCTCCGGTGGCGAGCTGCAACACGTAAAGCGGCGGGGCCCCAACGACGAGAATCCGCAGGCTTCGCGAGCCCCACATCCCCACCGCATCGCCAACCGGCCGGCCCTCCAGCAGCAGCCCCGTGACCGCCGCGGCACCGAAAATCGGGATCGAATAGCGGCCCTCGCCGATGTCTTTGCAGCCGGAGAAGAAGGTGCCCAGGCCCGTCGGCGTGACACCCCGCTGCCAGGCGGTCTGGATCGTCTCGTCGAAGCCGGTGTTGGCCATCAGGGCCCCGGTGCCGAAGGCGGCGGCGAGGCAGGTGAGGCTTTCGCAGGAGTAAAAGTTGCGATAGTCCTCGCCGACCTTGTGCCAAATTCTCGAGAGCCGCGGATGCCGGCTCTCCGCCCAGGGCACCCCGGGCGGGCCGAGCCAGGTCTCCTCCGGCGAGGGTAGCGACGCGACCATCTCCGACTGCGGGGCCATCCGCGAGGCGAGCGCCGTTGTGAACTGCCGCGAAGGATCACCCGCGGTAGGAGCGGCCGGCGTGAACGGTTCCCAGTGGCCGACTCGTGGAACGTCGTCGAGCACGTCGAGCGGCAGGCTGTTGGCGGCGGTCTCCCGCTGCGGTGGCGGCCCTGTGAGCGACTCGGTCTGCACGATTCCCTCGACCCAGGCCCCGCCCGCGGCCGGCACCACGCGAACGATCACCCGCTGCCGCCGCGGAGGCCAGGTTCCCAGGACATCGGGCTCGGTCCAGACCGACTCGATCACGCCGGGCAGCGGGGGGAGCGCGTCGAAATCGGGCGGCTCGACCCTCGCGATTGCGTGATCGGCAGCAACGGTCGCGAGGGTCTGCTCCCAGAGCCGCGAGGCGTTGTCGCTGGGCAGGAAGATTCCCCGCTGGTCGTCGCCACCGTCATCCCCACTTTTCGTATCGCCCGCTTCGTCAGCCGTCGCGGTTTCACCGAAGAGTGGACCGGTTCCCGCACCTTCCAGGAATTCACCCGGCCGCGGCAGTGACTCGATGAACTGTTCATCGGCCGCCAGCCGGGCGACCAGAGACAATCCTATGCCCGCGGCTGCGACCACCATCCGCACGCCGCCGCCCGCATGCTGCAATTGTGGTGATGGCATCGGCGTCACTCGTGTGGGCGGCGGGCATGGATTCCGGCCGCTGACGGACCTCGATCCGCCCGCGATCTCCGCGACCGCAGGAACTGCCGGCGGCGGATCGTGGCAGCAGTGACCGCGCGACACAAGCCGGATTTTCCGCCTTGCGGGGGGCTTCACAGGGCCTTTTCAGCGGCCCTCGCCCGACTGGGAGCCACCATCCGCCTCGGCTGCGGCACCGTCCACCGCATCGATGTAGACCTCCACCTGCTGGCCGACGAAAAGCCGTGGCCGGCCGGTGGGATCAAAGCGATAGATCACCTGCAGCACGCGAACATCGACCCGCTCGGTGTTGTCGCCGGTGAGCGACTTCTTGGGCACCACGTAGGGCTCGATCCGCACGAACTCCAGCGGATACCGCTGCTGGAGGTTGCCGCGGGGCATGGCATAGGCCTCGGCGGTCTCGTCGAAGCGGGCGATGTCGTATTCGTCGATGTCGACCCGGACGTGCATCCGCTCCACGTCGCCGAGGATCACCAGCGGCTCGCTGGGGGGCGTGCCCACGAACTCGCCGGGCCGCACGTCGACCCGCAGCACGCGGCCATCCACCAGCGACCGCACGGTCAGCCGGTCGATCTCGATCTCGATTCGCGAAACCTCGGCCTCGACCTCGGCAAGCTCGGCCCGGGTGACGTCGCGGTCGTAGCTCCAGGCCCCCGCCCGGAGAAGGTCGAGGTCGGCCATCGCACGAGCGAGTGACGCCTCGGCGGCCTCCAGAGCTTCCTGCCGCTCGATCAGATCCTGCTCGGTGGTCACCTTACGGGCGAAGGTCTCCCTCGCCCGCTGAAAAGCATCGCGCTCGCGATCGAGATTCGCCCGGGCCTCGGCCACACGGGCCTCGAGAACCGGAATCTCCTCCTGCCTCGGCAGGGACTCCAGCCGGAGAAGCTCGCTGCGGGCCCGCTCGACGTCCGCCTGCCGAACCGCCAACAGCCCGCGGATTTCACGATCATCGAGCCGGAACAGTGGCGTGCCGGGGGAGACTTCGTCCCCGACTTTGACGAGCACCTTCACCACCACGCCTGCCGTGGGCGAGCCGACGGCGATGTTCTCGGTGGTCGCCTCCACCACGCCCGAAGCGGCCAAGGCGTCGGCGAAGGGGCTCGTCGCGGGCGGGATCGGCGGTGCGACCTTCCGCTCGAGAGGCCGCGTGTCGAGCACGTACCACACGGCAAAGGCCAGCAGGGCAAATCCGGCGGCCGGCACGCCCAGCTGCGTGAGGGTATCGGCGAGCGTTCGTGGACGATGGTGCGCGGGAGTGGTCATCGATTCGCCAGCCCTTCCGCGACACCACGACGCCGCTCGACCGAGAGAATTCTTCCATCCTCCATCGTGGCGATCGAATCGGCGAACTCGTAGATCCGTTCGTCGTGGGTGACCACGATCACCGCCCGCCCCGGCTGCACGGCAATTCGCGAGATCAGTTCCATCGTCAGCCGGCCGTTCTCGGCATCCAGGGCGCTGGTCGGCTCGTCGCAGACCAGCATCCGCGGGTCGTGTACGAGGGCCCGGGCGATCGCCACCCGCTGCTGTTGTCCTCCGGAGAGTTCGTCGGGCCGGCTGGCAAGCTTGTCGGCCAGGCCGAGCTGCTCGAGCATGCCGCAGGCCGCGGCAATCGCCCGCGAGCGTCGCTGGCCCGCGATCAACAGCGGCACCGCGGCGTTCTCGGCGGCGGTCAGGGCCGGCAGCAGGTTGAACGACTGGAAGACGAAGCCCACGTTCTCCCGCCGGAAGCGGACCCGCCGCCTGCCTGTCATCGCCACCAGATCGTGGCCGAGCACCGACACGCTGCCGGCGGAAGGCTCGAGGGTGGCCGCAAGGATCGAGACGAGCGTCGTTTTGCCGCAGCCGCTCGGGCCGACCAGGAGCATCATCTCCCCTGAGGGCACGTCGAGATTGACACCCCTCAAGGCGCGGGTGACCGTTTCGCCCGCCAGGAATTCCTTCGTCACCTCACGGGTGCGAACTGCAAGTCCGCCATCGCTGTGGGCATCTGTCATGAGTCCCTCGCTTTTCGCAGGCTGAGTCTGCTAACCCCTGAACACGACCGCAGGATCGAGCACGAGCACCCGCCGGATCGAAAGCAGGCTCGCCAGGAACACGATCAGAAGTACCGCCGCGGCTGTCAGTGCCGGCACCTGCCAGGGCATGAAGAAGGCCAGCCGGCTGTGCCCGGTGATCGCCCAGCCGAACACCGCCGCCAGCCCCACGCCGATGCCGTAGCCCACGACCCCCACCTGCACCGCCTGGGAGAGAACCATCAAGAGGATCGTGCCGTTGGACGTGCCCATCGCCTTGAGCGCGGCAAACTGCCGGAGGTTTTCGATCGTGAACAGATAGAAGGTCTGCCCCGCAATCGCCGTGCCCACCAGGAATCCGAGGAAGACCGTGATTCCGAAGTTCACGGGGATGCCCGTGCGGCGAAGGTAGTAGGAGATCGTCTTCCGGATGAACTGCTCCTTGGTATACGCCGCCAGATTGGTCCGGGCCGCGATCCTTCGGCAGACCTCCTCGGCCGGGAGTCCGGCGGCCGGATCGGCCAGGATGAAGGAGAGCACCTTTCGCTCCCTCGGGGCGAAGGCCACCGCCTGGCTGTAGCGAGTGTAGATGATCGGGAAACTGGTGAAACTGCGGCTGGCCTTGGTCAGCCCCACGAGCACCGCCCGGCGATCGTTCATCTCGAACACCTGGCCAAGCCGGTAGGGCTCCCCCGGCCAGATCTTGCGATAGCCCGCGTCATCCATCACGACCGCGTCGGGCTTTCTGAGATCGGCGAGGCTGCCCATGAACATTCGCCGCGGAGCCCCGACAAGCGTGGCATCATCCAGTCCCAGCAGGATCATCTGGTGGTAGTCGCCCTCGGACAGCCTCGCCCTGCCCTGCCCCTTGTAAAACCGCACGGCCCAGTTGACGCCCGGCACCCCCTTCACGCGGAACAGATCGGTGTCGGGCATCGGCTTGACGTCGTCGACGAACTCGACGTTGTCGTCCATGACCCAGATCGCGGGGCCCTCGACGTCGAGGACCTGCCCCACGGTCAGCCGCAGAATGCCGCAGAAGATCGAGGACTGTTGGGCGATCAGCACCGCCGCGAAGACGACACCAAACACGATCCCCAGGTATTTCACCCGGTTTCCCACAAGCATCTTCCAGGCCAGCCAGAGCATGCCGGCAAGTCTACCGGCCTTGATCGCACCCGGCCCCCTTGGGGCCGGCACCCGGCTCTCGCGGACCGCGTCGACACATGGGTCTGCTATCCTGCCGGGTCGTCCAGGGACCCAGGAGCCGATCGTGCAGGGATTGCCCGCCGCCAGAGAGGAGCCGAATCAGCAGCGGACCGATCCGCCGCTGCCGGACGAGGTGCCGGCGATCCTCGGGCGGTGGTGGGGCTTCGACCGGCTCCGGCCGCTGCAGGCCGAGGCGATCGTCGCGGCCATCGAGGGCCGCGACTCGCTCGTCGTGATGCCCACCGGCGGCGGCAAAAGCCTCTGCTACCAACTGCCCCCCCTGGTCGGCGATTCGACCGACGTGGTTGTCTCGCCACTGGTGGCCCTCATGAAAGACCAGGTCGACGCCCTCGAGGCAATCGGCTACCCCGCCGCGGCGATCCACTCGGGGCTCACCGACGCAGAACGGAGGTGTGTCCGCGATCGGCTGGCAGCGGGTGAACTTCGGCTGCTGTTCACCGCCCCGGAGCGGCTGGTCAACACCGGGCTGATCGACCTGCTCGCGCGGGTGGGCGTCAAGCGGTTCGCCGTCGACGAGGCCCACTGCATCAGCCAGTGGGGCCACGACTTTCGCCCCGAATATCGCCAGCTGGCGATGCTGCGAGACCGCTTTCCCTCCGCAAGCCTGCATGCCTTCACCGCCACTGCCACGCCGCGGGTCCGCACCGATATCGCCAGCCAGCTCCGCCTGCGCGAGCCGGTCACACTCGTGGGCACCTTCGACCGGCCGAATCTCGTCTACCGCGTGGTGCCGCGGGCCGGGAAGGCCGAGCAGGTGCTCGAGGTGCTCGCCAGGCATGCCGGTGAGGCCTCGATCGTGTATTGCATGAGCCGCCGGGAAACCGAGTCGCTCGCGGCGCGGCTCGCTGCCGAGGGAATCCTGGCCCGGCCGTACCACGCCGGGATGACCCCCGAGGCACGCCGTGCCACCCAGGAGGCATTCGCCGCTGACAGCATCAACGTGGTGGTGGCCACGGTGGCCTTCGGCATGGGCATCGACCGCTCCGACGTGCGGCTCGTGCTGCACACCTCGCTACCCAAGAGCCTCGAGGCCTACCAGCAGGAGACCGGCCGGGCCGGCCGCGACGGACTCGCCGCGGAGTGCCTCTTGCTCTATTCGGCCGCCGACGTCTTCAACTGGGAGTCGCTCATGCGGCGGACCGTCGAGGAGTCCGATCTCGAGCCGGATGAGGTCGAGCAACTGCTGGCCGGTCAGATCGAGCACCTCCATGCGATGCGACGCTACGCCCGGGCCGCCTGCTGCCGCCACCGGGGCCTCTCGGAGTATTTCGGGCAGCCCTACGAGAAGCCCTCCTGCGGGGCCTGCGATATCTGCCTCGGGGAGACCGAAAACCTGCCCGACGCCACGGTCACCGCCCAGAAGATTCTCTCCTGCGTGGCGAGAGTCGAAGAGCGTTTCGGCGTGCGGCACCTCTGCGAGGTGCTGCGGGGGGCCCGCACCGAGAACGTCCTCAGGCACCGGCACGACCGACTCTCGACCTATGGGCTGCTGGCGAACCTCGACCAGCGAGCCTGTGAAAACCTCACCCACCAACTCCTCGACCAGGGGCTGCTTGTCCGCAGCGAGGGTGACCGGCCGGTGATCAGGCTCACCGACGCCGCCTGGGAGGTGATGCGGGGCGGGCGGGAGGTGATCCTGCTTGCGCCCAAGGCGGGCAAGGCCCGGCAGTCGAGTGTCGATGTCGATGACTGGCAGGGGGTCGATCGCGAACTCTTCGATCGGCTCAAGCGGTGGAGGCGTCGGATCTCGCAGTCCCGCGGCAAGCCGGCCTGGACGATCCTCGATGACAAGGCCCTGCGGTCGATCGCCCGCGAGAAGCCGGCCAGCCCCGCAGCCCTGCTCCGCTGTCGCGGCATCGGCGAAAAGCGGCTGGCCGAGTTTGGCGGGGAAATTCTCGATCTGGTGGGGGAATCGGCAGCCGCGAACCGTCGGTCTTGAGGGGGACTTTGAATTTCCTCAAGGTCCCGAACGGTTTCACCGACAAACGATTCTGTGGAGTCTGAGATTGACTCACCATCTCGACAGCCCGTGAGACCGATGGCGATCATCTCCCATCACCGACGATTCTGCTTCATCCACATCCCCAAGACGGCGGGCAAGAGCGTTGGAAACGTGATCGGCCGCTATGCCGAGCCGGTCGATCGCCATCCGGCCAACCGACTGCTCTCGTGCGTCGGGATTCGGGTCAACCATATCGGTCCCTATCGTTTTCGTCGCTTCCGCACCCATGCCACCGCCGCCACGATCCGCCGCAACCTGCCCCGCGGCGTCTACGATTCGCTGTGGTCGTTCTGTTTCGTCCGCAATCCCTGGGACATGCTCGTGTCGCAATACGAGTTCGTGCTGCAAAGCCGCGACAACAAGCGGCACCGGACGGTTCGGGGGAGCTCCTTCGCCCAGTTCGTCCGCTACTGGCTCGGCAGGCGGGGTCGGGGCCGGCAGAAGCCCTACGTGGTCGATGACTCGGGCCGCCGGATCGTCGACTTCATCGGCCGCTACGAGTCGCTCGAGGACGATTTCCGCGAAGTGACCCTGCGTCTGGGAATCGCGGGCCGCCTGCCGCGGCTGGGAGCCTCCTCTCGCCGCGACTACCGCAGCTACTATAACGACCGCCTGGCGGCCTTTGTGGGAGATGTCCTGGCCGACGATCTGCAGATCTTCGGCTACCACTTTGATGGATTTGCCGACAGACCGCCATTGAGGCTGGCGGCCTGACGGGGTCGGCAGCGGCGGTAGACTGTGGCGATGCGGCCCCTGCTGGTTCTCGATGTCGTCGGCCTCACGCCCTCGCTCCTGCGGCACACTCCGCGGATCGCGGCGGTGGGCGCTGCCGGCTTCACCGCCACCCTCGGCGGCGTGCTGCCGGCGGTCACCTGCTCCGCTCAGGCCACGATGCTCACCGGGCGAATGCCCCGCGACCACGGCATCGTCGGCAACGGCTGGTATTTCCGTGAGCTCGCCGAGATCTGGTTCTGGCGGCAGAGCAACGCCCTGGTCGGCTGCGAGGAGGAGAAACTCTGGGTGGCCGGCCGCCGTCGCTTCGGCGAGGGCTTCCGCGTGGCCCAGATGTTCTGGTGGTTCAACATGTATGCCGCGGTCGACATCGCCGCCACGCCCCGGCCCGTCTATGCCGCCGACGGTCGCAAACTGCCGAGCATTTACACGACACCCCCCTCGCTGAAGTCGGAGCTGCAGGGATCGTTTGGCCGCTTCCCGCTGTTCGACTTTTGGGGGCCGAAAGCGGGCATCCGCTCCTCGGAATGGATCGCCACGGCCACCCGCCAGGTGATGGAGCGATACCGGCCACCGCTCACGCTCTCATACCTGCCGCACCTCGACTACGACCTGCAGCGATTCGGCCCCGATTCCCCGCAGGCTGTGGCCGCCTGCGGGGAGATCGACCGCGTGGCCGGTGAGCTGATCGAGTGGGCGATGCGATCCGGCCATGAGGTGGTGGTGCTGAGCGAATACGGGATCACCCCGGTCCGTGGCGACCTGGCGATCAACCGCACGCTGCGGCGGGCCGGACTTCTGGCAGTGCAGGAGGTCGATCTCGGCTGGGAACTGCTCGACGCCGGAGCGAGCGAGGCGTTTGCCGTGGTCGATCACCAGTTGGCCCATGTCTACGTGAAAAACCGGGAGCGGATCGACGAGGTGTGGTCTCTCCTCGAGGCGACCGAGGGTGTGGGCGAGGTGTTCGACCGCGAGGCGCTTGCCGGATGCGGCCTCGACCATCCCCGCAGCGGTGAACTGGTGGCCGTGGCCGAGGCCGACCGCTGGTTCAGCTACTATTACTGGCTCGATGACGCGAAGATGCCCGACTTCGCTGGCACCGTCGACATCCACCGCAAGCCCGGCTACGACCCCGCCGAGCTGTTCCTCGACCCACGGCTACGATTTCCCCGCCTGACGATCGCGACGAAACTCGCTCGGAAGGCACTCGGCTTCCGCACGCTGCTCGACGTGATCGGCACCGATACAAGCCTCGTTCGCGGGTCCCACGGCCGGCTGCCCGCCAGGCCTGAGGAGGGCCCGTTGCTGCTGGCGAGCGATCCGGCTTTCCGCCGCGACACGCTGGCGATGACCGAGGTCCGCGACCTGCTGCTCGACCTCGTCGCGGCTGGAGCGTGAGCGGGCCCATGGCTGCCTCCCCTCGGCTCGAGCCGGTCGGTGACACCGCTCTTGCGATCGATCTCCCGGGGGCCGGCAACCTCGCCGAGGACACGGTGAGGGTCAAGACGGTGGCCGAGGGGCTCGCCGCGGCCGCCATTCCCGGGGTGACCGACGTCGTGCCCTCGCCGGGGCGGGTGACGGTGGTCTACGACATCGTTTTGGCCGACTCCTTCGAGGCCCTTGTTGCGGCGGTCGCCGAGCGGGCGACGGCAGTGCTGAGGCGGGTGCCGCCCTCGCAGAAGAAACCTGAGCCGCTCCACGAGATCCCGGTCGCCTACGGTGGCGAGCCAGGCCCCGACCTCGAGGGGCTCTGCCGGGAGCGTGGCCTCTCGAGGGCCGAAGCGATTCGTCTGCACTCGCTCGCGGAGTACCGGGTGACGGCAGTCGGTTTCACGCCTGGCTTTGCCTACCTCGGTGGGCTTTCGCCCCGGCTGGCCGTGCCGCGACGGGCCACACCGAGACTGCGGGTGCCCGCCGGCTCGGTTGGGATCGGGGGCGAACAGACCGGCGTTTATCCCTTTGCCAGCCCGGGCGGCTGGCAGCTGATCGGCCGCACCGGCAGGCGTCTGTTTGACCCGACCCGCAAGCGGCCCTGCCTGCTGGCGGTGGGTGATCGCGTGCGGTTCGTGGAGAGTGCAACGGTCGATGGGGTGGCTGACGCCGCAGGAGAGACCCTGATCCCGCAGGTCGCCGAGTGTCCCGGTGGCTGCCTGACTGTCGAGTCTGTCGGGCCGCTTGCGACGGTGCAGGATCTTGGTCGGGCCGGCTATCGAAGTGCCGGCGTGCCTTCTGGCGGGGCGGCCGATGCGGCGGCGGCGATGATCGCGAACCTCGCTGTCGGCAACCCGGCCGAAGCCGCGGTGATCGAATGGACGCTCGCCGGGCCGGTGATCCGCTGCGACCGCGACGTGACGGTGGCTCTCTGCGGCAGCGATGAACTGCCTTGCGGACGGCCGCTGGCAGTGCCGGCCGGCCAGCGGCTGGTGGTGGGACGGGCCGCCGGCTGCCGTGGCTATCTGGCGATTGCCGGTGGGATCGATCTGCCGCGAGTGCTCGGTAGCCGAGGCACCTGTCTGCCCGCATCGTTCGGGGGCGTCGCCGGAAGACCGCTGGCTGCTGGCGACAGGCTTCCGCTCGGCCTCACGACCGCACGGTTGGGTGCTGGGCGTTGGTGGGTCGATCCCGAACTCACGGCCTTGCCGGGCCGACTCTGCCGGCTGCGATATCTGCCTACTCGCGGCATGCCCGCCGTTGCCGGTGAGTACCGGGTGAGCCCGCAGTCAGATCGCATGGGCCTGCGGCTGGAGGGGCCGCCGTGTGCGACAAGCAGGCAGGCTCGTTCGGTAGCGGTGCTGCCCGGGACACTCCAGCTGCCTCCTGACGGACGGCCGATCCTGCTGGGCTGCGACGCACTAACGATCGGCGGCTACCCGGTACTCGGCCAGGTGATCGAAGTCGACCTGAGACTCGCGGCCCAGCTACGACCGGGCGCGGCGGTTCGTTTTGAACCAACCAGCCTCGATGAGGCCCACCGGCTCCGCCACCGGCAGGCCGCCGACATGGCAAAACTCGCGGAGGCACTTGCGGAGAAATGTGAAAATTAGGGACGGGAGCGATTTAAAAAATCGCTCCCGTCCCCATTTTTTTGGGGGGGTTCTGGTATGGCGAACACCATCACGATCGATCTCAACTGCGACCTTGGCGAAGCGGCGGGGCATGACCTCGAGCTGCTCCCGCTGGTCTCTTCGGCAAACATCGCCTGCGGAGCCCACGCCGGTGATGCCCAAACGATGGCAGCCACCGCCACGGCCGCCAGGCGACACAGGGTGCAGATCGGGGCCCACCCCGGCCACGCCGATCGCAGACACTTCGGCCGCCGCGAGATCTCACTGACTCCCGACCAGGCCGCATCCCTCGTCGTCGGCCAAGTCCATCTCCTCGAGAAGGTGATCGGCGGCGGAATCAGCCACGTCAAACTTCACGGCGGGCTCTACCACCAGGTTGCCCGTGAGGCATCGCTTGCCAGGGCCGTGGCCTCGGCGATGCAGCGGCACTTCCCGGCGGTCCGGCTGGTGCTGCCGGCGGGCAGCCTCGCCGTGCGGATCTGCCGTGACAAGGACGTCACGGTCATTGAGGAGGCCTTCGCCGACCGGGCCTACGCCGACAACGGCACGCTGCTGCCAAGGTCACGACCCAACGCGGTGCTCGGCGACCACCGGGCAATCGCCCGCCAGGCGGTGCGGCTGGTCACCGAGAGGATCGTGACCTCCACAGGCGGCCGCGAACTGCCGCTGCACGCCGACACGCTCTGCATCCACGGCGACGGCCCCGACCCGGCCGGATGCCTGCGGGCGGTCCGCGACGCATTGTCTGCCGCGGGCGTGGTGGTGCGACCACCGGCCGACCGCGACTCTCAAACTCCCAGGTAGGCTTCACGAACCCGGGGATTCTCGGCGAGGGTCGCGGCCTCCCCCTCGAGCACCACTCGGCCACGTTCGAGCACATAGCCGCGGGAGGCCAGCTGCAGCCCGGCATGAGCATTCTGCTCCACCAGGAGCACCGACACCCCGCGGGCCGGCAGGGCGGCAATCACGTCGAAGATCTGCATCGACAGCCTGGGGGCCAGCCCCAGCGACGGCTCGTCGAGCAGCAGCAGCCGCGGCCGCGCCACCACCGCCCGGGCCACCGCCAACATCTGCTGCTCACCTCCAGAGAGCGTGCCACCGAGCTGACGCATCCTCGCGGCGAGCACCGGGAAGAGCTCGCAGGCCTCCTGGATGTCCCGCTTGAGCTGCCAGCGGTCGGGCTGCGTGTAGCCGCCGAGTTCCAGGTTTTCACGGACCGTGAGCCGCGGGAAGATCCGTCGCCCCTCGGGGCAGTGGGCGATCCCGCGGCGGACAATGCGATGGGGCGGCTCACCGTCGATCCTCCGTCCGCGAAAGCGAATGCTTCCGCCGGCAGGCCGGACAACGCCGGAGATCGCCAGCAGAAGCGTGCTCTTGCCGGCGGCGTTGGCCCCGAGGATCGTCACGATCTCGCCGGTGCCGACCGAGAGCGACACGCCGTCGATCACGCGGATCGGTCCGTAGCCGGCCGAAAGATCGCGGACCTCGAGGAGCGTCATGCCTCCGCCTCCCCGAGATAGGCGTTGATCACCCGCTCGTCGCGGCGAATCTCCCGCGGTGTGCCCTCGGCAATCTTCACACCGTGGTCGAGCACGCTCACCCGGTCGCTGACACGCATCACCGTCTGCATGTGGTGTTCGATCAGGAGCACCGTCACGCCGGAGTCGCGGATCTGCCGGATCAGTTCGGCGACCGCCGCGGTTTCGGCGGGGTTCATGCCCGCGGTCGGCTCGTCGAGCAGCAGCAGCCGCGGCCGCGTGGCGAGCGCTCTGGCGATTTCGAGGCGGCGGCGGTCGCCATAGGCCAACTCGCCGGCTCGCCGTCCAGCCTCGCCGGCCAGGCCCACCTTTGCCAGGATCTCCGTGGCGACCTGCTCGGGGTCGTCGATCCGCCGCGACCCTCGATGCCCCCAGTCGAGGCCCACCCGCACGTTCTCGCGCACCGTCATTCCCTCGAAGAGCCGGATGTTCTGAAACGTGCGGGCAATTCCCGCAGCCGCCACAACCTCCGGCGAGCGACGACCCCGCCGCCAGACCGCGTAGCCGCCCGCCGCCCCCACTAGCCAGCCGGCCGCCAGGGCTGTCCAGCCGCGGAGGCGGATAGCTCGCTTGCCCGCGGCGAGGCGGTCAAGCACCTCGCCATCGACGGCATGCACCGCGTCGGCGGCATCGCCGAAGTCGGTCGCCTCGGGCACCGTGCCCGGTCCGGCCCGCCGCGCGGTGACCGCCGCCTGCAGGGCGTCGCGAAGCCCGCTGGCGTCCTCGCGGCTGCGGCGAATCGCCACCACCTCGCGGCCGTCGGGAGTGACCACCCGCCAGCTTGCCCCCAGCCGATCGACGGCCAGCTCCCAGCGAAAGTAGCTTCGCAGCCTGCGGCCGAGCGTCGCAGCCCGCGGCGGCTCCCCGGCGGCCATCGGCCGCTTGACGACCGCCAGCCAGACCCCGTCGATATCGATCGCCACCGCGGCCACCAACAGACCGGTCAGCAGGCCGATCGCGACAATCCCCCAGAAGGCCACCGGGGTGAATGGCCTGGCCACCCGTCGGCCGTCGAGCCGCACCGTGCCCCGCGTGGGGCGATTGATGCCGCTGATGCAGTTGAAGGCGGTCGTCTTTCCCGCACCGTTGGGCCCGATCAGCGAGGCGATGGCCCCCTGCTCCACATCGAGGTCGAGATCGGCGACCGCCACCAGCCCGCCGAAGCGGACGGTCAGCCGGTCGACCGAGAGCAGCGGATCGGCGGCGGTCTGTTCGAGCGAGCGATCGCGGCGGCGGCGGGGAAAGCGGACCATCGATCTCAATTCTCCGAGTTCCCTGCGGCAGGAGGCAACTTTCCAGCACCCCGACGCGTCGGCAGGAGCCCCTCGGAACGAAACCGCATCATCACGATCAGCACCATCCCGAAGACGGCCAGCCGCCAGCCGCTGAAGGAAAGAATGCTCGAGCCGGTGGTATTCAGCCCGACCTGCTGCAGCCAGGCATCGGCCCGAGGCGCGAGCACGGTGTCGAAGCCGACGAGAATCGCAACCCCCGCCAGCGTGCCGGGAATGCTGCCGAGCCCACCAAGGATCACCGCGCAAAGCATCAGCACCGACCGCTGGAAGTCGTAGGTGTTTGGATCGGCAGTGGTCGAAAGCGAGGTCACGTAGAGACAGCCCGCGAGCCCTGCGATCGCCGAAGAGATCGCGAAGGCGGCGAGCTTGACCCGACCGACCGGCACGCCGACGGCAGCCGCTGCAAGCTCGTCCTCGCGGACCGCGGCCATCGCTCTCCCCAGCCGGGAGCCTTCCAGCCACCGCAGGCCCGCTACCACCGCGGCCAGCGCGGCCAGGGCCAGCCAGTAGAACCATCGCGGGTCGACCACGAACTCACGGCCGAGGTCGATTCCCCCGATCTCCAACGCCGCCCCCGGCGGCGGTACCGGGCCGAGCCCCTGCATGCCCCCGGTGATCTCCTCGAGGTTGCGAAGGGCGACTTTGACCACCTCGCCGAAGCCGAGCGTGACGATCGCCAGATAGTCGCCGCGAAGCCGCAGGGTGGGCGCCGCGAGCAGCAGCCCCGCCCCGGCCGCCACGGCCACCGCCGCTGTTGCCGCGGCCGCGAAGGGCCAGCCGAAGGGCAGCGTAGGGACGGTGAGGATCGCAGCGGTGTATCCGCCGATCCCGAAGAGGGCCGCAATCCCCAGGTGGAGGATGCCGGTGAAGCCGACCATCACGTTGAGAGCCAACGCCAGGATCGCGTAGATGAAGAGGATCGTCACCTGCCCGCCGAGGCCACCGCCCAAGGGGGGCACCAGCAGCGGCGCCACGGCGAAGGCCACCAGGGCCGGCAGCTCCCAGCGGACCGGACGGCGGCGACGGCCGGCGGATGCGGATGCGTCATGCGGCACGGCCATGCTCCTCACACCTTCTCCCGCTGGCGACGGCCGAAGAGCCCTTCGGGCCGGAAGACCAACACGGCGATCAGCACGGCAAACACGATGCCTCCGGCCCACCGCTCACCGAGACAGGCGCCGCCAAGGGCCCGCACCAGCCCGATCACGAGCCCCCCCACCACCGCCCCGGGAATGCTCCCGATGCCGCCGAGCACCGCCGCGGTGAACGCGTAGAGCCCGGTCTGGAATCCCATCTGGAAGCCGATCGTGGTGATCGTGGCGGCGTAGACCACGCTCGCGGCCCCGGCGAGAAAACCGCCGAGAAAGAAGGTGGCCCCGATCACCTTCTCCACGTTCACACCGACCAGGGCCGCGGCGGTGGGATCCTGGGCCACGGCCCGCATCGCCTTCCCGCTCCGCGTGGATCGAACGAGCACCGCGAGGCCGGCCATCAGCGGCACCACCACGGCAACCACCAGCAGGTCTCGTGAGGAAAACCGCAGGCTCTCGAAGGGCAGGAGGTTGTCCGCCGGCACGAGCGACGGGAAGGAGCGGTCCGACGGACCGATCCAGAACAGGCCCAGGTTCATGAAGATGAAGGAGACGCCGATCGAGGAGACCAGCGGGGCGAGCTTGGGGCTCTCGCGAAGCGGTCGGTAGACGAGCCGGTCGACCGCAAGATTCAGCCCCCCGCAGAAGAGCCCGCAGAGCACCACCAACAGCAGGATCCCGACGGCTGCCGGGGCTCCCGCCTGCGGCGGTCCGGCGGCCTCCACGAGCGTGACCGCAAGACAGCCGCCGAGCATGAACAGATCACCATGGGCGAAGTTCACCAGGCCGACGACGCCGTAAACCATCGTGTAGCCCAATGCCACCAGGGCGATCAGCGATCCCGAGGCAAGCCCGATCACGACCTGCTGCGCGATAAACTCCAGCGACATCACGGTCTCGGCGAGCGGCAACGCCAGCGACATCCCTCAGCCCTCCCCGCCGTTCTCGACAACGGTCTTGGCCTTGCCCGGGTCAACCCCGCCCGCCTCGAGCTGTTCCTCGAAGGCAAAGCGGCCGTCGCGAACCGCGAGCACCGTGAGGGCTGCCAGCGTCGTGTCGCCATTGGCATCAACGCTCCAGCGGCCGAGCGGCCCGTCGAAATCCCGGATCGCCAACGCCGCGTCGGTGATCGCCCGGCGGTCCTTCACGCCCGCGGCGGTGATCGCGTGGATCGCGACCCGCGCCGCTTCGTATCCGTACACGGCGAAGGCCTCCGGCGGCTCGCCGTGCAGCTTCTCATACCGCTCGACGAAGGCCCGACCGCGGCCGGTGAGCCGCTCGGGGGCGATACCGCCGAAGGTCACGTAGCAGCGGCCTTCGACCGCCTCCCTGCCGGCCGCCTCGATGAAGGCGGGTTCGAGGCAGCCGTCGGGCACCAAAAGCGGGCTCTCGATCCCGGTGGCGGCGAGGTCCTTGGCCACCTGCCCGCCCTTGCTCTGGGTCGTGCCGCCGAAATAGACGAGATCGGGGCCGGCCGCGGCCACCGTCGCCATCAACGAACGAAATTCCTGCGCCTTCGGATCGATCGAATCCTGCCCGAGAACCGTCAGGCCCAGTTCACGGCAGCGTTCGGCGAAGAGGTCGGCGATCCCCTTGCCGTAGGCATCGCCGTCATCGAGCACGAACACCCGCTCGAAGCCGCGGCCGGCGGCCCAGTCGGCCGCCAGCGGCCCCTGCAGATCATCCGCGGGAATCACGCGGATGAAGTTTCGCCTGCCGGTCGGCCGGTAGACCTCCGGCTCTCCAAACTCCCCGAGGTCCGGCTTGGTGAGGCCCACGGCCGTGGTGGCCGGCGAGACCATCAGCAGGTCCCCGTAATTGAGGATCGGCATCGAGACCCGGGCGGATCCGGAGTTGAGCGTGCCGATGTAGGCCACGACGTCGGGATCCTGCAGGGCCGCCCGGGCGTTGGCGGCCTCGGCCTCGCTCGTCCACAGCCCGGTGGCGGCGGTTGAGTCGTCGAGGTCGAGGTAGTCGATCCTGAAGGGGCCCGCCCGGCCGCCGGCCTCCTCAATCGCCATGCGGATGCCGCGGACAACCGTGTCGGACTGCTGCCGGGCCGAGCCGGTCCGCGGCAGACTCGAAACGATCCGCACCAGACCGGGATCGGATTCCCTGCAGCCGGTGAGAACCGCCGCCAGGACCATTCCCGCCAGCAGAGTGCGAGGGTGCATCCCCGAAATGCTACGGGCAGCCGTTTTCCAGCGTCAATTCCGGCTGCTGGGGCCCTCGGCAAGGCTGCCAAGAGTCTCGAGCATCGGCGTCACAACCTTCCCCAGAATCTCCCGCACACCGGGAATCGCCATTGCCGTGTCGATCACCTTGCGAAGCACCCCGAGGTTTTCCCCGATGAATCCCGCGAATGGAGCCCGCTCAGCCGCCGGCAGTCCGCCGGCTTCTCCGGCGAGTTGCTCGAGCGACGAGGAAATACCCTCGAGTTTCGGCAGAGCCGCCTCCGCGGTGGTGGCATCCGTCACGCCCGCAAACACCGTGGCGAGTCGACCGAACAGTTCGGTCGCCGAACGACCGAGCCGTGCCGCCTCGACGAACTTCGGGTCGATCGTGATGACTTCGGTCACGGTATCGACGATCCCGTCTTCGGTGGCCTCGACCACCTCCGTGACCCGATCGGTGATCGGACCATCACGGGTTTCAGCGACCACCGCCACGGCCTCGTCCCCGACTTCATCACGAGGAGCCTCGCGGCCGCGAAACAACAGCACCGCCGCGGCGATTGCCGCGATCGCCAGCAGCGGGAGCAACCAGCCTGGCATGCCAGAAGTCGCGGCGGCAGGGCTCGGCCTGCCCGGGGCCGTGGACGAACCCGAGGGAAGCAGCGAGCCGAGGTCGCCGAGTGAAAGGCCGGCCGGCATGGCGGCGGCGATGTTGTTTTCCTGCTCGGAGAAGAACCGCGATACTCCCGCGGCATCAGGCCTGCCACCAAGTTGTTTGGCAATCGCCCCGAGCACGATCGGAGCGAGATACCCGACGATCTTCTTCATGAGGTCGGGCTGGGAACCGACGTAGCTCGCAATCGCCGAAATGATTCGACCCAGGTTGCCGCTCCCAAGCAGCGTGCCCAGGAGGTCACCGCCAAGCTTGCCGAGGCTCGAACCCTGGCTGCCACCCAGATAGCCGACGAGGTCTCCGAGCCTCGAAAGGTCGAGGCCGCCCATCGATTTGGCAAGTTGTTCGGCACCGGTTCCGGAGGAGGCAAGCTTGCCGAAAATCTGCAGCAGTGCAGGCACAGCGGCAGTGCTGGCCGACTCGGCCTGCTCGCGGGATGTTCCTGCGAGGCTGCCAAGCTTGCCAAGCACCTCACTCGAAAGCTGAGAGGAAATCAGATCGACGATATTCATGGGATTCTCCAAAAATGCGAAAAGTGCATACGGACACGAATGCAGGCATCCCTTGCGGGGGAGGCCATCGGATGTACGGGCGAGTCAAGGTTGTAGCGCCGGCCGGCTCTTTTCGCAACCGGCCGCAATCCCGCCCGCCTCACACATCGCACACACTCTGTCGGCGGCGGACCGGCCGCGGCTCACATGCCGGAAATGCCGGCTTGCACCGGGCGGTTCACCAGCCGCCAGGTGCGGTGAATTCGTCGATTGCGAAAGTCTTCCGGCAGCGTCTGCCGGGTGATCTCGCGGATTGCGTAGTGGGCGGCGAGTCGTTGTTCATCGAGCCGGAAGCGGCGAAAGTTGCTCGAGAAATAGACCACGCCCCCGGGCACCAGGCGATCAGCGAGCAGCTCGAGCAGGCCGGCGTGATCATCCTGCACGCTCCACGGCTCGGGGCTCCTCGCCGATCGCGAAAAGGTGGGCGGATCGACCACCGCCAGGTCAAAGGCCGCCTCGCCGCGGCGGCCGTGATGGTGCAGGAAGGCCCTCGCCTCGTCGCGAACCAGGCGGTGGGCGGCGGGAGCGATGCGGTTGGCCGAAAGATTCCGCCCGGCCCAGTCGAGGTAGGTATTTGACAGATCGACACTTACCGTCTCCCTCGCCCCACCGGCCGCGGCGGCGACGGTGAAGCTGCCGGTGTAACAGAAGAGGTTGAGCACCCGCTTCCCGGCCGCCTCATCGCCGACGAGCCTGCGGGTGGCGCGGTGGTCGAGGAAGAGCCCGGTATCGACGTAATCAGAGAGATTCACCTCGAAAACCAGCGGACCCTCGCGGACGGTGTGTATCTCCTGCCGCTCGTCGAGCTTGTCATACTGCCCACCGCCACGCTGGCGTCGCCTCGCCTTGAGAAAAGCTTTCGCAGGCGGGACGCCAAGCTCCGCCGCGGCCTCCTCGAGCAATCGCGCGAGCCAGACGGCATGCTCGAGATCGGTGCGGCCATGGGGCCGGTCATACTCCGCGGCGTGGAGCCAGCCGCCGTACCAGTCGATCGCCAGCGGGATCTCGGGGATGTCGCGATCGTAGAGACGGTAAGCCTCGATTCCCTGCCGCCTCGCCCAGCGGGAGAGATGGCGAAACCGCTTGGCGAGCCGTCGGCGAAAGTCGCCGGCCTGCTCGCGGAAGCCGCGGGCAGCCGCGCCGGCGGTGGCCGCTGCGGGCTGGCTGCTCGCCGGCGGCGGCGGGCGGCGGCGGATATCGGCCACCAGCAGCCGGCAGCGGATCGACCCGTTGGTCAGCGGCAGCCGCAGTCTCGGCTTCAGGGAGAACCGCCTCGCCGCGGGCGTGTCGGGGGCGAGCACCGCCGCCTGCCAGCCACCGAAGCGGCTGAAGAGCCAGTCCCCGAGCCGCTTGAAGATCATCCCTTCGCGGGCTGCCGGCAGCCGCTCGCCGTAGGGCGGGTTGGTGACCACCAGCCCCGCCTCGGCCGGCGGCTCGACCGCGTCGAAGCCCTCCGTCGTGAGCCTCAGGCAATCGCCCACTCCCGCCGCCGCGGCATTGGCAGCAGCCGCGGCCGCCATCGCCGGATCGAGGTCGCTGCCCACGAACAGCCCCTGCGGCTCGACAACGCGGCCTTCGAGTTGGGCGATGATCCGCGATGCGAGATCCCGATCGCAGTCGCGAAACCGCAGGAACCCATGGTCGCCACGCCTCGCCCGCACGAGCCCGGGAGCGATTCTGGCGGCCGCGGTGGCCGCCTCGATGAGAAAGGTGCCCGATCCGCACATCGGATCGAGCACCGCCATCGACTGCCCTGTTTCCTCGTCGGGCCGCCAGCCGGCCAGGGCCAGGATCCCCGCGGCAAGCACCTCCGAGAGCGGCGCCTCCCCGGTCACACGCCGCCAGCCCCGCTGGTGCAGGGAGCGGCCTGCGGCATCGCGATAGAGCGTGGCGGTGGTGCCCACCAGATGCACCGCCAGCCGCTGGCTCGCGCCGCGACGTCGCACGTCGGGCCGCCAGCCGGCCCGCGTCCGCAGGCAGTCGACGACGGCATCCTTGACCAGCTGGGCCGCATAGAGCGAGTTGGTCAGGAAGGTGTCGTGGATCACCGCATCGACCCGCAGCGTGTCGTCGCGGGAGAAGTGCTCCCGCCAGTCGATTGCGGTGATCGCCGCGTGCATCGCCGCGGGGGAGTCGACGGCAAAGCGGCCAAGCGGCTCGAGCACCCGAATCGCCATGCGGCTCTCGAGCACGCTGCGGTAGAGAACCTCCGTGCCGCCGGCAAACTCCACCGTCCTCCGCCCGACCGCCAGCACTTCGCCACCGAGGCCGCAAATCTCAGCAGCCAACAGCCCCTCGAGGCCGCCGAGGGTTCGGGCGGTCAGCCGCGGCGGCGCGTCAGGATCGGGGGGCGGCAGCGGCCGCGGCTCAGCCGGCTCCATGCCACGGCCCTCCGCCTTGGTATCGCAGCAAGCGGAATCCTTTCACGAGTTCGACCACCGCCATTGGCACCAGCGAGAGCCCGAAAATCAGGACCCATTCCGAGGAGAGGGCATGTTCCACCTCGAACACGCTCTGCACCCACGGCAGCGTGACCACCGCCAGCTGCAGCAATCCCGAAACGAGGATCGCGGCGATCAGGACCGGATTGCCCGCCAGGCCCCTGGAAAAAATCGTCACCCGGTCGCTGCGACAGCCGACCGCAAAGAGCAGCTGCGAGAAGGCGGCCACGCAGAAGGTGACCGTTCGAGCCTGCGGCAGCCGCTCGGGATCCCCGCGGTATTCCAGCCAGAATCCCGCCACGCAGACAGCCGCGATCAGCAGGCCGTGAGCGAGGATCAGCCCGCCGCGTTCGAGGGTGATCACCGGCTCACGCGGCGGGCGGGGGTGGCGTCGCATGATGTCGGGCTCGGCCGGCTCCATGCCCAAAGCGAGGGCCGGCAGGCCGTCAGTCACGAGATTGATCCAGAGGATCTGAATCGCGAGCAACGGCACAGGCCAGCCGACCACCGCCGCGAAGAACATCAGCAGCACCTCGCCGGCATTGCAGGAGAGAAGATAGTGGATGAATTTCTGGATGTTGTCGTAAATGCCCCGCCCTTCTTCGACCGCCGCCACGATCGAGGCGAAGTTGTCATCCGTGAGCACCATGTCGCTCGATTCCTTGGTCACATCGGTGCCGGTGATGCCCATGGCGATGCCGATGTCGGCCGCCTTCACAGCCGGGGCGTCGTTGACCCCGTCGCCGGTCATCGCCACCACCTCGCCGCGGCCCTTCCAGGCGTTGACCACCCGTAGCTTGTGCTCGGCTGAAACCCTCGCGTAGACGGCGATCTCCCCGACCCGCTCGGAGAGCTGCTCGTCGGAGAGTCGGTCGAGGTCGCTGCCGGTGATCACCCCACGTGCCGCCGAGGACGAGTCAAGCATCTCGAGTTCGCCGGCGATCGCCGCGGCGGTGGCCGGGTGGTCGCCGGTGATCATCACCGGGCGAATGCCCGCAGTGCGACAGGTGGCCATCGCGGCCCGCACCTCCTCGCGGGGCGGGTCGATCATGCCCGCGATGCCGACGAACACGAGTTCCCGCTCGGCATACTCGCCGTCGGGCGTGGGGGGATCGTCGCGATAGGCGAAGGCGAGCACCCGCATCGCGGCGCCCGCCATGCGGGCGTTGGCCTTGCGGATCGCCTCACGCCGCGGTGCATCGAGCGGCACCGGCTTACCGTCGCGCAGCTCAAAGCTGCACTTCTCGAGAATCATCTCGGGGGCGCCCTTGGTCTCCATCCGCGTGGCATCCCCCTGCCGCACGACCACCGACATCGTCTTGCGTTCGGAGTCGAAGGGGATCTCGTACTCGATCCGCCGCCCCGCCTCCTCCACCTCGATGCCCGCCTTCATCGCCACCACCTTCAAGGCGCCCTCGGTCGGATCGCCGATCACCCCCCAGGCGTCGCCACCATCACCGTGGGGCACGATTTTGGCGTTGTTGCACCAGGCCGCGATTTCGAGCAGCCGCAGGAGGTCATCGCGGCTGCGGGGATCGACCGGCTCGGTGGCGTCGGCTTC
Organism: uncultured Chitinophagaceae bacterium; assembly: GCA_964600785.1. Classification (GTDB taxonomy): domain Bacteria; phylum Planctomycetota; class Planctomycetia; order Pirellulales; family UBA1268; genus M30B53. Next base: position 37,738 of record CAZRKH010000126.1, read on the forward strand.
ACCGATGGAAAACTCCCCGCGGGGCGTGTACCCCGTTCCGCCGACATGCACCCGGCCGCCGGCGGTCTCGATCTCGCGGACGGTCATCTCGTTGCGGGTCAGGGTGCCGGTCTTGTCGGAGCAGATCACCGTCACGCTGCCGAGGGTCTCCACGCTCGGCAGCTTTCGCACCAGTGCGTTGCGTGCCACCATCCGCTGCAGGCCGATTGCGAGCACGAGCGTGACCACCGCCGGCAGCCCCTCGGGCACCGCCGCCACCGCGAGGCTCGCCGAGAGCAGCAGCAGCTCCAGAAAATCCTGCTCGCCTCGCCAGGCCTCGAGGGCGAAGATGATTCCCACAATCATCAGGCAGACGACGATCAGGATCTTCCCGAGTTCCCCGAGCCGTCGCTGCAGCGGCGTGATTTCCGGATGCCAGCGGCCGAGCAAGCCGGCGATGCGGCCAAGCTCCGTCTGCATGCCGGTGGCGACCACCACACCGCGGCCGTGGCCCGCCGCCACGACCGTGCCGGAGTGGACCATCGTTCGACGGTCGCCCAGGGGCGTCGCTGTGGCGAGGTCCGCCGAGGGTTCCTTCTCGCTCGGCACGCTCTCCCCGGTCAACGCCGCCTCCTGAACACGCAGCGAATAGCCGCGGAGCAGTCGCGCGTCGGCCGGCACGTTGTCGCCGGCCTCGAGCTCGACGATGTCACCGGGCACCAGCTCTCCGACCGGCACGCCGGTAGCCCGGCCGTCACGGAGGACCTTTGCCAACGGAGCCGAGAGCTTCCGCAGCGAGGCGATCGCCCGCTCGGCCCGCTCCTCCTGCACGAAGCCGATGATCCCGTTGACGAGCACGATCGCGAGGATCGCAGCGGTATCGGCCCACTCGCCCAGCACGCCGGAGATCACCGCCGCCGCAATCAGGATCCAGATCACCAGATCGGTGAACTGCCGGGCCAGCCGTCGCCACAGCGGCGTGGGCGGCTCCTCGGCGAGCGTGTTGGAGCCGATTTCCGTCAGCCGGCGGGCCGCTTCGTCGGCGGAGAGTCCGCGATCAGGATCGGTCCTTTGCCGCCGAAGCACCTCGTCGGCCTGAATCGCATGCCAAGGGGCTGCGGCAGAGTCAACGGTGAATTCGGGCATCGGGAAGGAACAATCAAATTTCGGACAAGCGGAGGGGCTGATGACTCTGGCAAACTTGATGCATCGTACCACCTCGGGCATGCCCCACAGCGTCCGGGGGTGAGAACGGGAGGCAGGCTGCCTCGTACGCCGCCGTCAGCCTGCGGCGGAGAGACGGTAGACAAGCAGAAACGCCCCGCCGAGCACGACGAGCATCAGCATCGCGTCGGCCTCGATCAACCGCTTCCGCCGCTCGACCGAGTAAAGCTGACCGAGCACCGCGATCACCGTGACGAGGATCACAGCGAAGGCGGTCACGGCATGAACCGGCGAGGCTGCGGCAAACAGCGGCCCGTCGTGGACGCCATCGAGCACGGGGAAGAGCAGCATGTTGAAGGCGTTGCTGCCGAAGATATTGCCCACCACCAGATCGAAGGCCCCCAGCCGGATCGCCGTGATGCTCGCCACCAACTCCGGCAGCGAGGTGGCCACAGCCACAAGCGTGGTGCCCACGAAGCTGCCGCCGAGGCCGCTTGCCTCGGCAAGCTCCCCGGCCGTCTTCGCCAGTCGCGGTCCGGCGACCAGCAGCACCGCCGTCGCCGCCAGAAACACCGCCACCGGCTTCCACAAGCGGGCGCGGTCGGCGGGTGGCGTCCCGGCTCCTCCTGCGATCGCCTCCGCCGCATTTCCGGCTGATTCCGCCGCCTCGGCTGCGGTCCGAGCGGCGATCCGCTGGTTGACGAAAACCATTCTCGCCCCGAGCGCGTAGGCCAGCAGGATCGCCCACGACCAGCCGCCGATGTTCAGCACGGCCACCACCGGCAGCTTCCCGGCGGTCAACAGCCCCAGACCGGCAAGCCCGGTGAGGCCCATTGAGAGCGTGCCCGAGAGGGCGTGGGAGGCCGCCTCGCGAGAAAGCATGCCGCCGCGGGAACGAACCGCCAGATCGAGCACCGCGAGAATCGTCAGATTCATCAGGCTGCTGCCGAGCAAATCGCCCACCGCCACGTCGGCGAGTCCGTGACGCACCGCCGCGATATCGACCGAGAGTTCCGGCAGCGAGGTTGCCGCTGCAAGCAGCAGACTGCCGATCAGCAGTCGCCCCAGGCGAGTGATTTCGGCGATCCGCTCAGCGGCCAGGGCAAGGAAGGTGCCGGCCACCGCCACGATCGCGGCCAGACCGAGGAACTCCAGTAGCAACGTCGTCACGACCCGATCCCTTCGGAAAAAGGCCCAACGTGCCCTGGATACCGACCGATTCAGCCGCAACTGCGGCACTCTATCCCTCCTCGAGCAGCCGGGCAACACGAACCGCCTCCCGCACGATCCTCGCTGCGGCTGCCCGAGGACTTTCGATTCTCAGCCGGTCGTGGCCGCCTTGAAACGATCCTGGATCGCCTGCACCGAAAGGGGCGCCTTGCGAAGAGCCTCCATCGCCAGCACCACCGCCTCCACCGCCGGCAGGGTGGTGATGCAGGGCACGCCGTGCATCACGCTCGCGGCGCGGATGCGGCCCTCGTCGGTGCGGGCGCCCTTGCCGCGGGGGGTGTTCATGATCAACTGCACGCGTCCGTCGATCAGGTGATCGAGCAGGTTCGGATGGCCCTCCTGAAGCTTTCGCACCACCTCTACGGGAATCCCCGCGGCGGCGAGTGCCCGGGCGGTGCCGGAGGTCGCGATGATCTCGAACCCCAGTGCCCGCAGCCTGGCCGCGAGGCCGACCATCGCGGCCTTGGCCGGCTCGCTGGCCACGCTCACGAAGATCGTCCCCGCCTCCGGCAGCGTGACACCGGCCGCCTGCTGGCCCTTGGCAAAGGCGATGCTGAAGTTCTCGGCCACACCCATGACCTCGCCGGTGCTCCGCATCTCCGGCCCGAGCACGATGTCGACTCCGGCGAACTTCACGAAGGGAAACACGCTCTCCTTGACACTCACGTGGGCCGGAGTGGGATCGGTCAGCACCCCCTGCTCCTCAAGGCTCGTGCCGGCCATCACCTTCACCGCCACCTTGGCCACCGCAACGCCCGTCGCCTTGGCCACGAAGGGCACGGTGCGGCTGGCCCGGGGATTGGCCTCGATGACATAGATCTGCTGGCCGCCGTCCTCCTTTTTGACGGCGAACTGGACGTTCATCAGGCCCACGACCCCGAGGCTCATGGCCATCGCGGCGGCCGCCGACTTGATCTCGTCGACCACCGCTGCCGGCAGCGAGTGCGGCGGGATCGCGCAGGCGGAGTCGCCCGAATGCACTCCCGCCTCCTCGATATGCTCCATCACGCCGGCGATCACGACCCGTTCCCCGTCGCAGATGCAGTCGACATCGCACTCGATGGCATCCTCCAGAAATCGGTCGATCAGCACCGGCTGCCCCTGGGCGACGGCAAAGGCCTCGGCGACGTAGCGTTCGAACTGCGACTGGTCGTAGCAGATTTCCATCGCCCGGCCACCGAGCACGTAACTCGGCCGGACGAGGGCCGGGAAGCCGATCCTGGCCACCTCGCGACGAGCCTGCTCGAGGGTGCGGGCGATGCCACTGGCGGGCTGCCTGAGGTCGAGCCGCTCGAGCAGTTCGCGAAACTGTTCTCGGTCTTCGGCCTGCTCGATCGTTTCCACCGGAGTGCCGATGATCGGCAGCCCCGCGGTGGACAGGGCCCGGGCGAGGTTGAGCGGCGTCTGGCCACCAAACTGCACGATCACGCCGTCGGGCTGAATGCTCTCGGCGATGTTGAGCACATCCTCGCAGGTCAAGGGCTCGAAGAAGAGCAGGTCACTGGTGTCGTAGTCGGTGCTCACCGTCTCGGGGTTGGAATTGACCATCACGCTTTCAATGCCCATCTCGCGAAGGGCGAAGCTTGCATGACAGCAGCAGTAGTCGAACTCGATTCCCTGGCCGATGCGATTGGGCCCGCCGCCGAGGATCATCACCCGCTTCCTGCCGGGGGTCTTCGGCGGCACCTCGCACTCCTGCTCCCAAGACGAGTAGAAGTAGGGCGTTTCCGCCTCGAACTCCGCGGCACAGGTGTCAACCGACTTGTAGACCGCCACGATCCCTCGCCGAATGCGGTCGGCCCGCACCTCCATCTCGGCGGCCGCAAGCAGCGTGGCCAACTGCCGGTCGGAGAAGCCGGTCTGCTTGGCCCTCCGCAGGAGCCGGTCATCGACCGAAGCGAGCGATCCGGCGGCCCGCAGCTCCCGCTCGACCTCCACGATGCCGGCAAGCTGGTCGAGGAACCAGGGATCGATCGCGGTGAGTTCGTGGATCTCCTCGAGCGGAAAGCCGGCCAGAATCGCATAGCGGAGAAACCAGACGCGATCCGGATCGGCCGTCGAGATTCTCGCCCGGATCTCGTCCTCGGCGGGCTGCTGTGGGGTGCCCCAGAGGTCCTTGCCGTCGCAGCCGAAGCCGAAGGCACCCACCTCGAGCCCCCGCAGGGCCTTCTGAAAGGCTTCCTTGAAGGTCCGCCCGATGGCCATCGTCTCCCCCACGCTCTTCATCTGGGTGGAGAGCCTCGAATCGGCCTCCGGAAACTTCTCGAAGGCGAACCGGGGAACCTTGACCACCACATAGTCGATCGAAGGCTCGAAGCAGGCCTTCGTCTTGCGGGTGATGTCGTTGGGAAGTTCGTGGAGCCGCCAGCCGACCGCCAGTTTGGCGGCGATTTTGGCGATCGGAAAGCCGGTGGCCTTGCTGGCCAGGGCCGAGGAGCGGCTGACCCGCGGATTCATCTCGATCACGATCATCCGCCCGGTTTTCGGATTGACCGCAAACTGGATGTTCGCGCCACCGGTCTCCACGCCGATCGCCCGGATGACTGCAAAGCTCGCATCCCGCATCCGCTGATACTGCCGGTCGGTGAGCGTCATCGCCGGGGCGACGGTGATCGAGTCACCCGTGTGGATCCCGCAGGGATCGAAGTTTTCGATGGCACAGATGATGACGGCGTTGTCGTCGGCATCCCGCATCACTTCCATCTCGTATTCTTTCCAGCCGAGGATCGATTCCTCGACGAGCACCTCGCCCACCGGCGAAAGATCGAGCCCCCGCTGGACCTTGTGGTCGAACTCCTCGCGGTTGAAGGCCACGCCCGAGCCGGAGCCACCGAGGGTGAAACTCGGCCGGATGACTGCCGGCAGGCCGATCTCGGAGAGCACCTTGCGGGCCTCGGCCAGGCTCTTCACCGTCCGCCCGCGACAGGTCTCCAGGCCGATCGTGTCCATCGTGGCCTTGAAGAGCTCCCGCTCCTCCGCACGACGGATCACCTCGACCCGCGCGCCGATCAGCTCCACGCCGTGCTTCTCGAGGATTCCACGGCGGGCGAGATCCATTGCCAGGTTGAGCCCGGTCTGGCCACCGAGGGTGGGCAGGATCGCGTCGGGCTGCTCAGCCTCGATCACCTTCTCGATCGCCTGCCAGGTCAGCGGCTCGATGTAGGTGCGGTCGGCCGTGCCGGGATCGGTCATGATCGTGGCCGGATTCGAATTGACCAGCACCACGCGATAGCCGTCTTCGCGGAGGGCCTTGCAGGCCTGGGTGCCGGAATAGTCGAACTCGCAGGCCTGTCCGATGACGATCGGCCCGGATCCGATCAGGAGAATCGTCTGCAGGTCGTCGCGGCGTGGCATGAACACAGAACCTACCATCGTCCCTCGGCAGGCTTCAATAAACCGCTATAATCGTTCGTGAAAAACAGGACTCTCTGGAGAGACGCCCATGGCCGACATGCCCGCCATCGAAACGCTCCGCGAGCGACTTCCCGAGGAGCTCAAGGACCTGCGGCTCAACCTGCCGAGCGTGCTCAGCGGCGAGCAGCTTCCCGGCGGACAGGCCCTCGGCGTCGCCGCCGCTGCGGCCCGCTTCGCCCGCAGCGGCGAACTCGTCGCGGCGATCGAGTCGGACCTGCGGGCCGGCCACCCCGACGAGGCGGAGGCCCTGCTGGCCGATGCAGTCGCCGCGGCCGGTCTGATGGGAATGAACACCGTCTACTACCGCTTCCGCCACATGATCGGCAAGGAAAGCTACAACTCCCGGCCGGCCCGGCTGCGGATGCAGCGGCTCGCCCCGCCGGCCCCCGACAAGCCGACCCTCGAACTGATGAGCCTCGCCTGCGCGGCGATCGCCGGCTGCGAGGCCTGCATCCGCAACCACGAAGGCAGCCTGGTTGGCTTGGGGATCAGCGAGGAGGCCTGCCACGACGCGGTGCGAATCGCGGCGGTGATTAGCGGAGTGGCGGTGGGCCTCGGCTGAGCGGCCGCGGGTCCCCCATTGCTCTTGCCGGAGCCACAGGCAGCACCGTACGCTCCGAGCCTGGCAGCTCGAGCGGCCTCTTCCCCACACGCCTCGCCCATGTCCGAGATCCTCAGCTCGCCGCGATCGTCCCGTTTCGGGAGGGCGGTCGGATTCCGGGTCGCAGGCATCGGCAGCTACACGCCCGAGCAGGTCGTGACCAACGCCGATCTCGCTCGCCTTGGCTGCGACGCGGAGTGGATACGTGCCCGCTCCGGTATCGACCAGCGACGGCATGCCCCGCCGGAGATGGCCACGAGCGACATGGCCGCCGCGGCCGCCGAGGCGGCGATCGCCGCCGGCGGCATCGACCGCGCCGGCATCGATCTGGTCGTGCTCGGCACCTTCACGCCCGACATGCTGATCCCCTCCACCGCCTGCTTGGTGCAGGATCGCCTCGGCCTCGATGCCCCGGCGATGGATGTCACCGCCGCCTGCGCGGGGTTCGCCTATGCCCTGGTGACCGCGGGACAGTTTCTGGCGGCCGGCTCGAGCGAGCGGCCGCTCGTTATCGGGGCCGACACCAACACCCGCGTGGTCGATCCTGAGGATCTCAAGACCTGGCCGCTCTTCGGCGACGCCGCCGGTGCGGTGGTGCTCGAACGGGCCGAGCCGGACCCGGCGGCGGGGGATTTCGGGCTGCTGGCCTACGCGCTGGGATCGGACGGCCGCGGCGGCGGCCTGCTGGCCTGTCCGATGACCGGCTCCCGGGAGCCGATCACCGCCGAGGGCGCCGCCCGCGGGCGGCAGTTCATGCAGATGGACGGCCGGGCCGTCTTCAAGTGGGCCATCCGGCTGGCCGAGCAGAATATCCGCGAGACGCTCGGCAGGGCCGGTCTCGAGCCGGCCTCGGTCGATCTCTACGTGCTCCATCAGGCCAACGCACGCATCGTGGAGGGGGCCCGGGTGGCGTTGGGGCTGCCTGAAGAGAAGGTCTTCATGAACCTCGACCGCTACGGCAATACCTCGAGCGGCTCGATCCCACTGGCGATGGACGAAGCCTGGCGGGCCGGTAGGATTGGCCCGGGCAGCACCATCGTGATCTGCGGATTCGGTGGCGGACTGGCCTGGGGAACGGCGGTCTGGCGGCTCTGATTCAGCCAGATCCGTTTCCCGAACCGTCCGTTTGAGTCCCGCGTTTCCAGCCCAGGAGGCCCTCAATGGCAACCGCCACGAAATCGAACGTCGCAAAGTCGCTGCCGGCCCGCCAGGAAGTGCCCGCCGACGACACCTGGGACCTCTCGAGTCTCTTTGCCACCGACAACGCGTGGAACGAAGCCCTCGCCGCTTGGGAGGCGAGGATTCCCGAGTTCGACGCCTTTGCCGGCACGCTCGGCTCCTCGCCGGAGCGGCTTGCCGAGGCGATTCGCTTCGACCTCGAATTCGACCGCGAGGGCGACCGGCTGGGCACCTACGCCCACCTGCGGGCCAGCGAAGACCAGCAGGCCCAGGACGCCCAGCGGATGGTGGGCCGCTTCCAGCATGTCTCCACCCTGGCCGGTGAGCGTGCCAGCTTCATCCGCCCGGAAATCCTCGCGATCCCCGCCGACGTGCTCTCCGGCTGGCTCCAGACCGCGGCCCTCGCGGATTATCGGCTGCTGCTCGAGCGGCTCGTCCGCGTGCGGCCGCACGTGCTCGGCGAGGCCGAGGAGAAGATCCTCGCCATGCAGGGCAGCTTCGCGGGCACCGCGGCCAAGGTCTTCCGTCAGCTGACCGATGCCGACATGACCTTCGGCACGCTCGCCAACGGCAAGGGCCGGGAAGTGGAACTCTCCCACTCGAGCTTCATGACCTTCCTGCACGACCCGGCACCGGACGTGCGGAAGCGGGCCTTCCATCAGTACTACGACGTTTTCGAGGCCCACGACCACACCCTGGCCGCCACCCTCGCCGGATCGGTCGAGCGGGATGTCTTCGCGGCGAAGGTCAGACGGTATCCGTCGGCAATCGAGGCGGCCCTGTTCAACGACAACGTGCCTCTCGCCGTCTACGACAGCCTGATCACCGCGGTTCACGAACATCTACCGGCGGTGCACCGCTACTACGACTTGCGGAAGCGGGTGCTCGGCCTCGACGAGATCCATCACTACGACACCTACGTGCCGCTGGTACCCGAACTCGAGCAGCGACACAGCTGGAAGGACGCCGTGGGGCTGGTGATCGGAGCGCTCTCGCCTCTGGGCGACGACTACTGCCGTCGGCTCGAGGCGGGGCTGCTGGGCCGCTGGTGCGACCGCTATCCCAACATCGGCAAGCAGTCGGGCGCCTTCAGCAGTGGCAGCTACGACTCCGACCCCTACATCCTGATGAACTTCGAGGAGGAGGTGATCGAGCATGTCTTCACGCTCGCCCACGAGGCGGGCCACTCGATGCACACCCGTCTCTCAGCCGATGCCCAGCCCTACCACTACTCCGGCTACACGATCTTCGTGGCCGAGGTGGCAAGCACCTTCAACGAACAGTTGCTCACCCGGCTGCTGCTGGAACGAGCCGAGAGCGACCGCGAGCGGGCGGCGATCATCGCCCGGGAGATCGACGCGATCCGGGGCACGATCGTGCGACAGACGATGTTCGCGGAGTTTGAGAAGCTCGCCCACGCCTCGGTCGAAGCGGGCGAGCCGCTCACGCTCGAGCGGATCCGCTCGATCTATCGCGGGCTGCTCGAGGCCTACTTCGGCCAACGATTCGCGATCGACGAGCAGCTCGAGCTCGAACCGCTGCGAATCCCGCACTTCTACAGCGGGTTTTACGTCTACAAATACGCCACCGGCCTCTCCGCCGCGATCAGCCTCGCCCGCAAGGTCACAGACGGGGGCGAGGCGGAACTGTCCGCCTACCTCGGCTTTCTGAAAGGCGGCAGCTCGAAGTGGCCGCTCGACCTGCTGCGGGATGCGGGAGTCGACCTCGAGAATCCCGAGCCGGTGGCCGCGGCACTCTCGCATTTCGCCGATCTCGTGGAGCAGCTCGACTCGCTGCTGTGAAATCCTGCTATGCTTCCGTGGCTTGGTCGACCGTCGATGGGGCCACACTGGTTGGTCCGGGCGGTCGCCCGCGGTTCTTCTGGAAAGACAGGCGATGGACATTCTTGGTGAAATTCTCAAGCAGGTGCTTGCCGGCGGTGGTCCGGCAGCCGCTCCGCGACAGGCTCCCCAGCCCAAGGCTCCCCCGGCAGGCATGCCCGATCCTCGTGATCTCTCGGCGATCTTCGAGCAGATCTTCGGCGGCGGCTCCGCCGGCAAGCTGCCCGACGTGGTTGAGCAGTTCGGCCGCAAGGGAATGAAGGACATTGTCGATTCCTGGGTCCGCAGCGGTCCCAACAAGCCTGTTGAGCGACGGCAGATCGAGGATGTCTTCGGCGGCCGCGAGCTCGACGAGATGGCAAGGCAGCGGGGCATCGATCGCGAACAGCTCGCTGAGGTGCTCGCCAAGTACATCCCGCAGATCATCGACGAGCTGACACCCTCAGGGCAGCTGCCACGGCGGTAGCAGACTGCGGAACAAGTCGGCGGCCGTAGGATGCGGCGATCGGCGACATCAAGCCTGCAACTTGCTCGTGGCCCGGGCGAGTTCGATCAACGTACGCACCATCGCCCCGGTGCCACCGCCGTCGATCCAGGGCTTCGGCTTTTCGGCAAAGGCCGGGCCGGCGATGTCGATGTGGGTCCAGGGCGTGCTGCCGACGAACCGCTCGAGCAGCTTTGCGGCGGTCGTTGCCCCGCCCCAGCGGCCGTCACCGACGTTCTTGATATCGGCCACGTCGCTCTCGATCTGGGCGTCGTAGTCACGGAACATCGGCAACTGCCAGACAGCCTCACCGGCAGCGGCGGCCGCGGTGGCCACCGCGTCGCAGCAGGCCTGGTCGTTGGTGAACAGACCCGCCACGTCAAGCCCGAGGGCGACCACGCAGGCTCCGGTGAGCGTGGCGGCATCGACGATGAAGCCCGGCTCGAATCCGCGGACCACATCGAGCACGTCGGCAAGCACCAGCCGGCCCTCGGCGTCGGTGTTGTGGACCTCGATCGTGATCCCGCTGCGGGCAGTCAGCACGTCGCCGACCTTGTAGGCGGCCGGCCCGGTCATGTTTTCGACCAAGCCCATCGCCGCCACCACGTCGAGGGGCAGTTTGAGAGCGGCGATCGTGGCAATCGTCCCGAGCATCGTGGCGGCCCCGGCCATGTCGCACTTCATGCCCATCATCGAGTCAGCAGGCTTGAGGGAGAGTCCGCCGGAGTCGAAGGTCACCCCTTTGCCCACGAGGGCCAGATCGGGCGGATTGCCGTCGCGGAGGCCGCTCCCCGTGCCGCCGCGATACCGCAAGAGCACGAGCCTCGGCGGCCGGCTCGAGCCACGGGCGACCGCGAGCAGCGCCCCGCAGCGTTCCTGCTCGAGCCGCTGCTTGTCCCAGATCTCGATCTCGATGCCCAGTCGGCCGGCCACGCTCGCCGCCTCCTCGGCAAAGGCCCCGGGAAACATGTCATCAGCCGCGAGATTGACGAGCCTGCGGGTGAGATTCACGCCCTCGCCGATCAGCCGGCCATGCTCGACGATTCTTTCGGCAGTTGACGGCGGCAGGCCGAGCCAGCGGGTGGCGGCGAAGGGTGTTCGCTTCTTCTCCTTGCGATAGAGATCCTGGCCGACCATGCCCGCCGCGGCCCCGGCCACGGCATGCTCGACGGCGGCGGCCGGCCACGACTCCTCCGCCACGAAGGCAACCATGCCACGCGGTCGACCGGCGAGCTGCCTGGCGGCAGTGGCGGCGGCGCGGTAGAGGCTGCCGGCGTCGATCTGTTCGGCCGTGCCCAGGCCCACGACGAGCAGTTGTCCGGCAGCGAAGCCCGGGGGGCCGAGCAGCGGCACGCACTCGCAGGCCCTGCCGGTGATCTCGCCCGCCTCGGCGAGCCTGCCGAGCAGGCCGCCGGTGGCCGCGTCCGCCGCGGCCAGCCCGCCCTGCCGCGGCACGCCTTCGCTCGTGAAGATGACCACGGCGTCGGCGGGAATCGCCTCGGGCCGCCCATCGGGCTCGGCGGAAATCGAAGGGCTCGCCGATTCGCTGGAAAATTCGCTCATGCAGGCTGCTGCTCCGTTGCGGGGACTATCGTTGCCGGGGTCGTTCTCTCGCTGCCCGTGAAAAACCGTCCTTGGCCCCTGCCCGCGGTTGCGGGCGACCAACGGTTCACCTGGGCGGGTCCTGCGCCGCTCGTCAACCGACGAACGGGCTCGCGACAGAATGTATACACTGCCATCGCCGGCCGGAAACTGATTTGGATTGCCGCGTGGTCTCATTCTGGCTGTCGGCATCCCTGCTCTCGTCGAGCAATACCGTGCCCGAACAGACTCCTGACCCTGCCGCGGAGATCACCGCGGCCGCCGAGCGACTCCAGAGCGCGGATCCGGCGGTGCGGCTCGATGCCGCGGAGACCCTCGCCCGATCGGAAGCCGCCGCGGAGGCCGCCGTGCCGCTGGTGAAGGCCTGCGGTGACAACGATGAGCAGGTTCGCGATTGGTGCGTGGCGGCCCTCGAGCAGGCCGGCCCGCCCCCGGCTGAATCGCTGCGGGCCTTGGCCGACCTTGCCGCCGACCCGAACCCGCTGGTGGCCTACTGGGCAATCACGCTCTTGGGCCGGCTTGGCGAGGCGGCGGCGTCCGCGGTGCCGGTACTCGCCGGCCGGCTCGAGCCCGGCCAGCCCCCGGAGGTCGCCCGGCGTGCCGCCTGGGCTCTCCGCCGAATCTGCCCACCTACTGCCTAGCAGACTGAGGGACAAGTCTGCCGCCGCAGGACGCGATCGGCGACCACCGGCCGGGACTTCGCGGCAGCTGGGCCGCAAACTCCGCCGAGATTGCCCAGCAACCCGCGGGGCGTGTCGCATGAGAAGCTGAGCCAAGGAATGGCCACCCGTCTGGCCGATGCCTTCGGGAGGTATGCCAGCTCCCAGCTTTCTCCGCCGCCGCGGTTTGCCGCCGGGTCACCTCCTGGCGAGCCTTTGCGGGTTCGTCGTCTGGCTGCTGGGCTTCGCAGTCGCGGGATCTCCTGCCGCGGCCCAGCCGCCGGCCAAGCCCCACGACGCGATCCTGATTTGCAGCTTCAATATTCAGGTCTTCGGAGAATCGAAGCTTTCCAAGCCGCAGGTCATGGAGATTCTCGCCCGCGTCACGCGACAGTTCGACGTGGTCGCGATCCAGGAGGTGCGGGCGAAGTCGGATGCGATCATCCCCACCTTCGTCCATCAGGTGAATGCCGACGGCAGCCGCTACCATTTCCTCGTCGGACCACGCGAGGGCCGCACGGTCAGCAAGGAACAGTATGCCTTCGTCTACGACACCAACCGGATCGAGGTCGATCAATCGTCGCCCGGCGTCTTCCCCGATCCACACGATCAGCTGCATCGCCCGCCGATGTGTGTCCGCTTCCGGACCCGCGTGATCCCGGCGCAGATGGCCTTCACCTTCTGGCTGGTCAACGCCCATACCGACCCCGACGAGGTGCCGCAGGAACTCGAGGCTCTCTCGGGCATCTTCCAGGCGATGCAGCGGGCCCGGCCCGACGAGGACGACGTGATCCTGCTGGGCGACCTCAACGCGGGGCCCGATGGGTTTTCGGCTCTGCAGAGAATCCCGGGCATCGGCTGGGCGGTGTCGGGCACCACCACCAACACCCGCCGCACGAAGACCTACGACAACCTCGTCTTCGCCAGGCCGGCCACCGGCGAATACCTCGGCCACTGGGGAGTCCTCGACCTGCAGACCAGCTTCGGCCTGACGCAGAAGCAGGCCCTCGAGGTTTCCGACCACAATCCGGTGTGGGCGGCCTTCTACCCCTGCGAATACCGGCCCGCCCCGCCGGTGGCGATGCAGCCGCCAGCCCGGCGATGACCCTCCGAACCCCCGGAGACTCAACGACTCTCTGCACACTTCCGGCAGGGAAAGAGCGAGAGCAGCACCGGCAGCACGACGAGGTTGCCTGCCAAGCCCCCGGCGAGCGTCAGGCAGGAGAGAGCACCGAAGGAAACGGTGGGGATAAAACTGCTCGTGCACAACGCCAGGAACCCGACCACCAACGCCAGCGTTGAAAACACGATTGCCCGGCCGGCCGTCTGGTGGGCCGCGGCGAGGGCCGCGGCAACGGCCTGGCCACCGTCGAGCCTTCGCCTGAAGGCCGTCACGTAGTGGATCGAACTGTCCACCGAGAGCCCCATTGAGACCGCGGCGATCATGGCGGTGCCCATGTTGACCGGCCGGCCGATCCAGCCGAGCAGGCCGAGCACCAGCAGGATCGGCAGGGCGTTGGGCACCAGGGCCACCGCCGCGATCAGCGGGCTGCGGAAGGCCAGCGAGAGCATCACGAAGATGCCGAGTGCCGCAAGGGTGAAGGTCAACCATTGGTCGGCGACCATCCGCTCGACGAGGCTCGCCAGGAGCACGAAGAAGCCGGTCACCTCCCCCGCCCTGCCCCCGGCGTCGGCTGGAAATTCCTCGGCCACGACTTCCCGCACCTCGTCGATGATCGCCCGCTTCGCCTCGGCCGGCTGTCGTTCCCGCGATCGCAGCATGACGCGGAGCCAGGTCGTGCCGTCGGCCGGATCGCGGCCGATGACCGCCCTGGTCATCCCCGGCAGCCGGTCCCGCATCACCGCCACCGACTTCCCCACCAGCCAGTTGCCGAGAGCCGAGTCACTCAGCCGCTCGAGCGAGAGCGGCGAAACCGCGGCAACGAGATCGGCGACGCTCATCACCTTGGTGAGAGCCGGGCGGGGGCCCTCCGGCCCGGCCACCTCGATCGCCCGCAGACGCGACTCCAGGCGGTCGATGGCCACCAGCGTCGCCGCATCAACATCGCCTTCGATCGGCACCAGCACATCCCACACCCCCGCCCCGCCGAGCCTGGTCTCGACCCTGTCGTAGGCTGCCGGAATCGGGCTCGACGCCCGGAAGTTTTTGGTGAAGTCGGTTTCCACCTCGAGCCGCGGGATGCCGAGCATCGCCACCGCGGCCAGGCACCCGGCCACCGCGAGCGTGCTCGCCGGCCGCCGTACGGTCCGGCGGACCACGCGATCGAGCGCCCGCTCCAAAGCCCCCTCGCCGGGCACCCGGCGCGGGTCGGCATCGAGGCGACCGGCAACCGCCAGAAACGGCACCACCAGCAGCACCGCGACCAACACCATCGCGGCCCCCAGGGCCGTCATGATCCCGAAATCGTGGACCGGCCCGACCCGGCTGGCCACGAGGGCCCCGAAGCCGATCATGTCGGTGGCGATCGCCCCGGCCACCGGCCAGAGAAGCACCGCCAGTGTTCGCTCCATCGCCACGACGCTCGAGAAGCCCTGCTCCCGCTGGCGGCGGAACTCGACGATCAGGTGGGTTACCGTGGCGATGCCGACGACCGTGATCATCGCCGAGAGCATCGTCGAGACCATCGTCAGCTTGAGGCCTGCAACTGCCAGCAGGCCACGGGTGCTCCACAACGCCAAAAGCACCACCGCCAGCGGCACGATCACCCACCGCACGCTCCGGAAAAGCACCAGCAACACGCCGGCGGCGAGCAGACCCGCTGCCGTTCCCAGCAGGTTGCCGTCACGCTGCAAGAGCGCGAACCCATCGCGCATCATCACCGGCTCTCCCGCCACCAGCCCGCCGGGCAGCTGCCCGACCAGATCACGAATCGCGTCGATTGCCGCTGCCCGTGAGGCCGCCTCACCGCGCACGTCGGCCTCGCCCGACGCGGTCGATTCAAGCACCGCCACGATTCCGGCCGTGCGATGATCGGCACCGATCGCATAGCCTTCCATGAGCTTCACCAGCCGCCTCGCAGCAGGGCTCGTCTCGAGATCGATCACGCGGTCACCCAGCGGCGTATCGGCGAGGCTCATCGTCGATGCCACGCCGTCGATCGCCGCGAGACGTCGCGAATGCTCCCGGAGCCGATCGAGTCCGGCAGGTGTAAACAGCTGCGGGTCGTCGTAGATCGCCAGCACGACCTCGCTCGAGCCGAAGGTTCTCCCAAGGCGGCGGTAGGGCGGCAGGGCTGGATCGCCGCGGTCGAACATCGTCTCGATCGACCGCGAAAACTCCAGGCGTGAAGCCTGCCCGACTGAGAACACCGCCAGTGCCAGGCCGATCGCCGCCAAGAGGCCGCGACGGCGGACGAGGACGCCGGCCAGGCTTGCCGAAAACGTGCCGCCGACCTCGTGTTCCAAGAATCACTCCTCGACCGGCGGGCTGCGGCTTGCCTTGAATACCACCGGGCCACGATGCCGCCGGCTGCGATCGAAGGCAGAAGGCTCGGCCCAGCCTGCGTGGTTCTCTGCCCATCCTACCCGATTTGCCTCCTGGCCTGCCGGACGGCGGCTGCCTGCGGCGGCGTGCAAGGCGAGGCATCAGCGGCACTTGCAGCCACCCGCAGGCCGCGGACTTCGCGAGTCGATACCTTGACCCGATTTCACGGCCGCACCTATAGTCCCGCACGTTTTTCACCCACCTGAGCTGTCCTCCGAGTGCCCCTCCTGCTGCGCACCGCGTGAGAGATCCACCCACATCCACCGAAGCCCTCGACGGCCGCGGTCGCGGTGCGCTCGCAGTTCGCCTCTCGAGCCTGTTTGCCCTGGTCATGCTTGCCTGTGCGGACATGCCTCGGGCATGGTCGGAGCCGCCGCCACCCACCGCGGCCGGGGGCGTACTTGCCAACCTGCCGGCGAAAGGCCTCGCCGCGGCAATCGCCGAGGCGGGTCAGATCGAGGTGCCCGGGGTCGATCCGGCCGAGCCGATCTCGATCACTGCCGGCCAGGCCTCACGGTGGACCGAGGGCTCCTACGAGGTCTGGCACCTCACCGGTGGAGCACGCATCCAACAGGGAACCACCGAGGCGCGGGCCCACGAGGCGGTCGTCTGGATCGAGCAGTCCGATGGCTCGCTGGCGACCGGGGGCGAGCCGCCGCCGGCCCGACGCATCCTCGTGCGAATGGCCGGCAACGTGCAGGTGCGGGCCTCCGGCGAGGCGACCTCCACGATCCGCGGCCCGCGGTGGGCCGGGCGGTTCTGGACCTACCGCGACCCGCTGCTTGACTTCGCGAGCGTCGTGCCGGCCGGAGGCGGACCGACCCGCTACAAAGCACCCGCAGAAGCGACCACGCCTGTCAGCGTCGAACCGCTCGCCGACGGCGTGGCCCTCACCGCGGCCGACGGCTCAGGGGAAGGCGGCGTGGAACTGCTGCCGCCCCCGACTGGCGATGACGAGGGCGTGGAGCCGGCGCAGTTTGCCGAGTTTGGAGCACCGGCTGTGCCCCAGGCGGCCGCGGCCAGTTCCGTGCGGCGGCTGAGGGCCTTTCCCCGCTCGAGCGCGCCGCTGAACGTTCGCTGGTTTCCTGCACCGGGTGGCGGTGAGTGGATCGCGGTGATCACCTCGGGAGTGAATCTCGTGATTGACGGGGTCGATCCGGCAGGCCCGCTCGATATCGCCGCCGACCGGATGGTGATCTGGACCCAGTCATCCCAGCAGCCATCGCTCGACGGCAGCAGCGGCCAGCCCTCCGACACGCCGATGGAAATCTACATGGAGGGCAACGTCATCTTCCGCCAGGCCCAGCGGGTCGTCGAGGCGGTGGGGATGTACTACGACGTGCCCCGCAGCTCCGGCGTCATCACCGGGGCGACCGTGCTGACACCGGTCGACAACTACTCCGGGGTCGTGCGGCTGCGGGCCGACGTGCTGCGGCAGGTCGCCCGCAGCCGCTTCGTGGCCCAGCAGGCGGGCCTCACCTCGAGCCGGCTGGCCCTGCCGACCTGGGAGTTTCGCTCGCGGGAGATGAGCTTCACCGACGAGCAGGTGCCGCTGCCGGGCCCCTTCGGCCAGACCCAGGTCGACCCGGCAACCGGCGAGCCCGCGGTCGAACACCAGCAGTACATCCGCAGCCGGGGCAACACCGTCAGGCTCTGGGGAGTTCCGGTGCTCTGGTGGCCGATCCTCGCCACCAACGCCAAGAAGCCGACCTTCTACATCAACAATGCCCAGGTCAAGAACGACCAGATTTTCGGCACCCAGATTCTCACCAACTGGGACGCCTTCCAGGTCTTCGGCTGGCAGCGACCGCCCGACGGCGTCGACTGGGATTTCGACGTCGACTACCTCAGCCTTCGCGGGCCGGCCGCCGGCACCTCGCTGCTCTACAACCGGCCCGACTTCCTCTGGCTCGGCACACCGGCCAACGGCGTGCTCGACGGCTGGTTCATCAACGACACCGGCATCGACCGGCTCGGTCTGTTCCGAAACAACTTCACCTTTCCCAACAGCTTCCGAGGCCGGTCATTCTGGCGTCACCGGCAGGACCTGGGCATGGGCTGGCAGACCCGCGGCACGGCGGGCTGGATCAGCGACTACAACTTCCTCGAGGAATACTACGAGGCGGAGTGGGAGGAGGGCTTCGAGCAGCGGACCTGGCTCGACATCCGACGCACGATCGACACCCGTGAACTGCGGCTGCTGGCGAGCTACCGGGTCGATCCATTTTTCACACAGAGCCAGTGGTGGCCCCGGCTCGACCACTACTTCATCGGCCAGCCGCTGCTCCGCGATGCTCTGACGTGGTACGAGCACTCCAGCGTTTCTTACGTCAGCCAGCCGCTGCCGGCACCGCCGGATGTCGGCCAGGGACTCGAGTTCTTCACACTGCTGCCCTACGAGGCGCCGGTCATCGGTGAGCGGATCGCCACCCGGCAGGAGATCGACTTCCCCTTCCAGGCCGGGGCGGTGAAGCTCGTGCCCTACGCCCTTGGCGAGCTGGCCCACTGGGGCCAGGACCTCAACGAGCAGCCGATCAACCGTGCCTACGGCCAGGTCGGCATCCGCTCGAGCCTGCCGATGTGGTGGAGCGACAACTCGATCGAGAGCAACCTCTGGAACGTTCACGGGATCGCCCACAAGGTCGTCTTCGACCTCGACTTCTCCTATGCCAACTCAACCCAGGACATCAATCAGTTTCCGCTCTACGACCAGATCGACGATGACGCGATCAACCAGTACCGCCGCAATATTCCCTACTTTGACTTCGGTGCCGTGCCTTTCCAGGGATCGTTCGTGCCGCTGCAGGCCCCCTTCATCTTCGGGCCGGACAACAAGTTCGACCCCCGGCTCTACGCGATCCGCCGCGGCATGGGCAGCTGGGTGACCGGCCCGACCGAGATCGCCAACGACCTGACCGCCTTCCGCGTCGCCGCGCGGCAGCGGTGGCAGACGAAACGGGGACCCATCGGCAATCGACGGATCATCGACTGGATCATTCTCGACATCGACGGCGAGTTCTTCCCGGTCACCAACCAGAACTTCGGGCAGACCCTTGGCCTCTGGCAGTACGACTTCCGCTGGCATGTCGGCGACCGCACCACGATCCTCTCCACGGCCGACGTCGACTTCTTCACCGAGGGCCAGCAGCTCTACACGGTGGGGGCCCTGATCAACCGCACCACGCGGGGCAGCTTCTACATGGGCTACCAGTCGTTCGCCGGGCCGATCGAGGCCAGCGTGCTGACCGGCTCCTACACCTACCGCATGAGCCCCAAGTGGGCGAGCTCCTTCGGATCCTCGATCGACCTCACCGGCCGCAACATCGGCCAGCGGTTCGAGCTGGTGCGGATCGGCGAGTCGTTCCTGATGAGCTTCGGCTTCAACGTCGACTTCAGCCGTCAGAACGTGGGCGTGACGTTCAACCTCGAGCCGCGGTTCCTCTCGCGGACCCAATTCGCGACCCGCACCGGGATCGACGTCCCGGTGGCGGGCGCCTACGGGCTGGAGTAGGCCGGTGCGGGACGCACCGGCCTACAGGACGGTCAAGCCGGTGCGGGACGCACCGGCCTACAGGCCCGCCAGATCGCGAAGGTTGCCGCGAGCAGCAGGTAGCCGACGGCCATCGAGAGCGGCCCTCGGCCGGCCGCCTCCGGCGGCAAAGGCCCGATCGCCCAGGGCAGAAAGAGCCGACCGTCGGCAAACGGCGAGTGGATAACGCCAAAGAGCGTGAGCCCGGCGGCAGCGGCCGCCCAGGCCGCCGCCCGCAGCAGCTGGTGATCGATCAGACTTGCGGTCAGTCCCGCCCAGACAAGGCTTGTGACGATGAAGCCCGCCGCCAGCAGGTGGATTGTGTAGAGCTCCACCGCGAGCGGGCCCTCCGGCTCGGCCCCGGCCGCCACAAGCTTGTCGGAATGAATCACCATCATCGCCGCAAGCGCCGGAACGCAGGCAATCGCCACCGCCGGGTAGTGCCTTGTCGGCGTGGCCCGAAAACTCTGGGCCGTGATCTCCAAACCGATGAAGACCAGGATCGGGAGGATCGCGGGGGCGGGAATGATTTCGTAGAGGTAGGCGAAGCTGCCGGTCAGGCCGGCCGCCCCGATGACCACCGCCGTGGCGAGGGTGTAGGCGGCCCGACCGCCCATCGCCTTGTAGGCCGGATGGCCGATGTAGGGCGTGGTCTGGATCACGCCTCCACAGGCTCCGGCGATCACGGTGGCCAGGCCCTCCACGGCGATGATCCGACCGGTGTGATACTCGTCGCCGGCGGCCGCCGCGCTCTCGGTGCAATCGATGCCGCCCACCACCGTGCCCAACGCGAAGGGGATCACGATCGGCAGATACTTGAGGGTGTCATTGAAGGCCTCGAGCCACTCGCAGCGGAGTGCCGCGAGCCACTCCGTCGGCCAGAGGGCCGCCGCCGGGTCGACCATCGCCTGTTCCCGTACCGGCAGCCAGCCCGCCGCAGTGCCCGCCGCATAGAGCAGTCCACCCGCGGCGAGGGCGGCGAGGGCCCCGGGAATTCGCAGCGGGAAGGGAATTGCGGCGGTCAGGCTTCCCAGCACGATTCCCATCGAGACCAGCCCCACCACCGGCGTGCCCACGATCTCGAGCGTCGGCAGGAAGGTGATCAGCGCCAGGGCGATCGCCGCGAGGCTGCCGAGCAATCCCGCCCGCGGCACCATCCTGCGGATCCTGCCGGCGAAAGGGGCGGCGGCCAGCTTGAACAGCCCGCTGGCAACAATCGAGCACATGCCCACATGCCAGGCATGGCGGGCGGCCGCCTCGGCGGCGAGGCCGCCGGCGAGCGACTCCTGGTAGGCCGGCCCGAGCACGAAGAAGACCATGCCGAAGGTGCTCGGCGTGTCGAGGCCCAGCGGCATCGCCGTCACGTCGTTGCGGCCGCTGCGGGCCGCCAGGCGGAAGGCCATCCATGTAAAGAGCAAGTCCCCCACCACGACCCCCACGGCCGTGCCGGGCACGAGATGCCCCAGGGCAAACTGGGCGGGATAGCCGAAGGCCCCGGCCAGCAGGCCGACGGTGAGCACGAGATCGGCGAGGTTGTCGAGCGCCAGGCCGAAAAAGGCGTTCACGTCGCCCGGGGCGGCCCAGCGGTAGCGGTGCGTCTCCACGGCGTGGGATCGTACCACGGGCAGCCTGAGGCAGTTGGGCCGATAGGCGGGCGATTCGCCGCAGATCGCGGGCCCGCCGCAAACTGCTCCAGCCGGGGGATATACTCGGTTTGGCCCAGTGAACCCTTCCCCCTCCGGAATCGTAGGAAAGGCGAGTCCGTGCACGATCTGCCCGCCGACACCGCTCGGAAAGGCTCCCCCGTCGGGGGGCGGCAGGCCTGGCGGACTCCGCAGGCGGCCGAGCCGCCATCCGACGAAGACCTGCTCGAGCGATTCCGGACCTCCGGCGACGAAGATGCCTTCGCGGCGATGGTGCGGCGTTATGAACTGGAGTTGTTCAATTACCTGCGGCGGTATCTCGGGAATGCCGAAATGGCGGAAGACGTGTTTCAGGCCACCTTCCTGCAGATCTATCTGAAGAAGGAATCATTCGAGCAGGGTCGTCGGTTCCGGCCTTGGCTCTACACGATCGCGACAAATCAGGCGATCGACGCCCAGCGGCGGAACAAGCGACACAAAATGGTGAGTCTCGACAACCGCACCGGAGGCGATGACGACGTGGGAGCGTTGGTGGAGATGCTCGCGGGACGCGACCCGACGGCCGATCAAAAGCTCGAGGGTGAGGAGGCCAAGGCATGGGTTCGGGAGGCGGTCGACGAACTGCCCGATCCGCTGCGGAGTGCCCTGCTGCTCGTCTACCACCAGGGCATGAAATACCGCGAGGCGGCCGAAACCCTGGGAATTCCCGTCGGCACCGTGAAGAGCCGGCTCCACTCGGCAATCCTGAAGCTCAATGAATCCTGGGCGGCCAGCCGCACCTGACCTGTTTCCCCACGACGGACATTTTTCGATGCGACACGACCTGGTTGGCTACCTGCTCTCGGCCGTCGAGGATCACGAACGGGCCCGGATCGACGAGGCGATCGAGGCAGACGACTCGCGGCTGAAGGGGCAACTCGAGAGCGTGCGGCTGGCCCTGCGGCCGCTCGCCTGCGACGAGGAGCCGATCGCGCCGCCGGCCGGACTCGCCGAGCGGACGATCCGTTTCGTGCAGGTCGAGCAGGCCAGGTCCGCCCCGCGGCTCACGCCCGAGCCCTCTTCGGGGCCGGAGATCGTGCCGCTGCGGCAGGTCTGGCTCGACAGGATGCTGATCGCGGCGGCGGCGTTGGCTGCCTGCGTCCTGCTCGCCCCGCTGCTGCTCGACGCGATTGAAGATTCCCGCAGCCTGCGTGTGGAACGCAAGCTCGGCAGGCTCTCGGCCGCCCTGCACGGGTACGGCGACGACCACCGCGGGCTGCCCGCGCCGCCGCCGGATGGCCCCCTCTCGCGGGCCGGCCTCTACGGCCCCACGCTCGTCGCCGAACATCGACTCGTGGCGGACGACGGCACGGTGCTCATTCCAGGGAGCCCGCTCGCCGAGGCGGGCCACTTTCGAATTCCCACGCTCGAGGAACTGGAGGCCGCGGTCGGCACCGAGCGGCTGGAGGAACTCGTGCGGCGGATGGGTGGCGACTTCGGCTACACCCTCGGCCACCGCGGAGCAGATGGCCGCCTCGCGCCGATCCGCGACCGGCGGCGGGCCCATCATCCGCTGATGGCCGATGCCCCCGAGGACCACGGCCTCTACAGCACAAACCACCCCGACGGCCTGCACCATGTGCTCTTCGAGGACGGCAGCGTGAAGCGAATCTTCGATCCCAAGCTCCCCAATCACGATCCGGCCGACGACATCCTCTACGACCATCTCTATCACAATCACGACGGCGTTCTCGCCGCCGGCGTGGATGACGAAGACTCGGCCATCGGCGGCAGCCACCACCGGCCATAGCCGACTGGGAAACGAGGCTCCCTCTGAGCCCGGCTGCCGCTGCTCGTTGACGGCCTTCAGCGACGAGGCATAGACTCCCCTCCGCGAAAACCCGCGGAAACTTCGGAGAAAATCGTCACCATGTCGCCAAGCACCCAGGCTCCCCCCCCCGCCGACACCGACCTCGACCGGCTCGCGATCGACACCATTCGCACGCTCTCGATGGACGCCGTGGAAGCCGCCAAGAGCGGCCATCCCGGCACGCCGATGGCCCTCGCACCGGTGGCCTACACCGTCTGGCGGGACTTCCTCCGCTACGATCCCGCCGCCCCCGACTGGCCCAACCGCGACCGCTTCGTGCTCTCCTGCGGCCATGCCTCGATGCTCCTCTATTCGCTGATCCACCTGGCGGGCATCAGGCGAGCCGACGGCGGGGGTCCGGCCGTGAGCCTCGAGCAGATCGAGCGATTTCGACAGCTCGACAGCGTCTGCGCCGGCCACCCGGAGCAGCACATGACCTCCGGCATCGAGACAACCACCGGCCCGCTCGGCCAGGGCTGCGGCAACTCGGTGGGGATGGCGATCGCCTCGAAGTGGCTTGCCGCCCGCTACAACCGGCCCGGCTGCACCCTCTTCGACTTCGACAGCTACGTCCTCTGCAGCGACGGCGATTTGATGGAGGGGGTTTCCTGCGAGGCGGCCTCTCTTGCCGGCCACCTCAAGCTCTCCAATCTCTGCTGGATCTACGACGACAACCGGATCACGATCGAGGGAGAAACCGATCTCGCCTTCAGCGAAAACGTGGCCGAACGATTCCGCGGCCTCGGCTGGCAGGTGCTGCATGTCGACGACGCCAATGACACCGCGGCGATGGCCCGGGCCCTCGAGGCCTTTCGGGTGTGCCACGAGCAGCCGACGCTGATCATCGTGAAGAGCACGATCGGCTACGGGGCACCGACGAAGGCGGGATCCCACTCCGCCCACGGCGCTCCCCTCGGCCCGGAAGAGGTCGCTGCGGCCAAGGCCTTTTATGGCTGGCCCGCCGATGCGCGGTTTCGCGTTCCCGAGGGGGTGCCGGCGAGGTTCGACGAGACGCTCGGCGATCGCGGCCGCCGGTCCCACCAGGCCTGGATCGCGGCCCGGGCCGGCCTTCGCGAGGCCGACCCCGCCGCCGCGGACGAACTTGACGGCCTGCTCAGCGGGCGGCTGCCGGCCGGCTGGGACGCGGGAATTCCAGAGTTCCCGCCCGACGCCAAGGGGCTTGCCAGCCGGGTTTCCTCAGGCAAGGTGCTCTCGGCGATCAGCCCCACCGTGCCCTGGCTGATCGGTGGTTCGGCCGACCTGGCCCCCTCCACGATGACGCTCGTGGCCGGGGCGGGCGAGTTCGAACCCGGCGGCTACGGCGGTCGCAATCTGCACTTCGGCATCCGCGAGCATGGCATGGCCGCCGCGGCCAACGGCATGGCCCTCTCGGGCCTGCGGCCTTATGTCGCGACCTTCTTCGTGTTCTTCGACTACCTCAAGCCGGCCCTGCGGCTTTCGGCCCTGGGTGAACTCGGCGTGATCTACGTGCTGACCCACGACTCGATCGGCCTTGGTGAAGACGGACCGACTCACCAGCCAATCGAGCAACTCGCCAGCGCCCGCGCCGTGCCGGGGCTCTCCGTCTTTCGGCCGGGCGACGCCAACGAGGTGGCCGAGACATGGCGGGTGGTGATGCAGCGGCCCGACAGGCCGGCGGTGATCGTGCTCTCCCGGCAGGCCCTGCCCACGCTCGACCGCAGCGGCCTTGGCCCGGCCGCAGGAGTGGCCCGCGGGGCCTATGTGCTGCGGGAAGCCGACGGGGGTGAGCCGCGGTGCATCCTGATCGGCACCGGCAGCGAGGTGATGCTCTGCCTCGAAGCGGCGGAGATGCTCGCCGCGGAGGGGATCGCGGCGCGGGTGGTGAGCATGCCGAGTTGGGATCTCTTCGAGGAGCAAGACGCGGCCTACCGCGAGAGCGTGCTGCCGCGGAAGGTCACGGCCAGAGTTGCCTGCGAGGCGGCCTGCAATTTCGGCTGGGAACGCTGGATCGGCCGCTGCGGCCGGTTTGTGGGGATGCGGGGCTTTGGGGCCTCCGCCCCGGCCAAGGATCTCTACGCCCATTTCGGGATCACCGCCGAAACAATCGCCCGGGCCGCCCGCGAGGCGGTTGGGGATAGCCGGTGAACCACCCGGGCCCTGACAGGGCTGACTGCCTTGGCCGTCTTCCGCCGTCAGCGGGCGATGTGGCGGCGGTAGTCGCGGTCGAGTTCGTCGTAGGTCTTGCCGCAGAGCGTTGCCAGCATGCCCGGCTTCGCCTTGCCGGAGTAGATTGCGACGAGGTAGTCGATAAAGGCGTTGCGGTAGGCTCCCCGACGGCCGTTGATGAAGAAGTCGGCGAGTCCGGAGATCTGGCTGTAGAGCATCGGCAGATCGGGGCGGGCCTGAAAGGCCACCCGCCCGAGACCGTCGAGCTGCTCCAGAGGCAGGTAGAAATCGTCCTCGAGAAGCCGGCAGGCGGCCATCGGAACCCGTCCCTGATCGAGACCGCCGAGCCACCAGCCGTGGTCGTCCGGTTCGAGACTCTCCATGTAGCAGGCCACCGCCTCAATCGCCCAAAAGCCGCTCTGCTCACCGGCAAGGTTCGTGGTGCGGCGAGACTCGGCAAAGAGCTGGTGGGTCGCCTCGTGCCAGACGGTCGTCGGCTCCCGGTTTTCTTCGAAGAAGTAGGCGGTGTGGGTGGGCGTCCAGTAGAGCCCGAGGGTGCGGGCCGCCTGGGGCTCGATCTTTTCAAGCGTGCGGACATAGACGCCGCGGCGGGCGAAGAGGGTGGCCTGCATGCCACTGCCGGCACGCCGCGGCGGTGACGGCGTCCCGGCAAACCGCCGACGGAGTTCATCGTCGCTCCAGCCGAAGCCGCCGAAGGCCTGCCACCAGACGAGCCGCGTCTGCTCCAACGCCGCGGCAAGCCTGGCTGCGGCCGCGAGATCGGCCGTGGTGGTGATCCGCCAGTGATCCGATCGCCAGACCCAGGGATCATCCGTCGGCCGCGGCAGGGGCACCTCCTCCGCGGGCACCCAGCGGCCGCCCACGAGCCGCTCGCCGGTTTCAAGGCGGCCCGCCTCGCCGGCCGACTGCCAGCCGAAGGCCTCGGAAAAGACCTGCCCCCGTTCGAGCCGGGCCGCGGCCGCCGGCGAGACCCAGCGGCCCGCTCGCCGCACCCAGCCGCAGGCCTCGCGAGCCCGCTCGAGATCGGGATCCTCCCGGAGGGCGATCGCCGCAAGCCGTACCGCCTCGCAGCGATCTCCGGCCGCAGCAGCCGCCGCCGCCGCCTGAAAAATTGCCTCACCGCGACGGCGACGGGCCCGAAGGAACCGCCCGCGGACCTCGGCGGCCGACGGCGGTGGCTCGATCGGCCGCGACGGAATCATCAGGATTCGCTGGCGGCCGTCGAGCGGCTTCGACGCGGGGATCCACCAGCCGCCGATGAACCGGGCCAGTTCGGGCTCGCCCTCCTGCGAGGCCTCCGCGGCGAGCGAGGCCAGTTCGTCCCTCCAGGCGATGTCCGCAGCGGTCGCCGTAGGCTCGGCGGTCGCCGAGGCCGCGGCCGGCAGGTCCGCCGGGGCGGAGAGCCATCCTGCCAGCAGGATCGACGTGAGGCTGCATCGAATGCCGGTCATCCCGACCGCCCTTCCGGCCCGCTCAGGCCTCCTCGGCGAAGGCGGCGTCGAACTGCCGCCGGCTCGGAGCGAAATCGATCCTGCGGACGAACTCGCTCGCCTCGGTGGCCCCGTGCTCGCGGTCCATGCCGCAGTCTTCCCACTCCACCGAGAGCGGACCTTCGTAGTCGATCTGGTTGAGGGCCCGCATGATCTCCTCGAAATCGACCCCGCCGCGGCCGGGCGAACGGAAGTCCCAGCCCCTGCGGGGGTCGCCGAAGTTGAGGTGGCTCGCCAGGATGCCCTGCCGGCCGCCGAGCGTCACGATCGCGTCCTTGATGTGGACGTGGTAGATCCGGTCGTGAAAGGTGCGGATGAACTCGACCGAATCGACCCCCTGCCAGTGAAGATGGCTGGGGTCGAAGTTGAAGCCGAACTCTTCGCGGCGGCCGATCGCCTCAACCGCCCGCAGGGCGGTGAAGGTGTCAAAGGCAATTTCGGTGGGGTGCACCTCGAGCCCGAACCGCACGCCGCACTCGCCGAACACGTCGAGGATCGGGTTCCAGCGGTCCGCAAACTCCCGAAAGCCGGCCTCGATCATCGACTCCGGCACCGGCGGGAAGGAATAGAGCAAATGCCAGATGCCCGAGCCGGTGAAGCCGTTGACCACCGACACCCCGAGCTGCTGAGCGGCCCGGGCGGTGTTCATCATCTCCTCGGCGGCCCGCTCGTTGACCCCCGCGGGATCGCCATCGCCCCAGACATGCGGTGGAAGAATCGCCTTGTGCCGCTCGTCGATCCGATCACAGACCGCCTGGCCCACCAGATGGTTGGAGATCGCGTAGACCGAGAGATCGTGTCGCTCGAGCTGGTCTCTTTTCGCGGCGCAGTAGCCGCTCTCCTCGAGGGCCCGGGTCACCTCGAAGTGGTCTCCCCAGCAGGCCAGTTCCAGCCCGTCGTAGCCGAACTCCCGCGACTTGCGGGCCAAATCCTCGATCGGCATGTCGGCCCACTGGCCGGTAAACAGCGTGACAGGTCGTCCCATGCGTGTTTTCTCCGTTGGTTCGAGTGTTCTGCCGCCGCTCGGGGCCCCGGCGGCGCCAAGTCTATCGGCCGGCCGGCCGGCTGGGAATCTCCTCGGGGCAAACGCGGAGGACTGGGCTCAGCGGAGGACTGGGCTCAGTTGCGAACCACACGACGCAGCAGCCAGCCACCCCAGACAACCATCAGCAGATTTCCCACCCAGACCGCCGCCGGCGGGAAGTCGCCCGCCTTGACCCGGTCGATTCCGAACATCAGCAGCGGATAGTAGACGACCAAGATCGGCAGGAAGCAGAGAAAGAAGCTCGTCAGGAAGTCGGAGTTTCGCATGCGGATCGCCATCGGGGCCCCGACCACCGCGAAGCAGAGGCAGCTGAATCCGTTGGCCCAGCGTCGCCACGGTTCCATGCGAATTCGCTGCAGCCGCGACCGCTCCCCCTTGAGCACCTCCCTCTCCCAGGCGACCGCATGCGGCAGGGCCATGTCGAGGCGGCCGCTGAGCACGGCCATCCCTTGCCGGGCCGCCGCCGACTGGGCCACCGTGTCGATCAGCTTCAACTGCTCCTGCTCCTCCTCGTCAAACTCGGCCATCGCGATCGCCGAGGGGCTCTTCCGGCCGCCGGCGGTGCGACTCACCGCGTCGAGGGGCACGACACGCTCGATCGAATCAGGGAAGACGGCCTTCACGTCGCCCACTCGCAGTGTGCCATCACGGCAGATGATCGAGAGGGTCTCCGCTTCGATGTTGCTTTTGAGTTCTGCCTCGGCCGCCGAGACGGTTACCGGCGGGCTCGTGCCGCCCGGCTGGAAGGAGAGCGTGGGCCGGATCAGTCTCCGCCCGTCGACCGCCTTGACGTTGATCGAAAGCTTGTTGCTGCTGTAGGACCGCTGCTGACGCAGGCGGCCGTAGATGATCTCCTCGACGCTGCCAACGATCACCCGTCGCACGCCGTCGCGGCCCCATGAGACCGCCACGTCGTTGAGCCAGACCGAGACGAAGCTCATCGCCATCGCCATCGCCAGGGCCGGCCAGATCGCCACCAGCGGCGTGATGCCCGCGGCCTTGAGAGCCGTGATCTCGTTGGTCGCCGACATCCGCCCGAAGACGCTGGCCACCGCGAAGAGCATCGTGCCGGGCACGGCGAACCGCATCGCCTCGGGAAGCACGTACGGCACGAGGGTCAGAATCTGCAGCGGCCCGAGGCCCTGCTGCTGGGCCTCCTTGACGAGGCCCACGATGAGCATGAAGAGGGTCAACGCGGTGAGCACCACGAGAAACACCTGCAGCAGTTCAGCGAGCACGTAGCGGGAAAGAATCTTCATGTGGCGTTCTGGCCGTGGACGGCGGCGGTCAGGCCGGCCCGTCCCTGAATGTTTCGTCCCGACGGGCCTGTTCCACCGCGCGGTGGAAGACTCCCAGGCCCGCCGCCAGGGCCCTCGCCGCGCCGGGATAGTCACCTCCTGCCGCGGCCAGGCGGACCTTCGCGGCATGCTCGGCGACCGTGGTGCGATCGGCCGCGCTGAGCCCCTCGGCGGTGACCTCGAGGCTCGCGACCATGCCTTCGAAGAGTTCCGGCGACGGGCTGCAGTCATAGGAGCGGTAGGGCCCCTTTCCCAGCCGGTCGTTGGGCCCGAGCTCCCGCACCTCCGGCGGGCGGTGCGACGAGCCGACTGAGACCAAGAGCCGCAGCAGGGCCGTGGCCGAGACCAACGCGGCGCCGCCGGCGGCCACGGCCAGAGCCGCCTTGATAAACTTGCCACCGCCGATCCACGCGGGCGGATTACTGTTCATCCCGCCGAAGACGAGGGCGAGAAAGAGCCCGCCGAAGGCGGCCGCCAGCCACGGCCAGGGGACACCGGAGCTGTTGGCGGTGCTGTTGTCGGTCTCCACAAGCGGCCATCGCTGTTCGGCGGCGGACCTCGAGGAGACCTCCTCGCGACCGGCGCGGGCCACGATCACCGTCACGTTGTCGGGTGCCCCACGAACCAGAGTCAGCCCCACAAGCGCTTCGCCGGCCTCCTTGGGCGGCAGCAGCGACGTCAAAAGACCGATCTCCTCGTCGGTCACCTGCCCGGAGAGCCCGTCGCTGCAGAGGATGAAGCAGTCACCCTCGGCCACGGCGTAGGGCCCCTCGAGATCGACCTTCACCGAGGGATGCGGGCCCATCGAGCGGGTGATGATGTTCTTGGGAGCCGTCGGGGCGGCCTCACCACCCGACTGCTGCCGCTCCCGTTCGAGTTCCCAGACGAGCGAGTGGTCGAAGGTCAACTGCTCGATCAAGTGGCCATGCACGCGATAGCAACGACTGTCACCGACATGGCCGAGGATCGCGCCCCGCGGCAGGATCACCAGCGCCGTGCAGGTGGTGCCCATCCCGCGATACTCCGGCCGCGACTCACCCTCGTCGTATATCTTGGCGTTGGTCTCCTCGATCCCCCGCCGCAACGCCAGCGGTGGCGAGTGGTGGGCCGCCTTTTGGTAGAACGGCGGCAGCCGCTCCGCGGCGATGGCGCTTGCCTTCTCGCCGGCCGCGTGGGCCCCCATCCCGTCGGCAACAAGGAAGAGCCAGCCCCGCTGCTGGTACTGACTTGGGCTGGAGGGGGGCAGATCGGACCAGGAATCCTGATTGCAGGCCCGGCGACGCCCGACATCACTCGTCGCGTGGTGTTCGAGGGTGTTGCCTTTGTCCACGCTCGAACCCTTCGGGTTGCTCATTACCGACCATTCCCGGAAGGCCCGACGTCGAAAGCCCGTCCGAGGATCGGATTCTAGCGTGGCCGGCGGGGCCAGGCGATACGCAAAAGCCCGGGGGAAAAGAGAGGTCAGATGCTCTGGCAACCCGTTCCGGCGGTCGCTACGGTCTGCCGGAAAATGATCTGCCGGTCCATGCCGGGCCGTCGCCCCTCGATGGCCCCCCTCCCCGTTGTCCCGACCGCCATGCCAGTCGCAGCCAACCGCCGCCGCCCGACATCCGCAGGATGCCTCGCCGTGATTGTCATCGCCCTCGCGGCAGTCGGCTGCGTGCAGCGGAGGATGACGATCCGCAGCAATCCGCCCGGCGCGGTGGTCTACGTCGACGACTACGAGATCGGCAACACGCCGGTTTCGACCGATTTCGTTTATTACGGCGTGCGGAAGATCAGGCTGGTCAAGGACGGCTACGAAACGCTCACCGTGCGACAGCCCTTCCCGCTGCCTTGGTACCAGATCTTTCCGCTCGACTTCGTCACCGAGACGATCTGGCCTTGGGAAATCCGCGACGAGCGGGTGGTCGATCTGGCGATGGTGCCTGCCGGTGTGACGCCGCCGGAGCAGGTGGTGGCCAGGGCCGAGCAGGCCCGCGCCGGTGCTCGGGGCATCGCCGGACCACAGCCGACCGCGGGGGCTACAACACCCCCGCCGCCCCCCGCGGTGCCCGCTCAGCCGCTGCCGCCGCCGCTGCCGCCGCAGGGGCCACAGCCGCTTCCTCTCCCGGGCTCACCGCCACTGCAGCAGGGCCGGTGACGAGCTGCCCGTGGAAAAAGCCCGTCATGGCAATCCTGTTCGGCACGAAACGTGCCGCCCCAGGTGGCCGGTGTTGGAGAGTTGTTTTTTTCAAAAGGGGACACAAGCGTCCAGTGTGGGTCGGGGTGCCCATGCCCTGTCGCCGGACACTCGCTACGGCCCTCCAGGCCTTCGCTCGTTCGAAGCTGCCTGCGCTCCGCCATCCATGGCTCCGCTGGCCACAGCCAGCGGCGTCCATGCCAGTTCCGCCACCCGCGTCCGGACCTTGTCCAGTGTGCTTGCCCGCTGCCGATCGCGAAGACTCTGAATCGAACCCCCCGCTGCCCAGGGCGCAACTTCCCTCAGCTTGCCGGAATTGCCTGTCTACAGGGGAGCAAGCATCGTGCCGAACAGGATTGCCCTCCGTGGCCCCCTGCCCGCGGACGCGGGCGAACAAAGCCCACCTGAACGACACCAGGCGAGCAGCACCGCCCCCAGCCCCGTCCCGAACAGGGCCAGCGTCGAGGGCTCGGGCACCGCAACGACGAAGCTGAGATTCATGGTGTCTGTGGGGTCGTCCCAGGTGATGGATGGGCTGGAGATGTTTTCAGCATTGAGATAGGTGAACTTTGCACCCGTAGTTGTCCCATCACCCTGAAAGGTGGCGTTGGTCATGCCGGTTGCATCGTTGGCGAAATCCATCAGCGTGATGCTGTAGGAGCCCGCACCTCCGGTGAATGCTGCGAAATCCACCACATAGGTGGCGTTGTGGATGTCGGCTGGGATTCCGGGGGCGCCTCCGAGGCGGAACGTGCCCGGGGTGAGGGTGGTGAAGCCGGAGGCGCCCAACTGATAGGTAAAGGTATTGAGGCCCTTCTGTTCCCAGTTGGCCATCGTGGCGATGGCCCCATCGGCAAACGTGATCGAGGCGCCGTACAGATCCCAGAAGGCACCAACCAAACTCGATCCGGAGCCGACGTTGATTGTGCTGCGAGCCAGGCGGATGACGTTGGCTTGGGTGCTCAGGCTGGAACTACCCGTCAAATTGATGGTGGATGAACTCGGCAGATTGTTTTCATACTCGACCGTAGCCCCGTTGCCGATGTTCAGCGTGTCTCCGCCGACCGGAGTCTGGCTGGGGTTCCAGTTGGCGGCGTTGGAAAGCAGCGAGTTTCCACCACCCCCGACCCAGGTCAGCGTGGCCGCGCGGGCGGAAGTGATCAAAGGAAGGACGGCAAGAACGGCGACGGCTATCTGCGGCTGCACAGATTTCACGGCAGATTTCTTGTTCATGATTCAGTGCCCGGAAAGTTCTTGATCGATCGCGACGAACGGGCGACCCCCACCAACGCGTTAATTATAACGCTCCCGGCACGTCTCGGCAACCCGATTCCCGGTTTTTGTGCGCGGCCTCATCCAGGCCGTCACACAAGCCTCTCGGCCGCGAGCCGGGGGGCGGCGGGCGGCCTCTGGGAGACACTCAAGGCCGCTGAACCCGCTCATCCGCCGGGCGGTGGCTGACGGAGAGTTGGCTGCACTGCCGGCGGCCCCAGGCCGGCCTTGGGCGGGCGGGCGGGTGTCTCATGGGTGACGGGCACCACGCCGTGCTCCTCTTCGGCGGAGGGGATGCCCGCGAGTGGCTTGGCGGCCGGGGCTCGGGACGGGGCTTCCGGCAGAGCGGTTGCGTCGCCATCGGGCGGGGGCAGCAGTTGCGGCTCGCCGTCGACCGGCATCGCCGGGGCCGGCGTTGGCACTCCCTCGGCCGGCAACGGCTCTTCGCGGGTGGCCGGGTCGCGGGGCGGCAGCTGCCGCGGCCGGGCATCGGCACCGAGCGACTCGAAGTCTTGGGTGACCGATCCACGGCTGAAGACGCCAGGCTGGGAGTGGCCGTAGTCGAGGTAGATGCTCGCGTCACGCTGCCGCGCCCGGCGGTGGGCGTCGAAGTAGGCCTTGGCCGGCCAGGGGCCCTCGGCGAGGAAGATGCCGTTGTATTCGAGCAGGGATCCTTTGCGGAAGTGGAGCTGTGAAATCGAGCGGTTGTAATCGACCAGGGACCGGGCGTAGGCACTCTCCGCCTCGGCCAGTCGTCGTTGGGCGTCGAGCAGCTGGTCGAAGGTCACCGTGCCGGCATCGTAGGCGGCCTGCACCGCTTCCACCTGCCGTGCCGCAGCCACGCGGCGGTTGAAATTGGTCTGGGTCAGGGCGTAGTTGGTATCGACGTTGCGAACCGCCTCGACGAGGGCATGGGAGACCTCGAGTTCCTCGTCCTGCAGCCGAGCCCGCTCCCTGGCCACCCGCAGCTGGAAGTTGCGGACGGTCGAAAGTTCGCGGCGGAAGCCGATCGGCATCAGGAATTGTGCCCCCACCTGCCACTCCTGGAATTTGCCGCTGAAGAGCGTGGAGTAGGCGTCGGTGCCGAAGAGCGGGTCGAATCCGCCGGCGTTGTAGGGCTGGTAGTTTTGATTGATGAGGTCCTGGCCCATGCCGAGGAAGCGGTAGGTGCCCAGCAGGTCGAGCCGGGGCAGGACCAGGTTTTTCGCGGCGATCAGTTCGAGCTCCCGCTGCTTGACACGCCACTTCTGGCGGCGGAGTTCGGCCGAGCGTGAGAGAGCCTCGACGAGGGCCTGCTGCCAGTCGAAAGCGATCCTGGCGGTGGTCGGTTCGTCGGCTGGACGGATCAATCGCCCGTCGCTCGCGGAGATGCCCATCATGTACCGCAGGCGGTCCTCGCTGCGGTAGACGTCGGCGAGGGCCTGCTCGACTTCCGCCCGGAAGAAGAAATACTGCTCGCGGGCCTGGGCCTCCTTGTCGGCCTCACCGCCGCGAGACTGCTCGACGTAGAGGGCGTGTACCCGCCGCCAGGCCTCGAGGGCCGAATCACGGCCGGCCTTCCGGGCCTCGAGGTTGCGGTAGGAGAAATAGAGCTCCCAGTAGGTCTGCTCCACGTCGCTGACCATGTTGCGGACACCCGCCTCGAAATCGGCCAGCGAGATGTCGGCGTCGATCCTTGCCAGCAGCACGCCGCGGAAGTTGGGCCGGCCGAAGATGTTTTCGAAGGCGTCGGGCCCGGCGATGCGGTTGTAGTTGAGCCCTCCGCCCTGCAGCAGCGGCTGGTTGAAGGAGAAGTCGTAGTTGGTCGTCCAGGTCGAGGGCACGATGACCTGCCCGGTGACCGGATCACGCTGGCGGATCGGGGAGTTGTTGTTGTCGTAGAAGGTGAGGTTGGAGAAGGTGAAGGTGGCACCGGTGGCGGTGGTCTTGCTGATCGCGGTCTGCCAGTTGCCGGTATCGCCCTCGAGCTGCTGCTGGAAGATCTGGGTGCCGATGCCGCCGACGTTCTGCGGGCGGCTCTGGCGGTCCCAGGTGAGCGAGGTGGAAAGCTGGGCGTCAAAGCTGGCAAGGGCGCTTTCAACGCCGCGGAAGGGGTCGGTTTCGGTGACTGCCGGGTCGTAGATCGTGGGCGTCAGTTCGGGCGCGGTCAGCAGCGAGACCGGGGGCTCGCCGGTCTGGGGTCGCGGGCCGCCGAAGCTGGCAAAGCGACCGCCGAGGTTGCGGAGCACCTTGCCGTTCTCCAGGGCGATCCGGACAGCCTCCTCGAGGGAGAGTTCCCAGATCTCCTCGACCTGCGGCTGCGAGAGGGTGAAGGGTTCCCGCGTTCCGGCCGCCTCGGCGAGCGGTTCCTGATCGATGTCGGGATATTCGAGCTTCTGCACCACGCCGGTGTAGTGCGAGAGGTCGCCATCCTCGAAGAAGTAGAACGGCTGCCGCGGCGCGCACCCGGAAGCTGCGAGCGAGATGCTCAGAGCTGCCACGCAGGTGGTGCGGAAGGTGCGAGTCACGTTCCAGGCGCTGCTCAGGGGTGTCGGGTCGATGGGAGGGGTATCGACCGCCTGAGCCGCAAAACTGGAACAATCGTTACAGCTTCACAGAAGCCGGGCAGGCTGGGAAGGCGAGGGAAGTTGAAAGAAGCCGCTGGGGGCGGGTTCGCTGGAAACGGCGTACGACTGGAGCCGGTGCGGGCCGCAGGAAGAACCGGTGCGGGCCGCGGGAAGAGCCGGTGCGGCCAGCAGGAAGAGCCGGTGCGGGCCGCACCGGCCTACGGGCTGTGTGGTGTCAGGGTCAGGTCCTTGATTGAAAGGCCCTTGACCTCGACCTCCTGAGGCACGCCCTGCCGTGAGAACTCGAGGGTGTTTTCACCCTTCTCGAGCGTGACCGTCACCGGCTGCGTGGTCTCCCACAGCCCGACGGTGTGCGGGAGTTCGATGTCGATCGGCTTCTTCGATTCATTGACCGTCAGCCGAATCCGCTGCTTCTGCCCGGGACTGACCAGTCGTAGCGAGAGGGCGTAGCGTCCGCCCTGGGGAACCTCGACGGAATAGCTGAAGTCCTCGTCCCCGCCGGTGCGGCTGTAGTGCAGCTGCTTGCCGCCGAGCACGCTGTCGAGAAAGAGAATCTTGCCGGTGCTTTTCGTTGGGCTGCTCGTTGCCGCAGCGGGGATCGTGATCACGCCGGTTTGGTCCACCCTGATCGCACGGTCAGCCTCCGTCACCGTCGGCGACTCAAAGGGGTAGCGGACGGTCGACTCATTGGCCTCGCCGAGCTCCTCGCCGACTGCGTCGAGTATTTTCGTACCGGCCTGCTGCACCAGCCGGTCCCGCTCGATGAGGGCCACGGTGTTCCAAAAGTCGGGCCGGGTCTTGCCGCCGAAGCCGTAGACCCGTGGCTCACTCGCCACGTCGCCGATCCAGCGTGCCCGTTCAACCCTCATGAATCGTGCTCCCAGCCCGCGGGCCTGGGCGTCGGCGAGAAAGTTGAGGTCGTCGCCGTAGCGGGTTTTGGTGAAGCCGCTGCCCCAGCCGGCGCCGAGACAGACGACCCAGCCATCTTGAGTGGCGTGGGCCAAGGCGGCGTGGCCCCGCTGAGGCCTGGCGATCGTGGGCACCCCGAAGGCCCGCAGGATGAAACGGCCGAAGAAGGCCCGCCGGCCGCAGACGCCACCGTTGGTGAGGATGTTCTGGAAAAACTGCAGCTCGTCCTTGTCGTTCTTGTTTTCCTGGGAGCCGTAGCGGACATCGGTGCGAACGATCGCCACGTACCGCCAGCGGTCGTCTTTGGTGGTGATGTGGTCGGGGCGGTAGTTGCGGAGCATCTCCCGGCCCCAGGTGAGGGTTTCATCGGGCTCATCACCGTTGACGACGAACCGCAGTTCCCAGGTGGAGCGGTCGGCGAATGAAGGGTCGAGTTCACCGGCGAGGTAGGCCTGCTCAAAGTGGCGGTAGCGGGCCAGGGGGTCGATGGTCGTCGGAGCATCACTGACGGCCTTCGGATTCTGCTGCTTGATCGGTGTGGCGTGTTCCAGGGCGATCGCCAGGGCCAGCCGCCCGAGCACGGCCTCCTTGGCCCGCGGGTTGGCGGCCAGGATCGCCTCGTAGATTTCCATCGCCCGGCCGTAGTGGCCGTCGACCGCGCCATCGGCGACCACCATCGCCACAAGCAAAGGCCCGTCGGAGAGGAGTCTGTCGACAAGCCGGGCATGGGTGTCGCTTTCCTGCGCGAAGGCGGCCAGCCCGCGCGGCGTCGCCTCCCGGAGCACGACCAGCTTCGCCAGCCGTGGGTCGAGGCGGTCGCTGTCGAGCAGCCCGTCGAGATCGAGCCCTTCGAGGGCGGCAACAAGCCTATTGCCAGCCTTCTCGAGGGCCGCCCGGGCCTGCTCGACCTGCTGTTTCCGGGCCGGCTCGTCGCGGCTGGCCTCGTCGAAGGCGGCCTGGCGTTCGGCCAACGCCTCGAGACCCGCCCGGCGGTTGTCCTTCCACTTGGCCAGCTCCGCCTCGGCCGCCTTGCGTTGAGCCGGAGTCTTGGCCGCCCGCAGATCAGCCTCGGCCTTGGCGATGCCCCGCTCGGCCTTGGGAATCCAGTGATTCTTGGCATGGCCGATGAGGCCCTTGGCGGCGGCGGCTTCACCAAGCTTCTTCTCGGCAGACACAACCGCATCCGCCGCCTCACGTTCGGCGGTTCGCGCCGCGTCGAAGGCCGCCCGGGCCTTTGCGTTGATTGCCGGGATTTCGGCGGCCAACTCGGCCTGCAGCGACGAAAGCATTTCCGCGTAGCGTTGCTCGAGCCGCTCGCCGCTCTCGGAGAGTTCGATCGCCGGAGGCTTCGGCTTGGCAGCCACAGCAGGACTGAACACTGCCGCAATTGCAGCGATCCCCATCAAGACCAGCAGCCCAAGCCTGGGCATCGTTCGCAGGAGGAAAATCGTGACCATCGCAGGGGTCCTCGCAAGAGTGGCGGGTAGCTCGCGGCAGAAGCGCCGAACGGACTGGTTGACTCGCGGACTGTTTATTATCGCTGATTATTGTCGCTCGAATGGTGTCCGGGGCCAACGTCTGGATCGCTTTTTCATGATGGTTTGTCCTTCAAGCCAGACAAACCTCGCCGCGGTTCCGGGAGTTTTCTCAATCAAAGCCAGGCCTTCGGCCGGCCCGAGCACGCTCGCGGCGGTGGCCAGGGCGTCGGCGGTGGTGGCGTCGGCGGCGATCACGGTCACCGCGGTGGGGCCGCGGACTCCCAGCCCGGTGCGGGGATCGACCACGTGGCTGTAGCGAACCCCGTCGATCTCCACCGCCTGAGACGCGTCACCCGAGGTGGTCACAGCGGCGTTGACGAGATCGAGGAATTCGTCGGGGCCCTCGGGATCGCGGGGGTCGAGCGGTGCGACGGCCACCCGCCAGGCGTGCCGGCCCGGAGGTGCCGCCGAAACGGCGATGTCGCCGGAGGCATCGACCATCGCCGAGGTGATGCCCCGACGGGCAAGCAGTCGCATCGCCGCGTCGATCGCGTAGCCCATGCCGATTCCCCCGAAGTCGAGTCGCGTGCCGGCACGGGGCAGTTCCACTTCGCGAAGCGGTTTGCCTTCGGGCCGCGGTGTTTCGTGGAGCACGACGGCACCCGCCCCAGCCGTGACCAAAGCCGCCTCGAGCTTTTCCTCTCGCGGCAGCCGTCCGGTCTTTCGCGACTGTCGCCACAGCGCGGTCAGCCGGCCAACCGCCGGGTCGAATCCACCCTCGGAAGCTTCGAGAAAGCGACGGCTCGCCGCGAGCACCTCCCAGAGGTCGTCGCTCACCTCCCGTCGCACCGGTGCCGCCGCCGAGAGACGGGAGCATTCGCTCTGGGGATCGTAGTCGGAGAGGATTCCCTCCAGGCGGGCCACCTCGTCGAGGGCCGCCTCGGCTGCCTGCTCGGCCTGGGGGTGCGTGGCCGCATGCACCGTCACCTTCCAGGAAACGCCCATCAGCC
Source organism: uncultured Chitinophagaceae bacterium (assembly GCA_964600785.1). Classification (GTDB taxonomy): domain Bacteria; phylum Planctomycetota; class Planctomycetia; order Pirellulales; family UBA1268; genus M30B53. The sequence goes on from CAZRKH010000126.1 coordinate 75,837, forward strand.
GCCGGCTGGCGGTGAGGCCGATTGTCTCGCCTTTGGCATCGCTCCCCGCCCGAGGTGGCGAGCAGCCGAAGCCCGTCGCCAGCATCACCAGCACGACCAGCCGCAGCCCTGCGGTGATGGTGGGCCGTTTCGGATAGGCTGGGGTGATCATGAATGTCGAAGTTCCTCCGTCCACGCATGTCTCCTTCGACTGCCTGCCGCTGCGGAGCCTCGGTCGGCTCGACATCCCGATCGATGCCTCGCCCGCCTTCCGCCGCCGGCTCGAACGGCTCCAGCAGGCCGTGACCAGGCATGGCACCCGCAACAGTTACTATCTGAGCAATGCCGTTTGCCGGTTTCACCTCACGAGCGACCCGGCACTCGGCATGGTGGAGTTTAGCGTCGAGGGCACGGTGCTCACCGATGAGTCTGACACCCGCACCGTCGGCAGCGATCTCGAGATCGGCGTCGCTCGGGAGACCTGCGACTGGCTCACCCAGCCGGCGGTTGACTGGCTCACCCTCTCGGCCAAAAGGGCGGTGGAGGTCGAGTTTGACCGGTACATCGCCGCCGGTGATCTCTCCCGCGCCGTGGCCCGCATGGAGCAGGAACAGCGGCAGATCGACGACTCCGGCGGATTCCTGGGGATGAACCTCTGAGGCTTCATCGGCCTCAAATCAGCTTGGGTCATTCGCGGCCGCGGCTGCGAATTTCCAAAAGCACGCTCTCGTTGTCGCTGCCGCGGATCGGCCAGGCGGCGATGCGGCGGATCGTGACGAGTTTGCCGAACCCGTGGTGCCTTGCCTCCCCCTTCTCCGCCTCCCAGCGTGGGCCCTTGATCACCAGCATCCGCCCGAAGCGGTCGGCGAGTGGCTCGAACCAGGCGAGCAGTTTTCGCAACGGCGCCACCGCCCGCACCACCAACGTGTCGAACGACCGCTCCCGCACCACGGCCTGCCCAGCGAGGGCGTGTACGGGAATCACCAGATCGATTTCCTCGACGATGCGGCTTACGGCGGCGGCCCGTTTGCCGACGCTCTCGGCGAGTTCCACTCGCAGATCGGGCCGCAGGATCGCCAGCAGCACTCCTGGCACGCCGCCGCCGGTTCCGACATCGAGCAGGCGTTCACCCGGCTCGAGGCAGCCGGCGATCGCCACGGCATCGGCGACGTCCCGCGACACGAAGCGGGCCACGTCGCTGTGGCGGGTGAGGTTGAGCCGCTCGTTCCATCGCCAGAGACTCGCGGCGTAGGCGGCCAGCCCCGGCAATCGCGAGTGGTCGACATCCACGCCGAGCCGTTGGCATTCTGCGGCGATCTCGCCGGCAAGTTCGGGCTGCATGGGAGACTGGGCCGAGGGTGCTAGCGAGCGGCGGTGGCGGAGCCGGAAGGGAATTCGGCGGCCACCCCGGCAGCCCGCAGGCTCTGCACCGCCGCCTGCAGGTAGGGATCCTCGACCGACGGACCGGCGGCCGCTCCGGGGAGGGGCTTCATGGCGGTCCGCACCGCGACGTCGGGCTCGACGCCGATCCGGTTGAAGGAACCACCCCGCGGCGAGTAGAACTTGGCCGTCGTCAGACGCATGCCCATCCCGCCGATCTCCAGCGGGAAAATGCCCTGCACCGAGCCCTTGCCGTAGCTCCGGGAGCCGACGATCACCCCCCGGCGATGATCGCGGATCGCTCCGGCGAAAATTTCACTGGCACTCGCGGAGTCGCCGTCGATGACCACCGCGATCGGCATCCGCCGGGTGCCGGGGCGTGTGGCAAGATAGTTGAAGTCTTCCTCGGGGCTGCGGCCGCGGGTGGCCACCACGAGCCCTGAGTCGAGGAACAGGTCAGCTGCGTCGACGCCGGCAGAGAGCAGCCCGCCGGGGTTGCCGCGCAGGTCGATCACCAGTGACCGCATGCCTGCCGCCTCGAGCCGACGCAAGGCCGCCTCGAGGTCGGCGGCGGTCGTCTTCTGAAACGACGTGATTCGCAGGTAGCCGATCCCGCCGGCCTGGTCGAGCATGCGGACCTCCTCGATGCTCGGCACTTCGACATGCTCGCGGCGGACGGTGACCGCCCGGGCCGGGCCGCGACCACGAAGAATCGCGAGGGTCACCAGCGATCCTTCGGGGCCCTCCAGCAAGGACGCAGCCTCATCCACCCCCAGCCCGCCGATCGAACGGCCGCCCACGCCCACCAGGTGGTCGCCGGCCCGCAGGCCCGACCGCTCAGCCGGGCTGCCGGGGATCACGTGCACGATCAGCAGGCCGTCGTCGGCCGGCTTGAGTTCCACACCAAGGCCGACGAAGTTGCCGTCGATCTGGGCGTAGAGGTCGTCGAGCTGTCCGCTGGTGAGGAAGGCCGAGTATTCGTCGAGACCTCCCATCGCCGCCGCGGCAAACTCCATCATCGTCACCGAGGGCGGAATTCGGAGTGTGGCCTGGGCCAGGCGGGCGATCCAGGTGGCCGCCGACTCCGCTTCGGCCGGGGAGGCGATCCGCCGCTGCCTGAGGTTGGCCGTTGCCTGCTGGCGGAACAGCTCCACCCGCTCCATGGTCGGGGTGATGCCGAGGTGCCGCAGGAAACACTGGTCGCAGATGGCCGCCTCCAACGCCCGGCAGCCGCGGCCGACGAGATGGCGGTAGTCGGGCTGATCGACATGGTGGGAGGCGATCCGGCCGAGCAGTTCCATGTAGAGCCGCGTCGCATCCCGCTCGCTCATCCCGGCGAGATCCTCTCGGAAGCTCCGCTCGGCATACCGTCGCTCGATATCGCAGTGGATGCGGGCGAGGTCGTAGTGCTCGTGGAGGCGAGCTGGGAGGGTACCCTCGCGGACGGCCGGCTCGTAAAGCCGCACGATCTCGTGCCAGCGTCCTTCGCTTGCCAGGGCGGAGGCCTGCACGAGCAGGTCGTCCTGAGCGGCGGGACGGGTGGAGGGTTCGCGACCGGCAGAAAACGCTTCAGCCGCGGGAATCGGACCGGCCGGCTTCCACCGCAGCGACGATGCGTCATCAGCCGCGGCCGGGCGGAGCAGTCCGCCGGCGAGCAGCCCCAAGAACATCGCCGTCGCGCCGAGACGGGTGAGCCTCCAGCGCGGGGCTGGTTGGCGGCGGCAAAGCGGAGGGATTCCTGCGGGGAGATTCAAAGGGGCGTTCCGTTCGCGGTGTGCCGCACTCCGGGGCGGTGGCGGGCGGCCGCTCCTTTGGCCGCCGGCAACTATGGCCCACGAACCGCGGCCGGTCAAAAAAGCCTGCTGTCGCTGCTCGCTGGCGCGCGGACCCTTTTGGCGGCCCGGCAAGGTCGGTCTGCGGGTCGTGACAGTCCTGCCGGTCGCACGATTTCGCTGCCGATTGCGATTGCGTCGGGATTCAGACAAGTGGCGAGGGCTGGCGTTGGGAGCGGGCACGGTCCCGATGGTACGATTGGTCGGTGTGAACGGTTCGCCTGCAGAGTTCCGCCCGGCGTTGTTCCATCTGCGGTTTTGTGCCCCGTTTCCAAGGAAGCCCGCCCGCGTGCCCGAGCCCGAAGCGTCTCCCGCGAGCCAGCCTCCCCAGGGCACCGTCGACCCGCAAGCCACCCAGGTGCTCCTCGAGCAGGTTCGACGGGGCGATCGTGGGGCGGTCGACAACCTCCTGCAGCGACACCGCGACGCCCTGCGGAGGATGATTGCCATGCGGATGGATCGTGGCGTTCGGCAGCGGGTCGATGCCAGCGACATCGTGCAGGACGTGATGGTCGAGGCCAACCGTCGCTTAGGCGACTACCTTGCCAATCCCACGATGCCTTTCCGGCTGTGGCTGCGACACATGGCCCGCGACCGCCTGATCGACGCCCACCGCCGGCACCGGGTGGCGGCCAGCCGCAGCGTCGACCGGGAGGTTTCGATCGATGCGGGCGACGCGGGCGACCGCGAGGCGGGCCACCACGGCGGCGGCCTGGTCGATCGCGAGATGACCCCGGCCGCCGCGGCGACCTGGCGGGAGCTGGAGCGGCGGTTCGCCGAGGCGGTTGAGAAGCTCGAGCCTCAGGATCGCGAGATTGTGCTCCTGCGGCATTTCGAACACCTCAGCACCGCCGAGGCCGCCGAATGTCTCGGCCTCTCCAAGCCGGCTGCGGGCATGCGATACCTGCGGGCGATGCGGCGGCTGCGGGCCCTCCTCGAGGAAGGCTGAAAGGGCCCTGCCCCTCCCGCGACCGACGCCTACGATGGTTGAGTGTTGTCGCCGCGAGCCCCGCCCAAGCACTGCCGAGAGATGACAAGCCGTTCCGAATCGACCGCCGCCACGCTCGCCTGCCAGCGTCCGCTTTCTCTGCAGGAGGAGGAGCGGCTCTCGGAGGTTTTCGAGACCGTCTGCGAGCATCGCGGCGAGGCTGCCGAAGAGGCGCTCGCGAGAGCCGAGCACGAGCATCCTGACCTTGCGGGCCATCTCCGTGAACTCTGGGCGGCGGTCTGCCTGACCGACGCGGTGGCCGAGCAGTCAACGATCTTCCAGCTCGACGGGCCGCCGGCTCGAGAGCCCGCGGTTTCCGCGGCCACGGCCTTGGCGGGCCGCTTCGTGCCCGGCGTCACCGAACTGCCGGCGACGGTCGGCGACTATCAGCTCGTCGAGGAGCTCGGCCGGGGCGGGATGGGGATCGTCTACAAAGCGGTGCAGCGGAGCCTCGGGCGGACGGTGGCGTTGAAGATGTTGCTCCGCCGCGACCTTGCCACCGCCGCCGACGTGGCCCGCTTCCGGACCGAGGCGGAGGCTGCCGCCCAGCTCGACCACCCGAGCATTGTCTCGGTCTATGAGGTCGGTGAATGGGACGGCCATCCCTACTACAGCATGCGGTACATCGAGGGCACCACGCTCTCCAAGAGGATTGCCGAGGGCACGCTCGGACCCCGCGAGACGGCCGACCTGCTCGCTACGGTGGCCGAGGCGATCGACGCGGCCCATGCCAGCGGCGTGCTTCATCGTGACCTCAAGCCATCCAACATTCTGATTGACGAGGCGGGCCGGCCGCATGTCTCCGACTTCGGCCTCGCAAAGCGGATCGAGGCCGACATGTCGATGACCCATACAGGGGCGATCCTCGGCACGCCCTGCTACATGTCGCCCGAGCAGGCTGCCGGCAGCCGCGGCGACGTGGGACCCGCGAGCGACGTCTGGAGCATCGGGGCGATCCTCTATCAGGCGCTCACCGGCCACCCGCCCTTCCAGGCGGGCAACCCCATGGACACGCTGCTGGCGGTTCTCGAGAACGATCCGCCGATGCCGCGGCAGGTGAACCCATCGGTCAACCGTGACCTCGAGATGATCGCGCTGAAGAGCCTTCAGAAGCCGCAGGAACTCCGCTACGCCTCCGCCGCGGCTCTCGCCGCCGACCTGCGGGCGGTGCTCGCCGGTGAGCCGATCGCGGCCCGGCGGGGCGGCCTGGCCGACATCGCCGCGAGGGTCTTTCGCGAGACCCACCATGCGGTGGTGCTCGAAAATTGGGGTCTGTTGTGGATGTGGCACTCGGCGGTGGTGCTCACGCTGTGCATCACGACCGATCTGCTCGTCTGGCAGGGTGTCGTCACCCGCTGGCCCTATCTCGTGCTCTGGGGCGGTGGGCTCGCCTTGTGGGCACCGATTTTCTGGGCTCTCCGCAGTCGGGCAGGCCCGGTCACCGCGGTCGAGCGGCAGATCGCCCATGTCTGGGGCGGGGCGGTGATCGCGAGCGTGTTCTTGTTTTGGCTCGAGGCGTTGATGGGGCTGCCGGTGCTCGCCCTTTCCCCGGTGCTCGCGCTTCTTGCCGGGCTCGTGTTTTTCGTGAAGGCGGGCATCCTTTCGGGAGCCTTCTACGTGCAGGCCGCGGTACTTTTTGCCACCGCTTTTGTGATGTGTCTCGCCGGAGATGTGGAGCACATCGTGTTTGGAATCGTCAGCGGTCTGTGCTTTTTCATTCCGGGGCTGAAATATTTTCGCCAGCGGCAGCATTGATTCCGAAGGTATCGATTCGCATCAGTTGATCGGCCGAGGGGTCGTGCCCGATCAGAGCCCACCGCTTGAAGGAATGAACAGCGTGGCCACCCAGTAGCAGGTCGCGGCAAGGGCCATCGCCACCGGCAGCGTGAGAATCCAGGCCAGGGCGATGTCGCGGACGGTGCCTCCCTGGATGCCAGACTTGTTGGCCCACATCGTGCCGGCCACGCCACTGGAAAGCACGTGGGTGGTGCTCACCGGCAGCCCGCCGTAGTCGGCCATCCCGATGGTTGCGGCGGCCACGAGTTCCGCGGCCGCCCCCTGGGCGTAGGTCAGATGGGTTTTGCCGATTTTCTCACCGACGGTGACCACGATCCGCTTCCAGCCGACCATCGTTCCCAAGCCGAGACACAAGGCCACACCCATTACCACCCATTCCGGCACGTATTCCACAGGCTCGGCCAGTTGGCCGGAGAGGCCAAGCAGGAGTGTGCGACGGTCCTCGGCCATCTGATCGCCGAAGTAGTGCACCAGGGTGCGAACCGAGGCCCCCAGTTCCACCAGATGGGTCCGCACCTCCCACCGCTTGTCGGCCTCCAGATCGCCGAAGCTCTCCTTGCCGTCCAGGGCGCCGGCCACGCTCTTGGCAAGTGGCAGCGGATCGAGCGTGGCCAGCACGGCATCGGCCTTGGGAAACGGATCGACCACCTGATCGACCACGCTGCGGGGCTTGTAGAAGTCGAAGGTGGCGTAGGGTTCGATCGTCGAGGCGACCGCACGGTTTCGCTCGAAGGTCATCATCTTTTGGTTCTTCATCATCGCCTCGACCCGGGCGGTGGCCATGTGCTCTTCCTTGAGCGCCGTCATCGCCTCCACGATCTCGGGGGCCGAGAGTTCCGCCTCGAGCTTGCGGGCTGCCTCCACGATCGCGGTGATGTCCTCGCGGCTGGTGCCCATGTTCAGCGCGTAGGTTGCGGGCACGATGCCGATGAGCACGAGCATGATCAGCCCCATGCCCTTCTGGCCGTCGTTGGAACCGTGGGCGAAACTCACGCCGGTGCAGGTGCCGATCAGGATGCCGCGAATCCACCAGGGCGGGGGCGCTTCGGAATCGGGTGGTTCGTAGAGTTTCTTGGAGGGGATCAGCCGCTTGCCGATCAAAAGCAGGCCCGCGGCCAGGCCGAAGCCCACCAGCGGCGAAAGCAGCAGGGCCATCCCGACCTCACCCGCCTTGTGCCAATTGATGCCCTTGAAAAGCGAGCCGTGTTCCAGCCAGGCGTTCATCATGCCCACGCCCATGATCGAGCCGATGAGGGAATGGGAACTCGAAGCCGGCAGCCCGCGATACCAGGTGGCGAAGTTCCAGATGATCGCCGCGGCAAGAAGCGAGAGCACCATCGCCAGGCCGCGGGATTCCTTGATGTTTACCAGCAGGTCGACCGGCAGCAGGTGCACGATGCTGAAGGCGACGCCGATGCCGCCGGCATGGACCCCGATGAAGTTCCACAGGCCCGACCAGATCACCGCCGGGGTGGGCTTGAGGCTCTTGGTATAGATCACCGTGGCGACCGCATTGGCGGTGTCATGGAAGCCGTTGACGCACTCGAAGCCGAAGGCGATCACAAGCGCCGTAATCAGCAGGAACACCTGTCCGGTCGAGAGGGAAGCGAAAGCCTCGAAGAGTTCCATGGTCGCCTGCTCCGTGCCACCTGTCCTGTGCCTGTGCGGCTGACGGGATCGGAACCCCGGCGGACGAAAGCCCGAGCCTAGGACGGCCGCGGTGGCCCCACAAGCGGCCCGGCATTCCGTGACACAATTCTCACAATCCCGGTTTCCGCTCGAGATACCGCCTGGCAAAGGTCGGGCGGCTCAAACATTTGCCCGGCCGTTTTCGTAGAATCGGGGACTGTGGACGACGGTGGAAGCAACGAAACCGCGACGAGGCAGGCATGGCGAGGGGCGAGAGAATCGCGGCGGATCGACGCATCGGCGTCGCGGGCCCGGCCTACTCCCACATCGGGATCGACATGGGTGACGGCACGGTGGTGCACGCCCGGCCGTATCGCTTCGGACGGCTTTTGGGTGGTGGCGGCGTGGTGCGAACAAGCCTCGCAGAGTTTGCCGGTGGGCACGCGGTGCGGGTGGTCAGCGAGCCGCCGGCCGCCTTTCCGCCCGAAGAGGTGGCTGCCCGGGCCGAGCGGCACGTCGGCCGCAACGGCTATTCGGTGGTCATCGACAACTGCGAACATTTTGCCACCTGGTGCGCCACCGGTCGCCGGATGAGCCGCCAGATCGACATCCTCGCCGGCAGGGTCGGCCGGATGGCCGCCCGGGCGGCCACGGCGGTCGGGGCGAGGAGCGTGGCCGAGGGTGCCGCCCAGGTTGCGGTGCGGACCGCGGTGGGCACCACCGCCCGGGTCGGCCTGCGGAGTTTTGTGCCGGCTGTGCTCGCCGCCGAAGGCGTGGCGATGGCTGTCGAGTGGAAGGCTCACAGGGCCGGCCGCGACGAGCAGGCCTGCCGTCATGCCGCGGATGCCGCGGGCATGGCCACCTCGGCGGCGATCTTCGCGGCCGCAGCGGCGGTCACGGGACCTGCCGGCCTGCTCCTCGGAGCCTGCACGGGCGCGGCAATCTGGGCCGGCACGGGCCTCGTTTCCCGGGCATCGACCTGGGCCGGCGAGCGAGCGGCCCGCGGAGTCTCGGCTTTGGCGGTGCGTGGCGGGGAGCCCCGCTGATCAGACGAGCTTCGTCTTCCCGGGAATCGCATGGCCCGGCGCGGGCAGCGACGAATCCCAGGTGAGATCCTTTGGAAACAGGTCGAGCTGCGATTGCTCGGCCAGAAAGTCGAACTCGACCCGCTTGCCGGTGTAGGCGGCGATCCTGCCGAGCACCGCGGTCAGTGAGCTTCTCGCGGTCTCGGCAAACTCCACGATCGGCGAGCCGACGCGAATCGATTCAACGAGATCTTTGTGTTCCTGCTTGTAGGCGTCGGAGATTTTGCCCCCCATCTTCCAGATCTCCTTGCCGGCGAGATCGACGATCCTTGAACCACTGTTGATCGCCCCGATGAAGCAGGTGCCCTTGGTGCCGTGGATCACGCTCCCGTTGTCGCCGGTGGTGCCGGGGATCTGCCGGCACATGAAGGAGATGATCTTGCCGCCCGGGTATTCGTAGTCGATGCTCATGCTATCCCACATCTCGCTGTCGGCCGGCCGCGTGAATCGACCGCCTGAGCCGTAGGCCGACTCGGGCGGTGAGTCCATCACCCAATTGATCGTGTCGATGTTGTGGACGGCCTGCTCGGTGATCTGGTCACCACTGAGCCAGATGAAGTGCATCCAGTTGTTGATCTGGTATTCGGCGTCGCTCATGCCGTCCTTGCGGCCGCGATACCAGATACCGCTGGAGCAGTAGCGGGTGGTACCGGAGATGATCTCGCCGATCGTCCCGGAGCGGATCTGCTCCACCGCCCCGATGTAGTTCACCTGCCGGCGATACTGGGTGCCGGTCACGATCGCCGTCTTGCCGGCCTTCGCCTTCTCGTGTGCCTCCAGGCAGATCCGGTAGCCGGCTGGATCGACGCAGGCGGGCTTTTCAGCAAAGACATGCTTGCCGGCCTCAACCGCCTCGAGCACGTATCTCGGCCGGAAGCCCGGAGGCGTGGTCACGAGCACGAGGTCGACATCGGGGTCCTCGAGCACTTTTTTGTAGCCTTCAAGGCCACCGTGAATCTTGGCGTCGGCAAGATCGACCTTTTCCGGATGGGCCTTCGACATCGATCTCCGCAGGGCATCGCACTTCTCGGGATAGACGTCGGCCGCCGCCACAAGTTTCACGCCCTCGTTGATCGAGAGTGAGTCGTTGACCGCCCCGGAGCCACGGCCGCCACAGCCGATGATTCCCATCCGTACCTCGCGGATCGACTCCCCCGCCGCTGCGGAGGAGTGGAAGCCGAGGCCTGCGGCCACCGAGGCGGCCGACACCGCTCCTCCGGCAAGAAATTCTCGCCGTGCGGTGGAGCCCGGAACAGCCTGCGCGGTTTCTTGCGACACGCTCCCCGAATCGTCAGGCCGAGTCATGGAATCATCCTCGAGGTTGATGAGAAAAGTAAGTAACAAACCCTCGACAAGGCTACCACTCACCGCAACGCGGTCAACGCAAACGACCGCGGAATGGTGATCGAATGGATGAATCAGCGGTGATTGCCGATGCGTGCATGCCGATCGCCGCATCCTGCGGCACCGAGGCGATCCAGCCCTCGAGGGGGTCGAGTTCGGTGGGCAGACCGTAGCCGGGAAGGCCCGCGGCATGGGCCGCCTGCAGCGAGCAGATCACCGCATCGAGCAGGTCGCCTTGGCCGTCGGCCATCAGTCGCCGCTGCCAGCGGGGGGAGGCCTCGAGCCGCACGGCAAGACCCGCCGAGCCCTCGCGGAGCGCGGCGACGATTCGCCGTCGGGCATGCCGGCGGGCGGGTGTCTGGGCGGCGGGAGTGTCGCTCTTGTAGGAATCGCGGCAGACCTGGCGGGCGGTGAAGCCCGGGTAGGCCTCGAGGGCGACCTTCAGCCTGGCATGGCCACGACGGCCGTGGCGGCAGCGGGCCGCGGGATGCCTGTGGGCGGGAAACACGAGCCCTGCTGCAAGCATCCGGCCGATACCCGCGTGCATCATCCAGGCCACCGGAGGATTGGTCCACCGCATCGCCGGGCTCGACCCGGCCGGCCGGTCAGTTTTTCTCCAGGCAAACTTATTGCCCACTGGCCGGCGATCACACCACCGCTTGAAGACATTTCGCAGTTCGTCTCTTGGCCGGCGGCAGTAGTCGCGGACAAGCTGCGGCCAACGGGTCGGCCAGCCTTCGTGCTCGACGAGGCTTCGCGGCTGTCCGAAGGGCAGGTCGAAGCCGCCGATCCAGCACCCCGGCTCGGCCAGGAAGTCCTCGAAGGCCGCAAAACTCTGCAGTTCACGCACCTCATCGAGCCGGTAGCGATCCAAGGGCCGCGTCGGGATCCACTCGCCGAGAGCGAGGGTGATCGGCTTTTTTGGCGAAGGGGCCGAGGTGAAGTCGACGCCGATCACAATCCGGCTCATGCGAATTATTCGAAGGGACGGCTGCTCGGGGCGTCGGCGGTGGGGAAGTCATCGGGAATCGGTGTGCTCACCGCGCCGGTGGCGGCCCACTCGCAGCCTCGCAGCAAACTCGTGATGAAGCCCACGCACTCCTGCGACTCGTTGGCATGGCCCATCGGCGTGTGGAACACCCGGCCGTCACCGTAGTGAATCGTCATCAGCATCGGCTCGTGACGCTTGGTGGCGGGTGAGTAGGCGGTCGCGAGCACCTCGAGGTTTTCCGCCGGCCCCCGGAGGCGGTCGTAGAGTTCGTCCTTGGCGTGCATCCAAGTTGAGGGCATGCCGGCGGTGATCGGATGGTCGGTGTTGCGGATGATGATTGCGAACGGCGCCTGCGGCCCATGGCTGCCGCCGCGGCCCGGCGAGGTGTCGCGAACGAGTTTTCCCGCGTCGTCGTAGTAGACGTAAGGGCCGCTTTTTTCGCTGCGGCCGCCCCATCCGCCGAGGCCGATCATTTCGTTGTAGGCAGGCCACTGCGGGAAGGAATTGTCGGCCGCGTGCACGACCACCAGTCCACCGCCGCCCGCCATGTAGTCCTCGAAGGCCTTTTTCGTCTCGGGCTTCCACTCGGCGGCACCATGGCCGAAGTTGCAGATCACCACGTCGTACTTCGCGAAGGCGGGCTCGAAGGAGGGATCGGGGCCCTGCGGGGCATGGGTCGCGATATCGACGCTGAAGCGGCCGGAGTCCTGCAGATACCGCTTCATCATCCGCGTCGTCTGCGGCCAGTTACCATGGTTGTTCTGCCCGTCGATGATCAGGGCCGCGAGCGGCTCAGCCGAGGCCGCGGGCTCCGCTGCAAGGCCGACGATCGGCAGGACCGCAAGCAGGGAGACAGACAGGATGAAACGGAAACTCGAAAGTGACACCATCATGCAATTCCTCGGGGCCCATGGCATGCAGCGACAGACTGCAACACAGACTGCAACACAGACCGAAAGAATAGATCGGCTGACACCAGCACCACAACCGTCGCGTCGGCCGCTTGTTGCCTGCGGGCTCCTGCTGGCTGTCGCCGCGATGCCGCTCGTGGCGGCGGCGGCCAGGCCCAACATCCTCGTGGTCTATGCCGATGACCTCGGCTACGGCGATGTCGCCTGCTACAACCCCCAACGCGGGAAGATCTCCACGCCCTGCATCGACGCTCTGGCCGCGGAGGGCATGCGGTTTACCGACGCTCACTCCTCGTCGGGCGTCTGCTCGCCGAGCCGCTACACGCTGCTTACGGGCCGCTACCACTGGCGGACGCGGCTCCAGCGGGGGATCGTAGGCACCTGGGAAGAGCCCCTGATCGCCGCTGACCGGCTCACGATCGGCGGCCTTGCCAAGCGGCACGGCTACCGCACCGCCGCGATCGGCAAGTGGCACCTCGGCTGGGAGTGGCCGATCGATGCAGCCCGCCGCGGCCTGGTGATCGGCACGATGCGGAGGATTCCCGACACGTCCACCGGGGAGCAGCGGCGTTTTCTTCCGAGCGATGTGACCCCCGCCCACCGGGAGGCCTGGCAGGCGGTCTTCTCCAGGCCGATCGGCGGCGGCCCCACCACCCGCGGCTTCGACCACTATTTCGGCACCGACGTCCCCAACTGGCCGCCCTACTGCTTTATCGAAGACGACCACACCCTCGGCATCCCCGCCACCGTGCTTCCCGAAGCCGACTTCAGGAACCACCGGGCGAGCAAGCAGGGGCCGGCGATCACCGACTGGAAACTCGAGCACGTGCTGCCCACGCTGCGTGACCGTGGCGTGGCCTTCATCGAGGAGGCGGCCGCCGCCGAAGAGCCTTTCCTGCTCTACATGCCACTGACAAGCCCGCACACGCCGCTGGCGGTTAACAAGCCTTGGCGGGGAGCCAGCGGCCTCAACAACGCCTGCGCCGACCTGATCATGGAGACTGACGCGATCGTCGGTGATCTGCTCGCCGCGGTCGAACGGGCCGGCTGTGCCGAGGAGACACTCGTGATCTTCACCAGCGACAACGGGTTCGCCCACTATGTCGGCGGGCAGCAGCTCGAGCGGCAGGGGCACTTTCCCAGCGGACCCTTCCGCGGCTACAAGGGTGATGCCTGGGAGGGCGGCCACCGCGTGGCCTTCATCGTGCGGTATCCCGGCGTGGTCGCCCCGGGAAGCGTCTGCGATGCCCTCGTCCACCAGGCTGACATCTTCGCCACGCTCGCCGATCTGCTCGGCGAATCACTGCCGCCCCAAGCGGGTGAAGACAGCCTGAGCCTGCTGCCGCTGCTTGCCGGGTCTGGCGAGCCGATCCGCCACCATGCGGTGAGCTGCTCGGCCAGCGGCGTACCGGCGGTTCGCGACGGCTCCTGGAAGCTGATCCTCGGCAATCCCGCCTGGGGCGGGGCTTCGGGGGCTCCCGCCGACCTCGGCAATGAGGTCCGGCTCTACGACCTGGCCGTCGACCCGGGCGAACGGGAAAACCTGGCATCGCGGCATCCCGAGCGGGTCGCCGCGATGACCGCCGCCTACCGGAGGATCGTGGAAGAGGGCCGCAGCACACCGGGCCCGCGACAGCCCAACGACGTCGATGTCGCGCCGTACCGCTCGTTACCTACTTCACAGGAGTCAAAGTCAGGGCCTTGACGGCGATGCCGTATTGCGGGGCGTCGATACGGTACAGCTCGAGGGTGTTCGAACCCTCGCTGAGTTCTACGGTGAGCGGCTGGCTCGACTGCCACTCGCCGCAGGTCAAGGGCAGTCTGATGTTGCCCGGTTCACCGCCGTTGACCGAAACCATCAGGTGCTGGCCGTCATTGACGGTGCAGACCTCGGCGGTCAGCTCGTAGCGGCCCGATCGTGGAGCCTTGATTTCATACTCCGCGGTGGATGTTTTGGTGACGCCGGTGGAGACCGGATCAACCGGGGGGCTGTTGGCGTAAAAGCTCGCGTTGTAACGGTCGGCGACCCGCTCGCAGACGTTGCCGTAGATGTCGTAGAGTCCCCAGGGGCTGGGCTTCTTCTGGCCAACCGGATGAGACTCGAGGCCGGAATTGTCCTTGAACCAGCCGTAGTCGCCAAAGCGGGCCGGGTCGTCACCGAAGAACCACTGGCTCGAGCTGCCGGCCCGAGCGGCGTATTCCCATTCGGCTTCGGTGGGCAGTCGGACGTCGGCGCCACTTCGGCCTGCCAGGGCGGTGCAGAAGCGTTCGGCATCGATCTCGCTGACCGTGTCGACCGGCAAATCCGGCCCCTGATGCTTTTTGCTGCTGGGGTTCCTGCCCATGACGGTTTGATACTGCTGCTGGGTGACCTCGTATTTTCCGAGGTAGAAGCCCTTGCTGATGGTGACTTCGTGTTTCGGGGTCTCGGAGCCGACCCATTTGCTCTCCTGGGCGATCTCGCCGCCCATCGTCAACGAGCCGGGCTTGATGTAGACGAACTCCATCTTCACGCCGTCTCCCAGGTCGAGGGTCAGCTCGCCAGGCGGGTTGGATTTGCCCTCCGGTGCCGTGATCGCCGCCCGCAGCCCCCAGTTGTCATAGCGGCCATAGCCCGAACTCAGCAGCCGCGAGGCCGAACTGGAGGCCGCGGCATCGCTCTTCCAGGTGCCGCCCCGCAGGATGGTCAGGCCTTTGGGGAAGAAGCGTGGCAGAAACACCTGCATGCCCTGGTCGTCACTCGCGACAGCCAGCACTTCGCGGCCATCGGCGGCGGTGTACGCGGCGGCGGGGATGATGATCATGCCGTCGTCGGTGATTGTGATCTTTTCCTTCCGGCGGCTGCCGGCATCGGCCTGGCCACCTTCGGAGGAGCCGTCGGCCTCGCCAAGATCGCTCCCGAGTGCCGCGAGTGTCTCGGCCTTGCTCTTGGCGATGATCCGCCGCTGCAGGTGCAACGACATCGCGTTCCAGAACCCGGGAGTCGCCTCCTCATGCTCGCCGTAGACAGGCGGCTCTCCGGCCACAACCCCCAGCCACTGGGCACGCTTCACCGCCGGATACTCCTGCCGGTCGGTACGCGCCTGGGCGGTGGCGACGAAATCAAGCCCGTTTCTGTATCGCGTCGTGGTCCAGCCACCACCCCACCCGGGCCCAAGGTTGACCACCCAGCCCTCGGGGGTCCAGTGGGCAAGCGCGGCATGGCCGCGGCTAGGGCGGGCGATGGTCGGGATGCCGAAGGCCCGCAGCACGAAGCGGCCGAAGAAGGCCCGGCGACCACAGACACCACCGTTCATGATGATGTTCTGAAAGAAATGCAGTTCGTCGCGGTCGAGCGGCACATTCTGCGAGCCGTATCGGACGTCGGTGGCCACGATCCGCACGTACCGCCAGCCGTAATCACCGCGGGTGTATTCGGGGCGGAAGTTCCGCATCATCGTGCGGCCCCAGCCGCTGATGGCATCGGGCTCCTCGCCGTTGACGACATGACGCAGTTCCCAGGCATTGAGGCCCTCGAATGCCGGGTCGAGTTCGCCGGCCAGATAGGCTTTTTCGTAGGCCAGGTAGCGTTTGACCGGATCGACGTATTCGGGGGCGTCGGTGTCTGCCGCGACGGGATTCAGCTTGATGGGAACCGAATGCTCCAGCGCACAGGCCAGGGCCAGTTCATGCAGCACGCCCGAGCCGGCCTTGGGGCTCGCCTCGAGGATCTCGTTGTAGATCTTCATCGCCGGGCCGTATTGGGCGGGGCCTTCGTCGCGGCCGATCCGGGGCCGCCTGGCGCCGTCGTGCACCAGCATCAAAGCCATCAGCTTTTCGTCGGCGAGCAGCTGGTCGACAAGCTCCTTGTGTTCTTGGCTCTCCTGGGCAAAGCGAGCGAGGCCGGCGGGCGTGGCCTCCTCGAGGAGCACGTATGTGGCAAGTTTGCCGTCGAGGGATCCGTCGATCAGGACCTCGCTCAATCCGGTCTGATCAAGGACCTTGCGGGTGTTGGCCTGGGCCCTGGCCAGGGCCTCGGTGGCTTCCTTGATCAATCGCGGTCCGTCTGTCTCGGCCTTCCTGGCCAGTTCGAGAGCCTGCTCTCGCTGTGCCAAGGCCTCCAGGCCCTCTTCCCGGTTTTTCCGCCACTTGGCCAGTTCCGCTTCGAGCTTCTTTTGCTGGCCGTCGTTCTTGGCTTTTTTGAGATCCCCTTCCAGCCGGCGGATGGTGGCTTCGGCGCCGCCGACCCACTTGTGCTTGGCGTGATTGACCAGCCTCTCAGCCTCTTTCACACCGCCTTTGATACCGCTGTTGTAGTTTTCAAATTTTTTGCGGGCCTTGACCTCGAGTTCCCGGGCCTTGGTGTAGGCCTCCTTTTTGGCGGCATCGAAACGAGCGACCGCACGCTCGAGATCCGCTTTGGCCGCTTGCATTCGCGCGGTGTAGGCGGCCTCGAGTTTCTTGCCGGTGGCGTTGAGTTCGGCCTCCTCGGCGGACGCCGGTGGAAAAACGACCACCGCGGCGAGCATTGCCAGAACGATGCGAGAAGAGACGGTGGTCGTGGTCATGGGTTTGCAGCCTCGAGGGATCAGGTGGCAACGTGGTGGACAGGGAGCCGGTCACGCTCGCACTCAGTTATACCTGCCAGATCTCGCCCGGTCCCGCCCCCGGTCGGTCGGCCGATTCCGGCACTCACCCCCTACTGCGGAATCGGATCAGAGCGGCCGACGCGTTGACCCTCCCAGCGGGCCTCGTCGCTGGC
>CAZRKH010000127.1:0-72529 GCA_964600785.1 uncultured Chitinophagaceae bacterium
TTGAACGTGCGGAAGAACATCTCGATCAGCCAGCGGCGTCCACGCCAGTTCCGCCACCCGCTTCCGGACCTTGTCCAGTGCGCTCCCCCGCTGCCCAGGGCGCAACGTCCATCAGCTTGCCGGAATTGCCTGTCTGCAGGGAAGCAAGCATCGTGCCGAACAGGATTGCCCTCCATGGCCCCTGCCCGCGGACGCGGGCGAACAAATGCCCACTCGAGGCCCACGTGAGCGACTCCCCAAAAAGCCGAGGTTGTTGGGGTCGCCGATCGCGTCCTGCGGCGGCAGACTTCTTCCACAGCCTGCTGGCTGCTCGCCCTGTCTGCTACAAAATCGTTCATGATCGTCACCGAAACCTCCCTCGACCTCGGCCGACTGACCCGCGGCAAGGTTCGCGATTGCTACGACCTCGGTGAGCAGATGCTCATCGTGAGCACCGACCGGATCAGCGCCTTCGACCGGGTTCTGCCCACGCCGATCCCCGACAAAGGCCGGGCGCTCACGGCGATCTCGGCCTACTGGTTTGGTCGCTTCGGTAGCGGTCCCGACAGGATCGGCCATCACCTGATCACCACCGACGTCGATGCGATGCCGTTGCCGGCAGGCATCGACCTCGCGCCGCTTCGCGGTCGCACGATGCTCGTCCGCACCGCGGAAGTAATTCCCTTCGAGTGCGTCGTCCGTGGCTGGCTGGCCGGTTCGGGCCTGGCGGAGTATCGCCGCGAGGGGACCGTCTGCGGCCTCGTCCTGCCCGCCGGTCTGGCCCCCGGCGACCGGCTTCCCGAGCCGATCTTCACGCCCGCCACCAAGGCCGTCAGCGGTCACGATGAAAACGTCAGTTTCGAGACGATGGCTGCGGCGGTGGGGGCCGACCTCGCCGCCGAACTCCGCGACAAGAGCCTCGAGGTTTACCGCCGCGGGGCCGACCATGCCGCCACCCGGGGCATCGTGGTTGCCGACACAAAACTCGAGTGGGGCCGAGCTGCGGATGGCTCGGTGATCCTGGTCGATGAACTGCTCACACCAGACTCCTCCCGCTTCTGGCCGGCGGCCGATGTCGGCCACGGTCAGGTTGGCTCATTTGACAAGCAATTCGTCCGTGACTGGCTCGAGGCCTCCGGCTGGGACAAGCGGAGCCCGCCGCCGCCGCTGCCCCCCGAGGTCGTGGCACAGACCCGCGAGAAATACCTCGAGGCCTGCCGCCTGCTGACCGGTGCCGCGCCGGCCTGAGCCGGCCGCCGACGCCGGCGGGCCGTCTGCTAGAATCGTGCGAAACTTCCGAATTCCGCCCGCTCGACCAATTTCCGCCCACCGCCCCCGAAAGCCCTCCGGATGCTCCGCTACCTCACTGCCGGCGAGTCGCACGGCCCGGCGCTCGTCGCCCTGATCGACGGGTTTCCGGCGGGGCTCACCGTGGATCGGGAACTGATCGACGCCGAACTCCGCCGCCGTCAGGGCGGCTATGGTCGCGGCGGGCGGCAGCGGATCGAGACCGACGCTGTCGTCTTCCGCTCGGGACTCTGGAAGAATGTGACCCTCGGCAGCCCGCTGGCCCTGGAGGTTGTCAACCGCGACGCGAAGCTCGAGCGACTCGAAGAGGTCGATCGTCCGCGGCCGGGCCATGTCGACCTCGCCGGGGCGGTGAAGCACCTCGGCGGTGTGCGGGCGGTGCTCGAGCGAGCCAGTGCCCGCGAGACGGCCGCGAGGGTCGCCGCCGGCGGCCTGGCCCGCCAGCTGCTCGCGGTGTTTGGGATCGATCTGGCCGGCTGGGTGGTCTCGATCGGCGAACTCGAACTCGGAAGCCGCGACGGGAGCCTTGCCGAACTGCGTGGACTCCGCGAGCAGAGCGTCGTCTACTCGCTCTATCCGGAACGGGATTCCGAGGCGACCGCGCTGATCGACCGAGTGGGCAAGGAGGGCGATACCCTCGGCGGCCTGGTCGAGGTGCGGGTCGACGGCCTGCCGATCGGGCTGGGCAGCCACATCCAGTGGGACCGCAAGCTCGACGGGCGGCTCGCCCAGGCGGTGATGAGCATCCAAGCGATCAAGGGCGTGGAGATCGGGCTCGGCTTCGAGGCGGCCCGTCGTCGCGGCTCGGCGGTTCACGACGCGATCGGGTTTGACGAGGAGAAGAGGGGCGAGGCCGGGCTGGGCTTCGTGCGGCCCACCAACAATGCCGGCGGTCTCGAGGCGGGAATCACCAACGGACAGCCGCTTCTGCTGCGGGCGGCGATGAAACCGATCAGCACGCTCCGCAAGCCGCTGGAATCGATCAATCTCGCAAGCAAGCAGCCGGAGTCGGCCGCCTACGAACGGAGCGATGTCTGTGCGGTTTCCGCGGCGAGCGTGATTGTGGAAAACGTGGTCGCCTTCGAGGTCGCTGCCGCGGTGGTCGAGAAATTCGGGGGTGACAGCATCGAGGAAATGCAGGATCGTTTCAGGGGATACTTGCAACTCGCCCGCGAGCGGTAGGCCGCGGTGGTCCCTGCCGCCCCTTCGGGCTGCGGATCGGTTGCAGCGGAGAACAAGCGACTTGGAGAACAAGGATGTTCGTCGAACAATCGCTCGCGAGGCTGCGGCTGGCGAGGTGGGTATTCGTGACGGTCTGTCTCCTGCCGGCGGCCGGGCTTGTCGGCTGGGCTTGGTACCACCGCAGCGGTGAGCACGTCGAAGCGATCCTCGCCGACTGCTCGCAGTCACTGGGCATGCGGGTCGACGCAAATCGCATCGAACACCTCCGGCCAGGAACCGTGCGGCTCGAGGCGGTGAGCCTGGCCGGTCGCGACGGCATGCCGGTCGCGGAGGTCTCCGAGGCGGTGCTCGAGCGGCGGGCCACGGGGCTGCGCCTCGCGATCCCCGAGCTGCTCCTCGGCGATCGCGAGGCGGCCGGGTTCGGGCCGCTGGCGATTGGGTGGCTCACTGATCCGGTGAGTTTTCCCGGCGGCTGTGTCCTTCAGATCGAGCGGTTCCGCTGGCGACAGGACGGGCCGCTTTGGGGCGGTGGCCTGCTTGTGGAATGCGTGGCCACCGACGCCGGAAGAGCGATCCGCATCTGTCGGTCACCCTCCGACGGCGACGAACTTCGGCTTCGCTGGGAGCCGGGTGAGGCCGGGGGCCGGATCGAGGCCTTGCTGACCTGCGGCGAGCCGATCCCCCTGAGCACGCTTGCCTCGGCCATCGGTTGGCTGCCCGATCTCGGAGAGATGGCCACGGTTCGCGGCCGCTTCACGGTGGTCCGCGAGGAAGGCCGCTGGACGGCAGCCGGGAGCGGCAGCGTGGATCGCGTCGACCTGGCCCGGCTCGCCGGTCTGCTCGGCAGGCGGGCGATGGGCGAGGCTTCCCTCGAGCTGGTCGAGTTCGGTTTGAGTGATGGTCGGCTCGAGCGGGCGGAGGTGCGTCTTGATGCCGAGGAGGGCCGCCTCGGCGGGGGGCTCGTGGATTCGTTGGTGACGGTGCTCGGCTGTCGCGGCGGAGCATCGCTTCCCGAGGTGATGCTGCCGCTTGGTGGCGGCGAGCGTGGCCGCGGGTCGATGGTTCCCTTTCGCTCGATTTCCCTGATCGCCGACCTTGATTCCCGCGGGCTGCGGCTGCGCGGTTTTGAGGGGGCGTCTGCGGGCGTCGTGGAGGGGCCGGCTGCTCCGATTCTGCTGCCTCCTGTCGGCCGAGTGGCCTGTGAGCGGCTGGCCTGGCTCTTCCCCGCCGACAACGGCGCGGCGATCCCCGCGTCGGCGGGTGCTGCCCGGCTGTTGTTGCGGCTTCCACGGCAACCGGGCGACGGCCCGGCACGCTCGGCATCCCTTTCCGAGGGTGGTGGAGAATTTTGACAGATTTTTGACACGAGGCCGACCCGCTCCTGACCGAGCGAGGCTGTCAAAACTCCGCATTTCGGAGCACAGTATGGAGGTCCGAGGCCCGTCCGTCGGCACCCGCAGCGAGGAGACCACGCATGACCACCCCAATCGATTCTGAACTTCGTGTGGCTGACGAAGGCGTCGGCCTTCTTGAACCGCCGGCAGCGGCCGTGACCGACGAGTCGCAGGAGCCGGCAGTTCCTCGGGCTGCCGAACCGCGGCGTGACGGCCGGGCGGCCACGTGGGGTGGGCGGCTGGCCGAACTCGACTGGGTGGTGCTTGCCTGGATTGGCGGCGTGCACGTTGCGGCCCTTGCGGCGCCCTTCTTTTTCACCTGGTCGGGCCTGGCGATTACGGCGGTACTCTGCTGGGTGACCGGCGGGCTGGGGGTCTGTCTCGGCTACCACCGCCTGCTGACCCACGGCAGTTTCTCCACCTTCCGCCCGGTGCGATGGTTCTACGCCTTCCTCGGTGGCGTGTCGGGCGAGGGCTCGGCGATGGTCTGGGTTGCCAATCACCGCAAGCACCATGCCTTCAGCGACCAGGAGGGAGATCCGCACTCTCCGCGTGATGGTGGCCTGTGGGCCCACATGCTCTGGCTGTTCCCGAGGCACTCCCGGGAGGAGGTCGAGGCGCATGTCTCCCGCTGGGCACCCGACCTGGCGAAGGATCCAGGGATCCGCTTTCTGCACTCGACCTTTCTGCTGTGGCACATCCTGATCGGTGGTGCCCTGCTCGCCTCCGGCTGGTATTGGTTCGGCCCGGCTACCGGTGTGTCGTGGCTCGTGTGGGGCGTGGCAGTGCGAATGCTCTATGTGTTCCACGTCACCTGGTTCGTCAACTCGGCGACCCACATCTGGGGCTACCGGAACTACGAGACCACCGACGACTCCACCAACCTCTGGTGGGTGGGCCTGCTCGCCTTTGGAGAGGGCTGGCACAACAATCACCATGCCTACCAGCGGATGGCCCGTCACGGGCATCGTTGGTGGGAGGTCGATGTGACCTACTGGGCGATCCTGGCGATGGAGCGGCTCGGCTTGGCCTGGGACGTGGTCCATGAAATTCCCCGCTCAGGCAGGCCGGTTTCGGCGGCCGCGGCGGCGGCTGTCGCCGGGCCGGCGAGCGGCAGGCAGGTTTCACAGGCCTGATCGCTGTCGATCCCTCGCCGATGTGCCGATCCCTGCCCATCCCCCACCCATGCCCCACCCATCCTTGCAATCGGGCCGCAGCCCGGTAGATTGTGATCTTCAGTCACGCCGGCGGAGCAACCGCCGGTACGGGCCGAACCGACGTGGTGCGGGCTGGCCCAGATGTCGCTGACGAAACCCAGATGTCGCTGACGAAGCAGAGAAAAACGGATTTGATCGGCTCCTTCAAAAGGGGCAAGGCTGACACCGGTTCGGCCGAGGTGCAGATTGCACTCCTGAGCGACCGCATCAGCCAACTGACCGAACACTTCCGCAAGCATGCGAAGGACCACGCCAGCCGGCGGGGTCTGTTGATGATGGTCAGCCGCCGTCGCCGGCTGCTCGACTACCTCAAGCGGGTCTCCCCCGATCGCTACCTCGACGTCATCAAGCGGCTCAATATCCGCAAGTGATTGGATTCTCTCCGGACGTGAGGCTGCAGGCGAAGTATCGGTGCGGTGGCGGGTGGCCCGACCCCCGGTCTGCACCGAGCGTCTGCCGGGCGGGTGAAGCATTGTTGGATACTTGGAATCATGTGTGTGAATGTGACGTTGTTGTCGTACGTAGCAATGGAAGGATGAAGGAAACGTGAAGACTCGAGTTGAACGAACGATTGGGAATCATGTGCTGAGCATGGAGACGGGGCTTTTGGCCAAGCAGGCCGCGGGGGCGGTGCTCGTTCGCTATGGCGACACGACCGTGCTCGTGGCGGCGGCCACCGGGGCACCGCGGGCAGGAATCGACTTCTTTCCCCTGACCTGCGACTACCGTGAGCGGGTGGCAGCGGCCGGCAAGTTTCCCGGCGGGTTCCTCAAGCGGGAAGGCCGGCCCACGATGAGGGAAACGCTCACCAGCCGGCTCATCGACCGGCCGATTCGGCCGCTCTTTCCGGTCGGCTTCCACGACGAGGTGCAGGTGCAGGCCTCGGTGCTCTCCAGCGACCGCCAGAACGACGGCGACCTGCTGGCGATGAATGGTGCCTCGGCGGCCCTGTCGATCTCGGAACTTCCCTTCCAGGGCCCGATCGGCAGCGTCCGGCTCGGCCAGGTTGATGGGCGGTTCGTGGTCTTTCCGACCCAGGACGAACTCGAGGAGAGCGACCTCGATCTGATCGTCTCAGGCAACGAAGACTCGGTGCTGATGATCGAGGGATTTGCCCGCGAGATGCCCGAGGCCCGCATGCTCGAGGCGATCGACGAGTGCCAGCGGGTGATCCGTGAGCTGTGCAGCATGCAAAAGGAATTGATGGAAAAGGCCGGCAAGCCCAAGAAGCAGTACGACCTCCCCGACTACGGTCCGCTGCAGGAGCGGATTTTCGGCGGCTACCTCGCCGAGATGAAGCAGGCCAAGGCGATCGTCGGCAAGCAGGATCGCCACGAGGCGACCCGGGCCATCAAAGAGCGGGCCAAGGCGGAACTGATTCCGGATCCCACCGCGGCCGACGCGTTTCCCGACGGGGATTTCTCGCATGTCTGGCACGATCTCGAGGAGCGAGCCGTTCGCGAACTCATCCTCGAGGGCCGCCGACCCGACGGCCGCGATTCAAAGACACTGCGACCGATCCACTGCGAGGTCGATCTTTTGCCGCGGGTGCACGGCTCGGCCCTCTTTCAGCGGGGAGAGACCCAGAGCCTGGTGACGGTTACCCTCGGCACCGGCAAGGACGAACAGCGGGTGGACGGCCTGTTCGACGAATACTCCAAGAAGTTCATGCTCGACTACTACTTCCCCTCCTTCTCGGTCGGGGAGGTGCGTCCGATCCGTGGTCCCGGGCGGCGGGAGATCGGCCACGGGGCCCTTGCCGAGCGGAGCGTCAAGCCGGTCCTTCCCGACCTCGACACCTTCCCCTACACGATCCGCGTGATCTCCGACATCCTCGAGTCGAACGGCTCGAGTTCGATGGCGTCGGTCTGCGGGGCCACGCTTGGGCTGATGGCCGCAGGTGTGCCGATCACCAACCCGGTGGCCGGGATTTCAGTGGGTCTGGTCAAGGAGACGGACGACCGTTGGACGCTCCTGACCGACATCCTCGGCGACGAGGATCACTTCGGCGACATGGATTTCAAGATCGCCGGCAGCCAGGCCGGAATCACGGGGATCCAGCTCGACCTCAAGATTGCCGGCATCTCGCGGGCGATCATCGAGGGCACGCTGGCCCAGTCCCGCGAGGCGAGGCTCGAGATTCTCCGCAGCATGCTTTCGGCGATCCGGCGGCCTCGCGAGGAGATCTCCCCCAACGCCCCTCGGCTGCTGCGAACGCAGATCAACCCGGAGAAGATCGGCCTCTTGATCGGTCCGGGAGGCAAGACGATCCGGGCGATCCAGGAGAGCACCGGAGCGAGCGTCGAGGTCGACGACGACGGCACCGTGACGGTCGCCGCCCTCGACGGCGAGAGCGCCCAGGCTGCGATGGCGAAGATCGAGGCCCTCACCGCGTCGATTCAGATTGGGCGGATCTACGAGGGGCGTGTCACGAGCGTCAAGGACTTCGGCGCGTTCGTCGAACTGGTGCCGGGCAAGGACGGCCTGTGCCATATCAGCGAGCTTTCCAACGAGTATGTCGCGAGCGTTGCGGATATCTGCAGTGTCGGCGACATGATGCGGGTCAAGGTGATCGCCGTGGACGACCAGGATCGGGTCAAGCTCAGCCGTCGTTCAGCGATGGTCGAGGCGACCGAGAACGGTGAATCCGAAGCGACCCATGCCGAGGGCTGACGAAACCGGGGTCGACGCCACGGGCCGGACGGCTGCCGAGGTCTACTCGGAGCTTTCCGAGCTCGTCGGCGGCCTGGCCCACGAGATTCGCAATCCGCTTTCCACGATCCGGCTCAACATGGAGCTCCTGGCCGAGGATTTCCAGGAAGCCGAGTCGGGCGGCGGACCGCAGCGGCAGCGGGATCGCCGGGCGAGGGCCAAGATCGAACTCGTCCGCCAGGAGTGCGACCGCCTGCAGCAGCTGCTTGGTGATTTCCTCGACTTCGCCCGCCAGGAGTCGCTCTCCCTCGAGCCGGGCAACCTCAACGAAGAGATCGGGCAGCTGCTCGAGTTTTTCGCGGCGCGGGCCGAGGAGGCGGGCGTGGAGGTGATCCGCTATCTGGATCCTGCCGTACCCAAGGTGCAGCTCGACCGCGAGACATTCCGCTCGGCGGTGCTCAACCTGCTCATCAATGCAGTGCAGGCGATGACCGAAGGGGGGCAGCTGGTGGTCCGGACCCGACCAGCCGGCATGGGCGTGCTCCTCGAGCTGATCGACACCGGTCCGGGCATGGATCCGGAGACGCTCGCCAAGGCCTTCCGCGCCTTCTTCTCCACCAAGCAGGGCGGTTCCGGCCTCGGCCTGCCCACGGCCCGCAAAATCGTGGAGGCCCACGGCGGAAGCATCGACGTGGAAACGGCCGTCGGACGCGGCACGCGGGTCTCGATCTGGCTGCCCACCCCTCCGCGGCTGGCCACGCAGGATGCCGAGGCGAGCCCCCCGGGGCCGCAGCGTTCGGGTCAACTGGACGCCCCCGCATCGTGATTCGTACAACAACTGCATGATGACAGCAGCCACAGGGAAGGATGCCACGGGGGAAGACGCCCCGTCGACGCCGCTGGTGAATGTGCTGGTGGTGGATAATGACCTCGCCCATGCTCGCACGATGTGCGAGGGGCTCTCCAAGCTCGGCTACCGCTGTGTCGTTGCCGGCAGCGGCCAGGAGGGAGCCCGACGGATCGAGGAGGAAGTCTTCGATGTCGTGGTCACCGATCTGATGATGAACGACATCGGCGGCCTGGAGATTCTCGCGGCGGCCAAGCAGGCCTGCGAGGAGACGCAGGTGATCGTGGTCACCGGCCACGGCACGATCCCCTCGGCGGTGGCCGCGATGCAGCAGGGCGCCTACAGCTATCTGCAGAAGCCGCTCGACCTCGGCCACCTCCGCTCGGCGGTGGAGAAGGCCTCCGAGGGTGTGTTGCTCAAGCGGCAGAACGTCGAACTCAACCGGCGACTTGACGAGAAGTTCGGCTTCGAGGGGGTGGTCGGCTCGAGCCCGCAGATGCTCGCCCTCATCGACCGTCTCAGGCGGATCGCTCCCACCGACGCCAGCGTCTTGATCCAGGGTGAAACGGGCACCGGCAAGGAATTGGTGGCGCAGGCGATCCACCAGAACAGCCCCCGCAAGACGAAGCCCTTCGTGGCCCTCAACTGCGCGGCGCTCTCGGAGAACATTCTCGAAAGCGAACTGTTTGGTCATGTGCGGGGAGCCTTCACCGACGCCTCCAGCGACCGGGTCGGGAAGTTCGAGTTTGCCAATGGCGGCACGCTTTTTCTCGACGAGGTCGGCGACATGCCGATGGCCACCCAGATCAAGCTCCTGCGGGTGCTCGAGTCGAGTGAGATCACCCGGGTTGGCTCCAATACTCCGGTCAAGGTCAACGTGCGGATCCTCTCGGCGACCAATCGCAATCTCGAGGAGGCAATCACCGCCGGCAGTTTTCGCAGCGACCTTTACCACCGACTCAAGGTGATCACGATCGCGATTCCCACCCTGCGGGAGCGGTCCGCCGACATCCCCCTCTTGATCGAGCACTTCATCCGGCAGTTTGCCAAGAGGCACCACAAGCAGGTCTGCGGCGTGAGCCCCGCGGCCCGCATGCGGCTCGGCTCGTTTGCCTGGCCGGGCAACGTTCGTCAGCTCCGCAACGTGATCGAGAGCATGGTGGTCGTCGACATCGACGGCACGCTCGACGTTGACGACTTGCCGCTGGAGCTCGAGCCGGCAGCCGGTGAGGAGGCGGCCCAGCCGGTCGACAAACACGCCGGTCTGTCGACGCTCGTAGGCAGGCCGCTGGAGGAGATCGAACGGATTTTCATCGAGGAGACACTCAAGCTCACCGGTGGCAATCGGGAGCAGGCGGCGGAACTGCTGGGGATCGGGGAGCGGACGCTCTACCGTAAGATCAAGGAATTTCAGCTCTCCTGACGGTGCCCGAGGCGAAAGCGGCGATGCCACAAATCGCGATACTGCCCGATGCGGTCGTCAACAGAATCGCGGCCGGCGAGGTGGTTGAGCGACCGGCGAGCGTGCTCAAGGAACTCCTCGAAAACTCGATCGATTCGGGAGCCACCTGCATCGATGTGACCGTCGAAGAAGGCGGTATCGCTCTCGTGCGGGTGGCCGATAACGGCCACGGCATGCCGCCGGAGGAGCTGCCGCTGGCGGTCACCCCGCATGCCACGAGCAAGTTGCGAAACGCGGACGACCTGGAGCGAATCGGCACCCTCGGCTTCCGGGGTGAGGCCCTGGCTTCGATTGGCGAAGTCTCACGGCTGGTGATCCGTTCCCGCGTTCGCGGGGCAAGCTCGGGCGGCAGGCTCGAGATCGACGGTGGCCGCGGAGGCGAGGTGCGGCCGGAGGGCTGCGGCGAGGGAACAAGTGTCGAGGTGCATCAGCTCTTCGGAAACGTGCCGGCCCGTCGTGCGTTCCTGCGGACGCCGCCCACGGAGTGGTCGCACCTCTCCGATGCGTTCGTGCGGATCGCTCTGGCTCACTCCCAGGTTGCCCTCTCGCTCACCCATGGCAGCCGCCGGGTGTACACGTTGCCGGCGGTCAGCGACTGGCGGGAGCGGATCCTCGCCATCTACGGTCACCGGCTCGGCGACCGACTGCTGGCCACCGGCAGCCGCGACGAGCCGTATGCCGTGGAGGGCTTCATCGGCCGCCCGGAGGCGGACATGGCCAGCGGGCGACTGCAGCATCTCTTTCTCGGTGGCCGCCCTTTCCGGGATCGGGGCCTGCTGCACGCGGTGGGCGAGGCCTACCGCGGCGTGATGCTCTCCGGTCGCCATCCGATCGTGTTTCTGCGGCTCGACCTGCCGCCCGAGGCGGTCGATGTGAACGTCCACCCGGCCAAGATGGAGGTCCGCTTCCGTGAGCCATCGCGGCTCTATCGGCTCGTGCTCGCCTCGCTCCGCTCCACGCTCCTGGCGGCCGACCTCGGCACGCCGTTGCGTCCGCCGGCGGCCACGTCGATGCCGCCAGCCTCCCCGGCCGGCGGTGGGGCGTCGCCGCGGGCCGAATCGCTTTTCGCCTCGGCGGTGGGACGGCCGGGCTGGTCGCCGCCGGCTTCGCCAAGCGCGGTCCCTGACTCGCAGCCGGCAGCCACCGAGGCGGTCGGCGGGCCGCAGACCGATTCCTTCGCGGTGCAGATGCACGATCGCTACCTCGTCGTGGAGAGCCCGCGAGGAATCGAGGTCATCGACCAGCATGCCCTCCACGAGCGGGTGCTCTTCGAGCGGCTGCGGGCTGCCGTCTCGGCCGGCCGGATCGAGGTTCAGCCCCTGCTGGTGCCGGAGCCGGTGGAGTTGGGGGCCTGCGAGTACGAACTGGTGATGGAGCAGGCCGAAGCACTCGCCGCGGCCGGGCTGCGGGTCGAGCCGTTTTCCGGCACGACGGTGATCGTCACGAGCCGGCCCACGCTCGTCGGCGGGACATCGGCCGCCACGCTGCTTGCCGAAGTGGCCGCACGGCTTGCGGCCGCCGCCGGCGGCGCTGCCGCCGGGGCGGGCGGCGAGGAGATCCTCCCTGGGCTCGCCTGCCGGGCGGCGATCAAGGCCGGAGACCGGCTCTCGCAGGCGGAGGTCGACGCCCTCGTTCGTGACCGTACCATCGTCGAATCGGCACACCATTGCCCCCACGGTCGCCCCACCACTTTGACCCTCACCACCCAGGAGCTTGACCGCCAGTTCCGCCGCAGCTGAACCGGCCCGGTCCTCGACGAGGCATGTCCATGATCTGCGTGAGCATCGGCCGCGGACGCCACCGGCACATGATCGCCGAGCACCGCTTTCTCGCCGAGCAGGGAATCTCTCTGGTGGAACTGCGGCTCGACTACATCCAGGGGGTCGTGCAGGTGAAGCGGCTGCTCGCCGAACGACCCTGCCCGGCGATCATCACCGCCCGCCGGGCGGAGGATGGTGGCCGCTGGGCGGAATCGGAGGAGGCCCGGCTGCTGGTGCTGCGAACGGCGATCGCGGAGGGAGCCGCCTGGGTCGATCTGGAGGGCGACATCGCCGCCGACGTGCCCCGCTTTGGTGCGACAAAACGGATCATCAGCCACCACGATTTCCACCGCACACCGGAGGATCTCGCCGAGCTGCACGCCAGGCTCGTTGGAATGGATGCCGACGTGGTCAAGATTGCCACGATGGCCAATCATCCTGACGACAATCTGCGGATGCTCGAGCTGATCCGTACCGCGAAGGTGCCGACCGTGGGCGTCTGTATGGGCGAGATCGGCGTGCCCACCCGGATCTTGAGCTGCCGCTGCGGCAGCCCCTTCACCTTCGCCACATTTCACGACGATCGCGTGATGGCTCCCGGCCAGATCGGCTGGCGGACGATGCGGGAGACCTATCGGGTCGATGCAATCACTCCGGCCACGAAAATCTACGGTGTGGTGGCCGACCCGGTCGCCCACAGCCTCAGCCCCGCGGTGCACAATGCCGTCATGGCCGCCGCCGGCATCGACGGCGTCTACCTCCCGTTCCGGGTTCCGGCCGAGCAGGTCGAGGCCTTCCTGGCCTCGGCGGGCCGCTGGCCGCTGTCGGGGCTGAGCGTCACGATTCCCCACAAGGAGAAGGTGCTCGCCCGGGCCGAGCCTGCCGACGAGGTGGTCGCATCGATCCGGGCGGCCAACACGCTGCGTTTCTCCGGCGACGGTCGCATCGAGGCTTTCAATACCGATACCACCGCCGCGATCGCGAGCCTGATGGCGGCGGTCGATGATGCCTTCGACGAGACGCTCGGTCCGCAGTCCGGGATTCGGACGGCCCTCGTGCTCGGTGCCGGCGGGGCCTCCCGGGCGGTGGCCTTCGGGCTTCGTGGCCGGGGGATCGAGGTGGCCATCGCCGGTCGCAATCCCGAGCGGGCCCGCAGCATTGCCGGGGAGGTCGGCGGGCGTGCGATCGAGTGGGATGCCCGCTACCGGATGCCCTACGACTGTATCGTCAACGCGACGCCGATCGGTATGCACCCAGACGTCGATGCAACGCCCTTCGAGAAGGATCATCTGCGGCCCTACATGATCGTCTTCGACACCGTCTACAACCCGGAGAACACGCTCCTGCTGAAGGAGGCGCGATCGGTGGGCTGCCGCACCGTTTCGGGGGTCGACATGTTCGTCCGCCAGGCTGCGGAGCAGTTCGAAATCTGGCACGGCCAGCCCGCTCCCGCCGGTGCGATTCGCGAGGCCCTCAAGCGGGCGACCGCCTCCCACAAGCCGGCCTGAGGCGGCGGCCCCGAAGTCTGTCGCCCCCTGCTTCACATTCGAGCATCCTCCACCATGCCGCGAGCGACTCTCATCGGCTACCGGGCGACGGGCAAGACAAGCGTCGCGAGGGCCCTCGCGGGCGTGCTCGGCGTGGCCTGGATCGACGCTGATCTCGAGCTTGCAGGTCGCTGTGGCCGGTCGATCGCGGAGATCATCGCCTCGGAGGGAGAGCCGGGCTTCCGGGCGAGGGAGTCGGCCCTGCTGGAGGAATTGCTCGACAACCCAGCCTGCGTGCTGGCCACCGGCGGCGGCGTGGTGCTTGCGGAGTCGAACCGGCGGCTGCTCGACCGCGCTGGCCGGCCGATTGTCTGGCTCACCGCCGACGCGGCCACGATCCGCCGCCGGATCGCCGCCGATCCGAGTACGGCGACCACGCGGCCGGCCCTGGGTGGTTCAGACGTGCTCGAGGAGGTGGCTACCACGCTGGCCCGGCGGGAACCGCTCTACGCGGGGCTGGCCGATCTCGTGATCGAGACTGCGGCGGTCGCCCCGCAGGCGATTGCCCAACAGGTCGCCGCCTGGCTGAAGGAGGGAATGTGAACACCGGGAATCCGCCATGGCTCCTGCCGCTGGTGGTGCTGCTGGGCGGGCTGCTCGGACGGCTGCTCACCGCCGCCACCCTACGGCTGCTGGGGGTGCTGGATGAGGCGGGGCCGTCGGAGCTCCGGGGCGAGGCGGCCGAGGCGAGGCCGATGGCCGCCGGCGAGCTGGCCCGGGCGGCCCGCCGGCCAGGCCGCGGACCGGCCGGCTGGATACCGGTGGCCGGCTGGTGGCTGGCAAGGGGCCCGCGACCGGTGGGCTGGAGGTCGGCTGCGGCGGTGGAGGCTTTGGCGATCGCTTTGGCGGTCGCGGCCTGGTGGTGGACCGCCGGGCTGGGCATGCAGCTGCCCGAGGCGGTCGCGGCCTTGCCGGAGGCCCGGGCGGGGATTCCTGCCAGGCTCGTGGCCCACCTGGTGTTGTTCGCCTTTCTCGCAGCGGCGGTGTGGATCGATCTGCGTCACCGTCTGATTCCCGACAGTGTCACGGTTCCCGGAACCCTGCTGGGCATGCTTGTGGTCGGGCTCGTCCCGGAAGTGCTGCTGCCGGTGACCTGCCTCGAGCCCCGGGATCATGCCGCGGCGAGGGCAGTCGCCGATGTGCTTGGCGGCCTCGGTCCGCTCGGCTGCGGCAGTCCCGGATGGATCTCGCGGTGGCCCGGCCTGGCGGTCTGTCTGCTCGCCTTCACCGCCTGGTGGAGTGTCGGCACGGCGGCCACACCGGGCCGCTTCGACCTGCGGCGACTGATCCTCTCGGCCGGCCTGGCGGCGGTGATCGTGGTCTGGTGGTTCGCCGGGAACGAGCCATCGCGACGGCATGCGGCGGTGCTCGCGAGTCTCGCGGGGAGCGTGATCTCCGGTGGGCTCGTGCTCTTGACCCGTGAGGGAGCCTCGCGGGCACTCGGCCGTGAAGCGATGGGCATGGGCGATGTGACGCTGATGGCGATGGTCGGCAGCTGGCTGGGCTGGCAGGCGGGCGTGGCGGCCTTCTTCATCGCGGCCTTCCTGGGACTCGCCCATGGCGGGCTCGGCTGGCTCGCCCACCGCGACAATGAGCTGCCCTATGGGCCGAGTCTGGCTGCGGCGACGGTGCTCGTGCTGTGCGGCTGGCGGCCGCTGGCGGCATGGATGGAGCCCTGGCTGGCGAGGCCCTTGGAGCTGCTCGGCGTGCTGCTCTTGATGGTGGCCCTGACGGCCGTCTCGCTGGCCCTCTGGAGCCGCCTGCGGGCCCGCATGCCGCTGTAACCGCCGGCAGAGTCGACCTTGTGGGGCTCTGTCCCCCTTCCCTACGATCACCCGCCGCTGCGGCCCCCCATGGGCTCGCGGTCCGGACCGGCGACCCCATGCCCCACGAGGGCACGAGCGATGGACACTCGCGGAGCGATAGGTCGAACGATCTGCTGCCTCGCGGCAGCTCTGGCCGGCTGCTCGGGCAATCCCTTCCGCACTGCCGGCCCGCCGCCGCCGGGACTCGCCCCGCCGGTCGTGGAGGCTCCGGGCGTGCCGGGGCTGACCGGTCCCTCCACGCCGACTTTGCCCTACACCCCTCCGGTCGCCACCGTGGCCGGGGGCAGCGACGCGGTGGCCGTGGAGGCCCGACGTCGCGAGCAGACCGAGATCCTCGAGGAAGAGGTCGCCGCGCTTCGCGAGCAGCTCGCAAGCACCTCACGGCAGCTGGCCACCAACCGCCACCTGCCGACGGCCCCGGCCACACCTTCTACGAGCGACGAGCGGGAGATCACCGGTGATACCGTGATGCACTCGGCGATGAGCCAGCTTGCCCTCGACGATTTGCCTGTCCGGTTTGACGGGAGCGTGGTCCGCATCGAGCTGCCGGCCGAGCGGCTCTTCGAACCCGGTGAGGCGGCCCTCGTGCCCGGTGCCGCCGCCCTGCTGACGATGGTTGCCGAGGAGATCGACCGGGTCTACCCGGATCACTATGTCGGCATCGAGGGCCACACCGACACCTCGCCTTTGCCGGGAATCGAGGCCCGCTCTCCGCACGAACTCGCCGCCGCCCGGGCCGAGGCGGTGCTGCAGTTCGTCGCGGAGCGAACCCCTCTCGCGGCGAAGCAGCTCTTCCTCGTGGCCCACGGGGCGAATCATCCGGTGGTCAGCAACGCCACCTCCGCGGGCCGGGCCCGCAACCGCCGTATGGAGTTCGTGGTCTACCCTGAGCTGGCGCCGCGGCAGTAGAATCCAGAGCATGCCTGACATGCTTCCAGCCGCGATTGTCGACTACGGCAGCGGCAATCTTCGCAGCGTGCAAAAAGCCCTCGAGCGAGTCGGCACCACGGCCACGGTGACCTCCGACCCCGAGGTCGTATCCGAGGCGCCGCTGTTGGTGCTGCCCGGCGTGGGGGCCTTTGGCGACGCGATGGGCCAGCTGCGGGCGAGGGGGCTCGTGGAGCCGATTCGGCGGCACCTCGACCGCGACCGACCCTTCCTCGGCATCTGCATGGGTCTGCAGCTGCTCTTCGACGTCGGCCACGAGGGGGGCCGCCACGAGGGGCTCGCCGCGGTGGCCGGAGAGGTGGTCCGCTTTGAGTCGAGGGCGAATCGCAAGGTGCCCCACATGGGCTTCAACCGCGTGCGGTGGCGGAGCAACGGCGGGAACTCGACGCCCGCCGACGGCGAGCACTTCTACTTCGTGCATGCCTACCATGCCGCCCCCGCGGACGCCTCGGAGGTCTGCGGCGTCACCGATTACGAAGGTGAGTTCTGCTCGGCGGTGGCCCGCGGCCGGCTGCTGGCGGTCCAGTTTCACCCGGAAAAGAGCCAGTCTGCCGGCCTGCGGCTGCTGGCGGCGTTTTTGGCGAGCCATCCCCGGCTCTGAGCCGGTTCGGCCAGCCCCCTGCCGCACAACCGAAAGAACCCTCAATTTCAGACCCGCCGGGAGCCGACGAATTCGGTGGGAGCCTGCGGGGCGTCTCGTTTTCCCGCCGCCGAGCCACGATGTCCACCGACACACGGATCAAGGAGCAGTTGCCCGAGCTGACGCGTCGGATCGTGGAGACCTACACGGAGTCTCCGGCGATCCATCACCTCGGCCACTGCCCCCTGCCCAATTACGAACAGGTGATTTCCGCCTGCGAGGATCTCAAAGAGATTCTCTATCCGGGCTACCGGCGGCGGGAGAATCTCCATATCGGCAACGTCACCTATCACGTCGGTGACCTGATCGACGGCCTGCACGACAAGCTCACTATGCAGATCGGACGGGCCCTGCGGCATGGCTCCGCCTGCCGCGAGGTGTCGGAGGCGACCGTCGCCGATGACGGGGAGATCGATTTCGAGGCCCTCGGCCAGGCCAAGGCGGTGGAGTTCCTCGAGCGATTGCCCGAGGTGCGGCGGACGCTCGCCGGCGACGTTCAGGCGGCCTACGACGGCGACCCGGCCGTCCGCACGCTCGACGAGATCATCTTCTGCTACCCCGGCCTCGAGGCGGTCACGATCCATCGCCTGGCCCACACCATGCACCGGCTCGACGTCCCCCTGATCCCTCGCATGATGGCCGAGTGGGCTCACGCCCGCACCGGCATCGACATCCATCCCGGGGCCACCATCGGACCGCACTTTTTTATCGATCACGGCACCGGTGTCGTGATCGGGGAGACCTGCGAGATCGGCAGCCGGGTCAAGATCTACCAGGGAGTCACGCTCGGGGCCCTCTCTTTTCCGACCGATGCCGAGGGGCAACTGGTGCGGGGCACCAAGCGGCATCCCACGATCGGGGATCGGGTGGTGATCTATGCCAATGCCACGATCCTCGGGGGAACCA
This sequence comes from uncultured Chitinophagaceae bacterium, assembly GCA_964600785.1. GTDB lineage: Bacteria > Planctomycetota > Planctomycetia > Pirellulales > UBA1268 > M30B53. The sequence goes on from CAZRKH010000127.1 coordinate 17,669, forward strand.
CCCGAATCGGCGACGATTCGGTGATCGGCTCGAGCGTGTGGCTCACACGGAGCGTCGAGCCGGGCACCACGGTCGTGCTGGAGCGGCCGCGGCTGCGAATGCGGGGCGAACTACCCGGCCGCGACACCGACTACCAGATCTGATCGGCACGCGGAACAAGCCATCCCTGGCCCGTGCGTGAGTCCTACCTGGGGCGGCGGGCGATTCGCAGCATGCTCCGAGCCGCCTGCGCCGCATGCAGCCGCTCATTGATCGCCTCGTTGCCAACCGCTGGGCTGCCTTTGATCCGCTCGAGTTCCTGCTTGGCCTGCTGCGGATCGATCGCCGAGGCCGCCACGGCACGGTCGGTGATCACCGTCACCTTATCCTGGCCTGCCTCGACGAATCCTCCTTCCACGAAGTAGCTTGCCTCGGCGGCACCGCCGCCGCCGGCGATCCGCACCTCGCCCGCCCCGAGCCGTCCAATGAAGGGGGCATGGCCGTAGGCCACGCCGCGGAGACCGTCGTAGAGCGGCAGTTGCACCGATCTGGCGGCTGTGTCAAGCACCACCGCCTCGGGGGTCACAATCACGCACTGGATCGTGCGGCTGCCTGAGTTTTTGCTGCTGTCGCTCATGGCGGGTGGCTCCGCGTGCCTCAGGCCTTACTCTTTTCAGCCATCTTCTTCGCCTGCTCCTCCGCCTGCTCGATCGGGCCGACGTACATGAAGGCCTGCTCGGGCAGGTGATCCCACTTGCCGTCGGCGATCTCCTCGAAGGAACGGATCGTGTCTTCCAGGCTCGTGATCTCACCCGGCTTACCGGTGAACACCTCCGCCACGAGGAACGGCTGGGAAAGAAAACGTTCCATCCGCCGGGCCCGGTGTACCACGAGTTTGTCCTCTTCGGAGAGTTCGTCCACGCCGAGAATAGCGATGATGTCCTGGAGTTCCCGGTATCGCTGCAGTGTTCGCTGCACGCGACGAGCCACTTCATAGTGTCGCTCGCCGACGAACTGCGGGTCAAGGATCCGGCTCGAGGAGGCGAGCGGATCGACAGCCGGGTAGATGCCCTTCTCCGAGATCGACCGCTCGAGGTAGATGAAGGCGTCGAGATTGCCGAAGGCGGTGGCCGGGGCGGGGTCGGTCGGGTCGTCGGCCGGCACGTAGACCGCCTGCACCGAGGTGATCGCCCCCTTGGCGGTGCTCGTGATCCGTTCCTGCAGGGCACCCATCTCGGTGGCCAGCGTCGGCTGGTAGCCCACGGCACTGGGCATCCGGCCGAGCAGGGCCGAGACTTCGCTGCCCGCCTGCGAGAAGCGGAAGATGTTGTCGACGAACAGCAGGGTGTCGGCCCCGGTTGTGTCGCGAAAATACTCGGCCATCGTCAGGGCCGAGAGGGCCACTCGCAGCCGGGCCCCCGGCGGCTCGTTCATCTGGCCGAAGACCATGCAGGTCTGCTCGATGACGTTGCGGCCGGTGTCGCCGATCTTCGCTTCCTGCATCTCGAGCCACAGATCGGTCCCCTCGCGGGTACGTTCACCGACGCCCGCGAAGACCGAATAGCCGCCGTGGCTGCTGGCGATGCGGGCGATCAGTTCGGTAAGGATCACGGTCTTGCCCAGGCCGGCCCCGCCGAAGAGCCCCGCCTTGCCGCCGCGGACGAACGGCGTCAGAAGATCGATGACCTTGATCCCGGTCTCGAAGATTTCCGTGCGGGTCGAGATCTCGGTCAACGCGGGAGGGTCGCGGTGAATCGGCCACCGTTCGGTGGCGGCCACCTCGCCCCGCCCGTCGATCGGTTCGCCAAGCAGGTTGAAGACGCGACCGAGGGTCGAGGGCCCCACCGGCACGCTCACCGGAGCTCCGGTGTCGACGCACTCGTCCCCGCGGATCATGCCGTCGGTGCCGCCGAGCGCCACGCAGCGAACCTTGCCGCCGCCGAGATGCTGCTGCACTTCGCCCACGAGGTGCAGGGAAACGCCCTTCCGATCCGAATCGATGCGGAGGGCGTTGTAGATCGCGGGGATGTGTCCCTCGGGAAACTCGACATCGAAGGTCGAGCCGATGACCTGGGTGACATGGCCGGTGGAGGTCGCGGTGGTGGACATGCGGTTCCTGCTGGAAAGTGGGGAAAGCGTGGGGGGGGAGGTTTGGTGTCGGTCTGGTCAGCCCTCGAGCGCCTCGACGCCGCCGAGGATCTCCATGATCTCGCCGGTGATCTGCGACTGGCGTGCCCGGTTGTACTGCATCGAGAGGTGGCGGATCAGCCCGGTGGCGTTTTCGCTGGCCGCCTTCATCGCCATCATCCGCGAAACCTGCTCGCTGACGGCCGAGTCGAGAAAACACTTGAACAGCCGCGCGAGGAAACTTGCCGGCAGGATCTCTTCGAGAATGCTCTCGGCCGAGGGGTAGAAGTCATGCTCTGCCGAGCCCGCCGCGACCGGAGCCTCGTCATCGTCGACGGGTGCGGCCAGCGGCAGCAGGGTCTCGGTGGTCGCCTCCTGGCGGGCGATGCTGTCGAAGCGGGTGAAGACCACGTCAAGCTGGTCGATCTCCCCGGCCGCGTAGGCCCGGAGGTAATTGCGGCCGATTTGGGCGACTTCGGCAAACGACGGCTTGTCCTCAAACTCGGTGTAGCGGGCATCGACGGGAATCGAGCGGAAGCGGAAGGCGGCGATTCCTCGCTTGCCGGAGCAGGCGAGGTGCACGGGCACCTGCTCGCTGTTCCACTGGCCGATCACCGCCATCGCCTGGCGGACGACGTTGGAGTTGTAGCCGCCGCAGAGGCCCCGATTGCCGGTGAGCACGAGAACCGCGGCCCGGCGGGTGGGCCGCACGTCGAGCAGCGGATGGACCACGCCCGCTCCGGCAGAGGCGATGTTCTCGAGCATCGCCGCCAGGCGGGAGGTGTAGGCTCTGGCGGCCACCGAACGATCCATTGCCTTCTTGAACCTGGCGGTGGCGATCAGCTCCATCGTCCGCGTGATCTTGCGGATGTTGCGGACCGATTTGCGGCGTCGATCAAGTGCCCTGGCTTTGGCCATTCGCTGTCTTTTCCTGGTTGGTGTCCCCGGCTGGTGGTCGCCGGGGCCGCTCAGCCGCCGACCGCCGCCGGCTGGGCTGCGGCCGAGCCCTTCGCGGCGGGCCTCACCGCCCACTGCCGCTTGAACTCGGCGATCGCCGCCTCGAGCTGCCGCTGGGTCTCGTCATCGAGCGCTTTCGTCTCCTCAATCTGGCTGCGAAGCTCCGGCACCTGGTCGCGGACGAAGGTCAAAAACTCCTTCTCGAAGCGGCCGACATCCTCGCGGCGGACGTCATCGAGGTGGCCGCGGGTGCCGGCGTAGATGCTCATCACCTGGTCGACCACGTCCATCGGGGCGTACTGGCCCTGTTTGAGCAGCTCCACCATGCGGTAGCCACGGTCGAGCCGTGACTGCGTGGCGGCGTCGAGATCGGTACCAAGCTGGGCGAAGGCCTCGAGTTCCCGGAAGGAAGCGAGGTCGAGCCGCAGGCCGCCAGCCACCTTCTTCATCGCCTTGATCTGAGCCGCCCCGCCGACGCGGGAGACGGAGATACCGACATTCATCGCTGGTCGCTGCCCGGCAAAGAAAAGATCGGGCTGCAGATAGATCTGGCCGTCGGTGATCGAGATCACGTTGGTTGGAATGTAGGCCGAGACTTCGCCCTCGAGCGTCTCGATGATCGGCAGGCTGGTCAGCGAGCCTCCACCCTGCTCGTCGGAAAGCTTCGCCGACCGCTCGAGCAGCCGGCTGTGGGCGTAGAAGACGTCGCCCGGATAGGCCTCGCGACCCGGCGGCCGCCGCATCAACAACGAAAGCTGGCGGTAGGCCTGGGCCTGCTTGGAGAGGTCGTCGTAGACGATCAGGGCGTGCTGGCCGTTGTACATGAAGTGCTCGGCCATCGCGGTGCCGGCATAGGGGGCGATGTACTGAAGCGGTGCCGGGGTACTGGCCCCCGAGACGATCACGGTGGTGTAGTCCATCGCCCCGTGCTTCCGCAGCACGTCGATCACCACGGCGACCGTCGAGTCTTTCTGACCGACCGCAACATAGAAACACTTCACGCCGCTGTTTTTCTGATTGATGATCGCGTCGATACCGACCGCCGTCTTGCCCGTCTTGCGGTCGCCGATGATCAGTTCCCGCTGGCCGCGGCCGATCGGAGTCATCGCGTCAATCGCCTTGATGCCGGTCTGAAGCGGCTCGCGAACCGGCTGGCGGTCGGCCACCCCGGGGGCGAGCGTCTCGACAGGGCGTCGCTCGCCGCCGCCCACCGGTCCCTTGCCATCGAGCGGGTTGCCGAGCGGATCGAGCACGCGGCCGATCACGCCGTCTCCGACCGGCACGCTGAGCAACTGCCCGGTGCTTTTGACCTCGTCTCCCTCGGTGACCTGCAGGTAGTCGCCCAGGATGATCACACCGACCGAGTTTTCCTCGAGATTGAAGGCCAGCCCCGTGACGCCGCCCGGGAACTCGACCATCTCGCCGGCCATCACGCCGGAGAGGCCCCAGACCCGCGCGATCCCGTCTCCCACCTCGAGCACCCGGCCCACCTCGCGGACGTCGATGCTCGTGGCGTAGTGCTCGATTTCCTCACGGAGTACCGAGGCGATCTCGTCGGTGTTGAATTTCATGTGAACTCCTTTGGGAGAGCCGCGCGGCGAGCCGATGGAGGCCCGTCGCCACGGATTTGTCGTAGATGGTGTCGCCGATCCGCACGACGAGTCCGCCGATCAAGGCGGGATCGGTCGTGAAGCTGGGTGAAATGGAGAGGCCCGTCGATTGTTCCACGGCCGCCACCGTCTCGCTGCGGAGGGGTTCCTCGAGGGCCGCGGCGGTGGTGAACACGGCCTGGGTGCGTCCGGAGAGGGAGTCGGCGAGCGTCTTGGCGGCGTCCAAAACCGCAGGCAGCAGCCCGAGCCGGCCGTGCCGAGCGAGCACCTGCAGCACGTGAAGGGTGGTCTGGAGCACACGGCCCTCGAGAAGTTTCGCCAGCAAAGCCTGCTTCTCGGCCACGTCGATCCGAGGTGAGTCGAACACCGCCAGGGCTCCGGGGGCCGCCGGCAGCAGGTCGTGCACGACCTGCCCGAGTTCATCAATTACCTCATTGCGATTGCCCGCCGCGGAGGCGGCCTCCACCACAGCCCGGGCATAGACCTTCGCGATGCCCACCGCGGAGGGGTCGTCGGCGGGGCCACGTTGCTTTGAAATTGATTCAGTCTCGCGCTGCATTGCTGGTCGTTGCCGTGGGCCCGCCGCTCAGTTGAGGCTCGGTCTCGAGCGGATGTCGGCAAGCGACTCCCGCACGAGCCGTGCCTGATCCTCGGCCCCGATCTTCTCCTTGATAAATTTGCCGGCCACCTCGACCGCGAGATCGCCCGCCTTCTGCGAGATCGTGGCGAGCGCGTCGTCGGTCGCCAGTCTGATATCCCGGCGGGCCCGTGCGTGCTCCTCCTCGGCCGCCTTGCGGGCCTCGGCAATGATTGTGGTTCGGGTGCCTTCGGCGTCGCGGCGAGCCTCCTCGAGCATGCCGCGAACCTCCTCGGCAGCCTCGGCGAGCCGCCGCTCGTAGCTGGCGAGCATTCCCTTCGCCTCGTCGTGGGCCGCCCGGGTCGCGGCGATCGTTTCGGCGATCCCCCGTTCCCGCTTCTCGAGGCCTTCCATGATCGGCTTCCAGGCGAAGGTTGTCAGCAGGATCAGCAGAAGCACGAAGACCGCGAAAGACCACAGTGCCAGGTCGAGTTGGAACCAGGCCGGGCTCTCGAAATCTTCCTGGCTCACTCCCGGCGGCGGATTATGGCCGATCTCCGGGGCGTGGTCGCCACCGTGATCCTGGCCGTGGGCGGAGTGGGCAGCGGCAGAGTCGGCGGCCTTGGTGACCACGGGGGCGGCTGCCGTCGCCAGGACGACCATCACCGCGGTCACCGATGTCACGAGACCTCGATGGCCGCCACGGCACAACGCCGCGACGCCGTAGGCGGCTGCCGGGACCGGGAATGACAGTGGCATGCGATTTGGCTCCTCGCGAAAGTTCGTCGATAACGTCGGGGGCGGGCGGCGTCTGCCGGATGCCGCCCTGCCCCGCGTCGCTATCGGGGATCGTGCCGGGCTCTCGCCTCTCACTTCCCCGAGCAGATGAACAGGGCGTAGAAGGTGAAGCCCTCGATGAGTGCCGCTGCGATGATCATCGCCGTCTGGATCGAGCCGGCCACCTCGGGCTGGCGGGCCATGCCGTCGTAGGCACTCGCGGCGAGCCGGCTGATGCCGAAGGCCGCGCCGATCACGGTCAGGCCGACGCCAAAGGAGGCCGTGAGATCGATCAGGGCCGGGCTGCCGCCCGCTTCCTGGGCGAGGGCGACGTCGGCACACAGGAAGGTGGCCGCAACGGCCGCCACGGCGGAGAGCGTACGGACGGAGAAAAGCGAACGGATCATGCGGGGGGAAACTCCTTGCGATACGAGGGACCGGACCGCTCGGTCCGGAGAATTGACAGGGAAACGGGATCGGTGAGGAAACGCCTCCTGACGGCCGCCCATGCCGGCGACAAGCCTAATGCTGGTGCACCGAAGCGCCAATGAACAGTGCCGAAAGAAAGGTGAAAATGTACGCTTGCAGGAAGGCCACGAACAATTCGAGCACGCTGAAAAGCGTGCTGCTGACGACGCTGATGCCGGTAACGGTCGCCCACATGCCCGTCGAGTAGCTCGCCGCGGCGGTGATCAGCCCCATGATTCCCAGCAGCACGAGGTGACCTGCCACCATGTTGGCCAGGAGCCGGACCGCGAGAATCAGGTGCTTGATGCACAGCCCGAGCATTTCGATCGCGAAGATCATCGGTTTCAACAGGATTGCCAGCGGTAGCGGGAGGTCCATGCTCGGCACCTGATTGGTGAAAAACCCGACCACCCCGAACCGCATCATCCCGGCAACCACGACCGTGCCGAAGGTCACCGCCGCGAGGGCCAGGGTCACCGAAAACGAAGCGGTCGGCGAGCCGGCCCAGGGAACCATGCCCAGCAGGTTGCAGCCGAGCACGAAAAAAAAGAGCGTCAGGAGCAACGGCACGAATCGGTCGCCCTCGTGTGCCAACGGGACCGCGGCCGCGGCTGCTCCACCGCCATGGCCGGACTCACCGCCGTGGTTGTCGTGGGAGTCAATCGCGGGCCTCGCGATCGAGTCGCGGATAAACATCACGAACGCCTCGAAGAAGTTCGCGAAGCGTCCTCGCGGCGGATCACCCGAGGAGAGCAGTCGAGCCAGCCGTGTGAAAAGCACCAGCAGGATCGCCGCGAGCACGATCTCGAGGATCATGAACTTGGAGATTCCGAAGCCGTTTTTGACGGCATAGAGACTGTCGAGTTCGGCAAACGGCTGGGGGATCAGAATCTTGCCGTCCATCGCCTCGTTGAACTCCGCGAGGCTGGGCATCTCGCGTCCCTCGCCCTCGAAGGGCGCTTTGAGAAACCCCGGCACGTCGTCATACGACTCGTAACCCTGCCGCCACATCGGCTTGGGCACCTCGAAGAAGTAGGTGTCTTTGAGGTGGTAGATCGGATTGTGGTCGGACATCGGCTCGGCTGCGGGTGGCCGGGAAATTGGAGTTGGCCGCGGAGTGGGCCGGGGCCGAGAGTGTGTTCACCCGAGGGCCGCGACGTCAATTCGCGTCTTTGGCGCGGCCGCGGCGGGCCGCTCCGGCCCCCTCCATGATGTGCAAAAAAACGTCGGTGGCAAGCAGGACGAGATAAAAGATCACCAGGAATTCCCTCGCCCCGCCCGCGGCCAGTGGCCCGCCGGTGGACGCCAGCCAGGCGAGGGCCGCCAAGGGGGGGGTCAGTCTCACGAGCGTCGCGGCGGTGCCCGTTGCCGCGGCGATTCCCGGGCTGCGGCCCCTGCCCCAGCGGGCGATCAGCCAGCCGCCGAGGCTGCCGGACATCACGACCACCGCGGCGAATCCCACCGCCTGCCGCCGGGCAGGGCCGGTATCACCGATCGCCAGGGCGATGCCCGCGGCAACCGCCAGTACGGCCGCCAAAAGCCCGGCTCCGGCCAGAGTCGCGGTCAAGCTTTCGGTCCTGCTCATCGCTGCTGCCCGCCTGTGGTCATTCGAATCAGCCAGGTCAGCCCGACCACGAAGCCGATGATGAGGCCCACCAGCCCGAAAATCCTGGTCTCCAGCCGGGTGTCGAGTGAGTTGCCGGCCACCGCCGGCAGGAACATTGCAACGCCCACCGCCATGATTCGTGAGGCCCAGGAGAAAGCCTCGCCGAGAGGGGAGCGTTGCGGCTGGGGTGACATCGGGTGGCTCCGGGGACCCCGGGGAGGCAACGAGTTCAATCCGCCGGCCGGATCATGAGGGGCCCAGCAGGAATGCGGTTCGCACCGGCCCCTTGCCCTTGACCTCGATCTCGCCGCGGTCCTCGAAGCGGAATCGCAGGCCCAAAGCCTCGCGAGTCGGCTGGCTGACGTGGACCCGCGAAGGCTGGCCGTGAGACTCCATGCGGCTGGCAAGGTTCACCGTATCCCCCCAGAGATCGTAGGTAAACTTGTGCGTTCCGATCACGCCGGCGACTACCGGTCCGGTGTGAATCCCGATCCGCACCTCCATCGGAAGGCCGCGGGACCGCATGATTTGCCCAAACGAGCGGAGCATGCCGAGAGCCATGGTGGCGACGGCGTCGGCATGGTCGGCCCGCGGCAATGGCAGCCCTGCCACCGCCATGTAGGCGTCGCCGATGGTCTTGATCTTCTCCACGCCATGGTCGATGGCGAGCCGATCGAACGCCGAGAAGATTTCATCAAGCAGGTCGACGAGTTCGCGGGGCTCGACACGGTGTGAAAACTGCGTGAAGCCGCAGAGATCGGCGAAGAGCACCGAGACTGCCGGAAACAGCTCGGCGATCGTGCCGGAGTCTTCCTTCAGTCGCCCGGCGATCTCCGCGGGCAGGATGTTGAGCAGGAGCCGCTCCGACTTCTCCTTCTCCCGCTCGAGGTCGGCCAGCGACCGCTCCAGCGCCGAGAAGGCCTCGTTCCGCTCGATCAGCCGGCTGAAGGCCTCGGAGTGAACCCGCAGGCGAGCGAGCAGCTCGACCCGGTCGGGAAGTTTCACGAGGTAATCGCTGGCCCCGTTGGTGAGCATCTCGGCCTTGACCGCCGGCTCCTCCTTCGCCGAGAGCACGATCACCGGCACGTCGCGGGTGGCCGACACGCTACGAAAACGGCGGACCATGTCGAGGCCCTCGATGCCGGGCATCACGAGGTCCTGCATGATCACCGTCGGGCGGAACGCTCCGGCGACATCGAGGGCGGCATCAGCCTCCCGGCAGAATTCAAACGCCACGTCGGGCTCGTCTGCGATCAGCCTCCGTACCGCCTCGCCGAAGATCGGCTGGTCGTCGACGAGCAGCACGCGATGCCGTGGGCCCGCCATGGTCAGACTGTGCCGGGAAAAGTGAACTGGGGAACCAGGATTCGAACCTGGACTAACTGGTTCAGAGCCAGTCGTGCTACCGTTACACCATTCCCCATCCGGGTCACAATCCTGTCGGGATCGAAACCGTTGGCGGGCCGCGTGCAGCCTTGGTGACGTCCGCGGTATGCTTGTGCCAGCCCTTGAGCCTAGCCCTGAGCGGGCAGAATGGCAACGCGGAAAGGGGACGACCGTCGCCGCCAGAGCGATCGGCGGCGGGCAACCAGGTGGAGCGAATCGGTGCCTTTTCTCCTCGTGCAGAGCGGCTCCCACAGTGGCGAGAAGTTTCGCCTCGAGGCCGACCGCGTGATCATCGGCCGCCATCCGGCCTGTGATCTCGTGCTCGATGCCTCGGCGGTGAGCCGGCAGCATGTCGCGGTCACCCTGCGGGAGGACGGCTACTGGGTGGAGGACCTGCGGAGCCGCAACGGCACGTCGCTCAACGGCCGAAGGCTCGAGACAGCGGCCCCCTTGAGCGACGGCGACGAACTGCAGATCTGCGACCAGCGGGTGGTTTTTGCATACTCCGCGACCCCGTCGGCCGAGCGGATGCTCCTGGGAGGCGACACCTCCGAGGAGTTCCTCGACTCCACCCCCGGCGACTCGGTGATCATGTCGCAGCTCGACATCGGCGGCCGAGCCAAGGGCGAGAACCCCGAGGCCCAGCTGAAGGCGATGCGGGAGATCGACGAGGCGATCGGCGGTGCCCTCTCGCTCGACGAGGTGCTGCCACGTCTGCTCGACGTGCTTCTGGGCATCTTCCCCAAGGCCGACCGCGGCTTCGTGCTGCTCTCCGACGCCAAGAGTGGCCGGCTCGTGCTGCGGGCCAAGAAGCTGCGGATCCCGCAGCCGGAGGGCCCGCTGCGACTGAGCCTCTCGCTGGTCGACAAGGTGGTCGGCACAAAGCAGGCCATTCTCTCCGCCGACGCGGCCAAAGACACCCGTTTCGGTGCCAGCGACTCGATCGTCGAGAGCCGGATTGTGTCGATGATGTGCGTGCCGATCCTGGGCGGCGAGGATGACGCGGTGATCGGCATCCTGGAGATCGATTCCCACGACTTCCGCAAGGCCTTCACGGAAACGGATCTCGAGCTGCTCGCGGGAATCGCCGGCCGGGCGGCCCAGGCGGTCGAGCAGGCCCGCGGCCACGACGAGCGGGTGGCACAGGAGCAGCTCAAGCGAGACCTCGAACTGGCCCATCGCGTGCAGCAGGGGCTTTTGCCTTCCCGGCCACCGCCGATTCCCGGCTACGAACTGTTCGACTTCTACGAGCCGGCCCGGGAAATCGGCGGTGACTTCTTCGGCTACATCCCGCTGACCGGTGGACGGATGGCGATCGCTTTGGCCGACGTGTCGGGCAAGGGAGTCAGCGCGGCGCTGGTGATGGCCGCCCTCTCGGCCGACGTCCGCTACTCTCTGGCGAGCGAGGCCGATCCGGCGAAGGCGGTCTGTCGGATCAACGAGAGCTTCTGCCGCAGCGGCTGGGAGGACCGCTTTGCCACGCTGATCGTGGCCGTGCTCGACCCTGCCAGCCACCGGGTGACCTTCGTGAATGCCGGACACATGCCGGCTGTCGTTCGCGAGTGTGACCCCGAGGATCCCCAGGGGCGGCCCGGCCGCCTGCGGCCGGTGGGCATCGAAGAGGCCGGCCTGCCGCTGGGCGTCGATCCGGGTTGGGCCTACGAGGCGTTCGAGGTGAGCGTGGAGCCGGGGATGCTGCTGGCGATGTTCACCGACGGAATCAGTGAGGCGATGGACCAGGATCAGCGGCCCTACGGCATGGTGCGGGTCTGGGAGGTTCTGCGGGAGCCCACGGGTTCGGTCGAGCAGGCGGGCCGTCGGCTGCTTGCCGATGTCGAGCGGCATGCGGCCGGCCAACTCCGCAGCGACGACATGTGCCTGGTCTGTTTCGGCCGGCCCCTCACCCCGGGGCCGGTAGAGTCTGCCCAGTCACCGGAACAGGGCGGTCGCGGGCGGGCGGCTCAACCCGCGACCTGAGGAAGGTCGATACTCCGCGTGGGCCCGGATGCCTGCGAGGGCAGCGGGCGGGCCGCAGGGCCGAAGCCGAGGGAGGTCAGCGAGATGAGTTTCTTCCAGTGGTTGCGTGAGGGTGTGCGGCAGGCCGTGGTGCTGGGGCTGGCCGACGCGGTCGAGGATGTTGGCGACCGGGCACACGGGGAGGATCTCGGTGTCGCTCTCGCCGAAAACCTGCGGCAGAGGCTGCCGGCCCCCGCGACGGAGGCCGCCGGCAAGCGGGTGGTTGACTCGACCGCCGGCGGCAAGCGGCGGCGGCTGGGCCGCTCGCTCGACGCGGCGGGAGTTGGCGAAACGACACGCAAGGCTGCCTGAGCGGCTGCCGGGTTCTGCGAGTGGAGGCCCGTTTCACTCGCCAGACGGGCGGACCTCCTGCACCAGGAGCGTCGCATCGACCACGGTGCCGGCACCGGAGCTGCTGTGGATCGTGGCCGATCCGCCAAAGAGCCGTGCCCGCTGGCGGATGCCCTCCAGCCCGAACCGGCTCTGCTCGACCGCGTCGGGATCAAAGCCGACGCCGTTGTCTTCGATCACGAGCCTGACCGCATCCGGCTGCGGCGTGCTGATCGTGACGGTGCAGCGACTCGCCTGGGCGTGCCTGCGAACGTTGGTGAGCGATTCCTGCACGATACGGAAAATGGTGGCCTCCAGCTGCAGCGGCAGCCGGCCCTTGAGGTCGTGGGTGAACGTCACCTCGTCGACCTCATCGCGGGCATCGGCCACGAGCGATTCGATGGCGGGCACGATCCCGAGCTCATCGAGCACCGGAGGCCGCAGGCCGCCGATCAGTCGCCGCGATTCATCGACCGCCGACCGCAGCAGTCGCAGGCTTTCATCGAGGTTGGCCGAGGCCTCGGCATCACGCATGGCCTTGCCGAGTCCGGACTCACCGACGACATGCTCGAAGGCCTGCAAATGCAGCATCGCACCGGCAAGATACTGGGCGAACCCGTCGTGGATCTCGTAGGCCACAAGCTGACGCTCGCGTTCCTGGATTTCGAGAAGCTGCTGCAGCAGGCGGCGTTCACGGTCGAGCCGCTCCTGCGACTCCCGCAGGGCGAGCGAATCCTGGCAGCTCACGATCGCGTAGCGGCACTCACCGGCATGCACGATCGGCAGGATACGAACGGCATAGCTGACCCTCGATCCGGCCAGGGAACGCCCCTGGGTTTCGAATGACCGCTCCTGCCGGTGCTCGAAGGCTTCCCGGAGTTGTTGCTCAATGGGGCTCTCGTCGTAGAAGTCGGCGAAGTCGCCGAGGGTGCGGCCCACCACCTCGTCGACCCGGCGGCCCTCCTCGACGCGATTGATGAAGAGAATCCTTCCCTCGTGATCGACGCAAAGCAGGAATCCGGTGGTCACCCGGCCAAGGCCCTTCCAAAGGACCGGCCAGGGCAGATCAGGAGGCGGGAACTCCTGCGGCACGACGCCGCCGGCGTGGGGTGCGTGACTCTGGCGTGAGGGGGACATCCTCGAGCGGCCTTTGCAGGACGATATTCAATCGATTTTCATCATACCGCCCGCAGGCGGTTGAAGAGACTCCGCGAGAAGCCGTGCGCTGCCGGCGGGCAACGCACTGCCCCTTTGGTGGGCAGCGGTGACTCGGGTCGTCGGTCTTCCAAAGCCGCCGCCGAGCCCGCCAGGGACTGTTTTCGGGCAGGATTGCGGGGAAATCGATGGCATGTGGCCCGCGTCGCGCGGAAGCACGCAGGTTTGGTATGCGACTTGCGGATTGTGGATTGGTGCGGGCAAGGCTGATGACAGCCGCTGTCAAAGACCGTCGTGAGTGGCTCCGGGAGGTGATCATGGAAGCCGACAGAGTGACCGCTGTGAGCGACGACGAGGTGGCCGGCCAGGTACGGGCGATGCTCGCCGTTCGCCATCTCCCCTCGCTCGAGCGGATCATCGTGGAGGTGAGTGACTCGGTGATCCGTCTCGGGGGCTCGGTGATGACCTACTTCGAGCGAAACGTCTGCGAGGAGTGTTGCCGGCAGATTCCCGGCATCGTCGCGATTCACAACGAAATCCACGTGCTCCATGTCGGCGATCTCGGCGGTGCCGCCGGACCGACCGGAGCGGTCCTGAAGATGTCCAAGGAGGTATCGGCAGCGAAAGCCTGCAAGCCCGGGGCCGCCGTCCTGACCTGACGCTCTTCTTCTCACTCCCTGACGGGCTCTCACTGCCCGAAGGCCGGCCCCGGGCCGAAGGCCTGCAAAGCGGACTCGGGCCGTGTCCGTCATCGCTTCGGTCGCGGGATTCGCCCACCAACGCGGCCGCGACCCTTCCCCTTCCCTCCGCGTCGTCCTCCCGCCGGCCTGCCGTCGCGGAGCGACGCGATCTCGTCCCGCAGGCGGGCAGCCTGCTCGAAGTCGAGTTCGGCCGCCGCCTGCATCATCGATTCCTCGAGGGCGTCGATCGTGGCGGCGATTTCGCGGTCGTCGCTGCGGCCGCTGCCTACCGCCTCGGCGGCCATCCTCCGCGAGGCGGCCTCGGCCTCGATCCCCTGCCGGATCTCCTTGCGGATCGTCTCGGGCGTGATCCCGTGGGCCGTGTTGTAGGCCTCCTGGAGGCTGCGTCGTCGTCGGGTCTCGCTGACGGCCTGGTCCATCGACTCGGTGATCCGGTCGGCGTAAAGGATCACGCGGGCATCGACGTTCCTCGCCGAGCGGCCGATCGTCTGCATTAGTGAGGTCTCGCTCCGCAGGAAGCCCTCCTTGTCGGCATCGAGGATCGCCACGAGGGCCACCTCCGGCAGATCGAGCCCCTCGCGGAGCAGATTCACGCCGATCAGCACGTCGAAAAGACCCTCCCGCAGCCCCCGCAGGAGTTCTACCCGTTCGAAGGCGTCAAGCTCGCTGTGCAGCCAGCGGCAGCGGACCTCCCGCTCGCTGAAATAGGTGGTCAGGTCCTCGGCGAGTTTCTTGGTGAGGGTCGTGACGAGCACGCGGTGGCCGGCCGCCACGGTGCGATCGATCTCGCCGGCGAGGTGGGTCACCTGCTGGCGGGCGGGCACGATTTCGATCACGGGATCGAGCAGTCCCGTGGGCCGGATCACCTGCTCGACCACCTCCCCCCCGGTCTGTTCGAGCTCCCATGGTCCGGGAGTGGCCGAAACGTAGATCGTCTGGTGCAGCTTGCGTTCCCATTCGTCGAACTTCAGCGGCCGGTTGTCAAGCGCGCTTGGCAGCCGGAAACCGTGATCGACGAGGGTTTCCTTGCGGCTGCGGTCGCCGGCATACATCCCGCGGACCTGCGGCACCGTGACATGCGACTCGTCGACAAAAAACAGGAAGTCGTCCGGGAAGTAGTTGAACAGCGTGTCGGGCGTGCTGCCGGGGGCCCGGCCGGAGAGTGGCCGCGAGTAGTTTTCGATGCCCGGGCAGAAGCCCGCCTCGGTGAGCATCTCGATATCGAAGCGGGTGCGGGCCGCGAGCCGCTGGGCCTCGAGGAGCTTGCCCTGGGCCTTGAGTTCCTCGAGCCGCTCCTCGAGTTCCTGCCGGATCGTCGCCACGGCCCGCTTGATGCGGTCCTCGGGCATCACGAAGTGCCGAGCCGGATAGAGATACATCTCGTCGATCCTGGCAGCCACCTCGCCGCTGGTGGGATGGATGATGGCGATCGACTCGATCTGCTCCCCCCAAAACTCCACGCGGACGGCCAGGTCGTCGTAGGGCGGCCAGATGTCGATCGAGTCGCCCCGCACGCGGAAGCGGCCGCGGTCGAGGGCCACGTCGCCTCGCTCGTACTGCACCGCCACGAGCTGCTCGAGCAGCCCGTCGCGGCCGATCTCCAGGCCCGTGGCCAGCCGCACCACCATCGCCCGGTAGTCGTCGGGAGAGCCGAGGCCGTAGATGCACGACACGCTCGCCACCACGATCACGTCGCGTCGGCTGACAAGCGCGCTGGTCGCCGCCAGCCGCAGGCGGTCGATCTCCTTGTTGATCGACGCATCTTTCTCGATGTAGATGTCCCGCTGGGGGATGTAGGCTTCGGGCTGGTAGTAGTCGTAGTAGCTGACGAAATAGTGCACGGCATTGTGCGGGAAGAAGTCGCGGAACTCCGAGTAGAGCTGGGCCGCGAGGGTCTTGTTGTGAGAGAGCACGAGCGTGGGCCGGCCGACGCGGGCGATCACATTGGCCATCGTGAAGGTCTTGCCGGAGCCGGTGACGCCCATCAGCACCTGCGAGCGAGATCCCGTCTCCACGCCCCGCACCAGGGACTCGATCGCCTGGGGCTGATCGCCCGCCGGGGCGTAGCTGCTGGCGAGTTCAAAGACCATCGCCGTCCTCGTGGAGTGCCGCGGCGGGCGGCCGCAGGTAGGGTCGGATCGCCTCGAGGGTCAGCTCGCCGATGCCACGCACCTCGCGAATCTCCTCGAGCGTGGTGAAGCTGCCGTGCTGCTGCCGCCACTCGACGATTCTAGCCGCGAGCGCCGGCCCGACGCCGGGCAGCTGCACCAGTTCGGGTGGCCCGGCGGAGTTGATGTCGAGCGTGAAGCCGGTTTCCCGGTTCGGTGGGCGGTCGTAGGAGACCAGCCCGCCGCGGCCACCGAGGAGCGTCAGCATCGCGGCCACCGCCGCGAGGCCGGCCGCGGTCGCCGCCGCCACTACCGGCTGCAGGCGGAGGGGGATCCTCGCCGCCGAGGCTCCCGTAGGCGGCGGGCCCGCGGTGGTCGGCAGCGGTTGAGGAGACTGTGACTTTGGTAGAGTGCCCGCGAGAGGGCGATGGCGATTCTCGTCCATGCCCCCGAGCCTACCCCCGGCACGTCGGCTCCCGAGTCGGCAGCACCTGATCTGATGCCTTCCGACGCCGTCGAGATTCCGAGGCCCGATTTCCTGCAGCTCGCCTGGGACGAGCGGCTGGCCGGGCATGCCGCGGCCCGGGCCCGCGAGTGGCTTGCCGAGGACCTCGGCTGCGAGTGTGATTGGACGAGCGTATGGCTCGTGCCCGATACCGCCGTGGCCGACCTGCTGGTCACGGCGAGGGCCGAGGGTCTGATCGCCGGGCTGCCCCTGGGGCCGATCGTGGCCGCCATGGTCGACGAGGCGGTGCGGTTTGAGCCGCTTGTGGCCGAGGGATCGCGAGTGACTCCCGGCGACGCGGTAGCCCGCTTGGCCGGCCCGGTTCGCGACGTTCTGACGATCGAGCGAACGCTCCTCAACGCCCTCGGGCGGATGTCGGGGGTGGCGACGGCCACCGCGGAGCTGGTGCGGGAGGCCGCCGGCCGGGCCTGTCGCGTCTACGACACCCGCAAGACCGTTCCCGGCTGGAGGATGCTCGACAAGTATGCGGTGCGGGTGGGTGGTGGCTGGAACCACCGGCTCGGTCTCGCCGATGCAATCTTGATCAAGGACAACCACCTCGCCGAGCTGCGGCGCGAGGGATTCGGGGCGGCCGAAGCGGTGCGGAGGGCTCGCGGGCGGATGCAGGCCGCCTTCCCGCCCCGGCGGGCTGCCTCGACGGTGGTCGAGGTGGAACTCGACAGGCTCGACGAATTTCGCGAGGTGCTCGAGGCGGGGCCCGACGTGGTGCTCCTGGACAACATGCCGCCGCCGCTTTTGCGGGAGGCGGTGGCCCTGCGGGACCGGCTGGCCCCGTCGGTGATCCTCGAGGCCTCCGGTGGAATCCGACCGGGGAGCATCGCCGCGGTCGCTGCTGCGGGCGTCGAAAGGATCAGCACCGGCTGGCCCACCCACGCGTCGGCCTGGCTCGACCTGGGGCTCGACTG
This sequence comes from uncultured Chitinophagaceae bacterium, assembly GCA_964600785.1. Classification (GTDB taxonomy): domain Bacteria; phylum Planctomycetota; class Planctomycetia; order Pirellulales; family UBA1268; genus M30B53. The sequence continues at coordinate 34,897 of CAZRKH010000127.1, forward strand.
GGCGACAGGCCCCGGCGGCGGAAATTCGCCCTCAACCGGGCAAAAACACCCGGCCCCAGAAGAACGCAACCTAGAGCTTGACGAGAGCAGCCAGAGTCAGTAATCTTTAGGGCAGTTGCGAGAGATGGAGGTTTTCAGGCTCTGCTGGCGGATTCAACCCCGCAGATGAGTACTAAGGCATCGCGGATTTCGTGACTTCGTAGTCGGTTTTTTCGTTTCGGCCCAGTATCAGGTAGTCGCTCGTGAGTTCCTCAACCCGCGTCGGTCCCGGTCTCCGGGATACGTGGTTGAAGTAGATCCGAGCCTTCTTGACTGCCTTGTCTTGTGATCGCTGCTTGTTCCGGTGATCGCGGGAAATTCTCAAAAGGCTGTTGTCCCTGCCTGAAGCGGGTCAGCAGAGAGTCGTGAAGGAGCCTGGTCCCTTCATCGACGTGTTCGGCCGGCTCCCGTCTCGAAGGTGATCCCAGGGCCACCCAATTCGATTCACGGAGTCGCTACGAGCCGGATGTTTCGCGGAATGAGGAGCTTGCAAAGCATGACCCACCACCACCGCGGCATTCGCAATCATGACGCTCCTGCACGTTTCTTCGAATCGGACTCAGCGGCCTTGGAGCCAAAGGGGGAGGCTCGCCTCCTGCTTCTTCAGCCTCCTGCCGGCCCTGGCTGCATTCTGCGTGCTTCTCGGTTCTGTCGGTGACGCCCGCGGCGAGGTCATCACGGCATCGTCGTTCCAGATCGACATCGCCAGCAACATTAAGTGGATGGACAACAACACTCTGCCGAGCGTCTCACACACCGTTGCCCGTCAGACAACGATGCAGTCGTTCGTCTCTGAGCGGCGGCCGACATTTCGGATCACCAACAACGCTGCCACCCTTCCTCTGACGGCCGCCACCTTCGATATCAGCAGCCTGGCCTCGTACGTCCAGTTCTGCGAATGGCTCGACCATGATGGGCTGGCAACCTGGTCGATCGATCAATCGAAAAAAACAGTCGGCCTCGAATTTGTCGATCCAATCCTTCCCGGTGCTTCCGTGAGCCTGATGATTGCGACGCAAGCCGAACCTTTCGCCTCGCTGGCGACGCGGCCGATTTTCACGACGTCGAACGTGGGCCGCAACATTGCCGGCGGAGAAGTGTCGCTCAAGGTGGGATCGGTGGCGGCAGATCCGGATCGTGTCGGCATCGTCGGGAACACGAACGATACGCTCCAGTTCAGTTTCGGCGGCAACGGAGACACCATCGTCAATGCCGACGCCACGACGGTTGGGGTTCGTATCGGGGACGTGGCGGCCGTGCCTGAGCCGGGCACCCTGGCGATCGCCGGTTCGGCGGCGGCATTGCTCGCCTTCCTGCGGCTCCGCCGTCGGGCGGGGTAAAGTGGGCGGTGCGGGGAGTCTCCGGGAAGTTTGCTGGTTCTACCGGTGCAATCGGTCGATGATTCTCGAGAGGCTATCGCTCGGCGGCCGCTGTCGCCGTCGATGATACGCCGGCTGTGGTCTCGGAATCCTTGCGATGCAACGTCACTGTTCCCGGTCTGCAAGCCTGCGGCACAAGCCGATACGCCTGTGCCAAAAGGCTCGGCGCTCCAGCATGATCTGCATGATCGTCGCGGTGCTGCTTTCGGCGGCGATTCCGCCGGCGGCCGCCGATGAAGAGCCGCTTCAAAGCCTCTTTGCCGACGACCCCGGATCGGCTCCCGTGCCGCTTGCCGTCGCCGCACGATCGGCCGAAATGCCTGTCGTCCCCAGGCCCACGTCTGCGGGGGCAGCTGCCTGGACGAGTCGGGTGGTCGCCGGGGCCGAGTACCTCCTGCTACGTCCATCGTTCAGCAACTCCACCGCCCTGTACAGCAACACGCGGTCGGGCGGAACCACCAGTGAACTGGACGCTGAAAACTTTTCGCAGGGCTATTCCAGCGGCGTCCGGGCCTTCCTCGGCTGGCGGCTATCGGAAGACTCGCTCCTGCGATTTTCTTATTTCGACCTGGCCGGGTCGGACACGGTCACCGGAGTGGCCAGCGGGGATTGGCCTGGCGGGAACGGAACTGCCTTCATCGGCCCCTACAACATCGAAGCGATTACCGACGGCGAATCGATCCAGTCGAGAATCGGCACGGTGGTGCGACTCTACGACCTCGAACTGGCCGCCCGCCTGCATGGACGCACCACAGAAAACGCCCAACCGCTTTGGGAAACCGAAGGTGGCGTGGGTCTTCGCTTTGCCGACACCAGCGTGGCGACCGACGTAGTCAACACCCGGCTCGTGCCTGGAGCGTCCGACGTTGTGGTGAGCACGGAACGAAACTTTCGTGGTGTCGGTCCTCTACTTGCCTATCAGGCGCGGCGATTCATAGGCAGCGGCAGGGTGAGTTTTTTCGCCACCGGAGCCGCTTCGCTGATCATTGGCGACTACGAGAATCTCGACAGCCGATCGCTGCAAAGCCCCACGCAGCCTGCCGACGAATCGCAGCAGGTCGGCGGGCCGCTGCTGGTGCCCAATGCCGATTTTTCCATCGGGGGAAGCTGGCAGATGACGCCCCGCACGACCTTCTCCGCCGGCTGGCTGCTGCTCTACTTCGGGGAACTCGGCTATTCCGAGGTGATCAACACCGAAGCCACGCCGCCGGGATCCCTTGCCACGAGCGTGGGGCTCGCAAACTCGAGCCTCTTTCTCGACGGTGCCTTCTTCCGGCTGACGCACAGCTTCTGACGTGGGGCGTGCGTCCCGTTTCAGACGGAAGAGCCCTCGAAGGGCAGCTAGCCGCCGAGCAGCCGCGTCCGCCGCGTGCGACGCTCCGCCCGCAGTCGGGCCCGCCGCTTCGTTTCGCTCGGCTTTTCGAAGAACTCCCGTCGACGCATCTCCTTCTTGATGCCGCTGCGTTCGACGAGTTTGCGAAATCGCCGCACCGCCTCCTGGATGCTCTCCCGTTCCCGGACCGTCAGTTTGACCATGAAATCCTGTGCATGTCGGTAATGTTCTGGCTTGCCCCGCGACGGCCGGCCGCTGCCGGCTCCACGTTCTTCGCGGCGAAGTAGTATAAGGCGGGCCGGGAGGTCGGTCTACCGGGGTCGGGGTCTGCCCGGCGGCCGCTGCTCTGGGGCCAATGCCGGCCAGGACTCCCCAGTCGGCAGGCGGTGTAGCAGGCTAGCAGGCTTTTTCCGCGGGCAGCTAGCCCGATATCGACGCATTCGCGGCGGGAGGCGGAGATGGACCTGCAGACACCGACATGGCTGCCGACAGCCGGCTGGCTCCACGACGGCGACATTTCCCGGGAGCTGGTGGCCGCCGTGGTGGCGGTGGTCGTTTTCCTCCTGACGGCGCCGGCGGGTCGCCGCCGACTGGCGGCAGCGGCGATCGTGATCCTGCTGTTTGCCCCCGTCCCGCTCGCCCTGCCCCTGCTCTTCCCGGAGGAGGCAACTGCCGGCTGGATCGCGGAACTGGCGGTCCGGTTTCTGGTGTTGGCGTCGCTGTTGCAGTCGCTGCTGCTCGTGGCGGCGGTGTCGGTCTGGGAACGGATCGGACGGCCCCTGGAGAAGATCTTTCTCGACGTCTTTCGCTGGCTGGCCGCGGCGGTTGCGTTGCTGGTGATCCTCTTGGAGGCGGGGGTCGATCCGGCCGGCGTGTTCGCCGGCTCCGCGTTGATCTCGGCGGCCATCGGCTTCGCCAGCAAGGATACGCTGGGGAATCTCTTCGCGGGCCTGGCGATCCATGCCGAGCATCCCTTCGAGGTGGGCGACTGGATCCAATACGACGCCGACCCGGCCCACGTCGGCGAGGTGGTCGAGATCAACTGGCGGGCCACCAAGGTGATCACCCTCGATCTGGCCCACGTGATCGTGCCCAACGGCCAGCTTGCCCAGGCTTCAATCCGCAACTTTACCAAGCCCGATCCCTGGTCACGGCGGAGCCTGTTTGTGGTCACGCCCTATTCCGTCTCGCCCCAGCGGGTGCAGCGGATCATCCTCGAGGCGATCCGCGGAAGCTTCGGCGTGCTCGAGCAGCCGGCCCCATCGGTGGTCACCAACGCCTTCACCGAGCGGGGCGTGGAGCACTGGGTGCGGCTGTTCACCACCGAGTTCGACAAGCGGGACAAGGTCGATGGCATGGCCCGTGACCGCATCTGGTTCGCACTGGCCCGCCACGGCATCGAGATCCCGGTGGCCACCCAGTCGATCCGGCTCACGCCGCTGCCGCCGCCGGTCGAGGAGGACCCGCTGCCGCACCGGCTGGCGGCGATCTCGCGGGTCGATCTGTTCGCGCCACTGGGTCCCGAGAGGCTGCGGCGACTCGCCGCCGCGGCCGGCGAGGTGACCTTCGCCGCGGGGGAGCCGGTGATCCGCCAGGGCGAGGCCGGCTCGAGCCTGTACCTTGTCGACTCCGGCCGGGTGGCAGTCAGCGTGCGGGCGGCCGACGGCGGCGAGCGGCCGGTGGGAGAACTCGGCCCCGGGGAGTTCTTCGGAGAGATGTCGCTGTTGACCGGATCACCGCGATCGGCGAGTGTGTCGGCGATCGAGGAGAGCCGCCTGATCGAGATTTCTGCCGATACCCTGCGGGAGTTTCTCGCCGAGGCCCCGTCGCTCGCCGAGGACCTCGGCGAACTGCTCGCCTGTCGGGAGCGATCCCTGCGGCTGGTCCTTGCCGACGAACCGCCACGGCAGGTCGGCAAGGCCGACCTGCTCTCGCGGATCATCGAGTTTTTTTCGCTCGAGGCCTTCGGTCCCACGCCCCGCCCACCCGCCGCCGGCAGCCCTGCGGAGACATCATGAAGGTCGAACTGCTCCCCTCCTGCACCGGACCGGCGAGTGAGTCCTCCGGCTCTCCCCAGTTCCTCAGTTCGTACCTTGTCGATGAGCAGGTCGCGATCGACGCCGGGGCGATCGGCCTGGTCGCCGACCTCCAGCGGCAGCGGCAGGTGCGGCAGGTGTTTCTGACCCACGGCCATCTCGACCATGTCGCCAGCCTGCCGCTGTTCATCGAGAACGTTCATGCACCCGGGCCGGACTGTCCCGAGGTTCTGGCCACCGCGGAGGTGCTCGACTCGCTCCGCGGTGACCTGCTCAACGGCCGCACCTGGCCCGACTTTTTCCAGCTCTCGCAGCCGGCCTCCGCGTTCGTGACCGCGACGGCCCTCGAGCCGGGCGTGGCCGTTGAGCGGTCGGGGCTGAGCGTCACTCCACTGGCGGTCTCCCATGCCCCCGGTAGCGTGGGGTTTCTCGTCGATGACGGCCACACACGCGTCGCCTTTCCCTCCGACACCGGCCCGACCGATGCTTTCTGGCAGGCGGCCGCGGCCGGCCCGCCGCCGGCGGCGGTCTTTCTGGAGACGAGTTTTCCCGACCGGCTCGCCGGGCTGGCGGGAGAGACCGGTCACCTCTGGCCGGCCGCGCTCCCGATCGAGATGGCCAAGCTCGGCCGCCCCACGCGGTGGATCATCGTGCACCGCAAGGCCGCCTTCGCCGAGGAGATTCGCCGCGAGATCGAGGCCCTCGCCTTACCGGGCGTGGAGATGGTGCAGCCGGGATTCCGCTACGAGTTTTGATCGCCCCGTCGGGCCTGCTTTCGCCGCTCGTGCTCGGCGAGCAAAACCTTGCGGAGACGGATCGCCTCGGGCGTGACCTCCACGAGTTCGTCGTCCTCGATGTATTCCAACGCCTCCTCGAGCGACATCCGCCGTGGCGGCTTGAGGAGGATGTTCTTGTCGCTGCCGGAGGCCCGCATGTTGGTGAGCTTCTTTTCCTTGGTCGGGTTGACCACCATGTCCCCGCTGCGGGAGTTTTCGCCGACGATCATCCCTTCGTAGACCTCGTCGCCCGGCGCGATGAACAGGTCGGCCCGCTCCTGCAGCCCGTCGAGCCCGAAGGCCACCGCTTTTCCCGCGACCATCGAGACGAGCACGCCGTTGGCACGGCCGGCCACTTCCCCCTCCGCCGGCCGCCAAGCCTCGAAGCGGTGGTGCATGATCGCTTCACCCTTGGTGGCGTTGAGCACGCGGGTCCGCAGCCCGATCAGCCCGCGGGCGGGAATCGAGAACACGACATGGGCGAAGTCGCCGCGGCTGCCCATCTCCACCAGCTGCCCGCGGCGGCTGCCGGCAAGCTCCATCACGGGGCCGACCGCCTCCTGGGGCACCTCGACCACGAGCGATTCGACCGGCTCGAGCAGCACGCCCTCCTCGCGGCGGAGGATCACCCGCGGCTTGCCGACGGAAAGCTCGTAGCCCTCCCGCCGCATCGTCTCCACGAGCACCGAGAGGTGCAACAGCCCCCGTCCTGAAACCCGGAACTGTTCGCTGCCCTCCACCGGCTCCACGCTGAGGGCCACGTTGCGTTCGAGCTCCCGCGTCAGCCGGTCGCGGAGGTGCCGCGTGGTCAGGAATTTCCCGGAGCGGCCCGCGAGCGGGCTGGTGTTGACCCCGAAGATCATCGAGAGCGTCGGCTCGTCGACGGTCACCCGTGGCAGCGGCAGCGGTCGGCCGGGGTCGCAGATCGTGTCGCCGATCTCGACCGACTCCAGCCCGTGGATCGCCGCGATGTCGCCGGCGGTCGCCTCCTCGGCATCGACGCGGCCGAGCTTGTCGAAGACCTGCAGGCCCGTGATCTTTGCCGGCTCGAGCGTGCCCGCGGCGGTGGAGCGGGCCACTCCCATGCCCTTGGTGAGCGTTCCGGCCTCGATCCGGCCGATCGCGATGCGGCCCACAAACTCCGACCAGTCGAGCGTGGTCACCAGCAGCTGCAGGGGTCCGTCGGCCTGGACCGCCGGGCCGGGAATCCGCTCGAGCATCATCGAAAGCAGCGGCTCCATCGTGCCCTCCCTGGCCTGCGGGTCGGGCGAGGCGTAGCCGTCGCGGGCCGAGGCGAAGAGGTAGGGAAAGTCGGCCAGTTCGTCGTCGGCCCCGAGTTCGAGAAACAGCTCGAGCACCTCGTCGAGCACCGCATGGGGCCGGGCGTCGGGCCGGTCGATCTTGTTGACCACCACCAGCGGTACGAGGCCGGCCTCGAAGGCCTTGCCAAGCACGAAGCGGGTCTGGGGCATCGGCCCCTCGGCGGCATCGACAAGCACCATCGCCCCGTCGGCCATTCGCAGCACCCGCTCGACCTCGCCGCCGAAGTCGGCATGGCCGGGGGTGTCGATGAGGTTGACCTTCACCCCCTGCCACTCGAGGGCGATGTTCTTGGCGAGAATCGTGATGCCCCGCTCCCGCTCGATATCGCCCGAATCGAGGATCCGTTCGCCGGCAAGTTGGCTGTCGCGAAACTGGCCGCACTGGCGGAGCAGGCAGTCGACCAGCGTGGTATTGCCGTGGTCGACATGGGCGATGATCGCGATGTTGCGAAGATCGGTCCGCCGGGCGGTCGCGGCGGGAGAGGCGGCTGGGGGAGTGGGCATGCGGTGGGCGTTGTAGGGCGGGCTGAGAATGGAGACGAAGGGGCTCGAACCCTCAACCCCCGCCTTGCAAAGGCGGTGCTCTCCCAATTGAGCTACGTCCCCGCGATGCGGCTGCGGAGCCCGCGGCGAGTGCGCGCGCCAAGACTCGAACTTGGGACCTCCACCTTATCAGGGTGGCGCTCTAACCAACTGAGCTACGCGCGCAAGTGAGCGTCGCTGCCGGCCTTGGCATGGGCGGCAGACCTTCGAGTCTACGACTCACCGGGAGGAAATCAAAGCGGTGAGCCTGGTCTGCGGCAACCGGCGGAATGGGCAGGCCCCCGCCCGACCGCACCGCAAGCTGGCGCTGGCGCGGGAAAGCGGTTGCGGCTACATTGCCGAGGAACGGGAAACCGTCTGGCGGAACGCCCGCCGAGAACGGCGAGCTCATCCGCACACAGCGACTCCGGAGCGGCCGCAACCGCGGCCGAGATTGCCATGGCAGGCACCCATCGCCCCTTAGTCCGAGCTTTGTTTCCTGCCGCGAGCCTGTTGGTTGCGGCAGCCGCGTGCCCCGCGGGGTCGGCCTTCGCCGCCGGCCCGACGGTCGAATACGCGATGGGCCTCGAGCCGATCCAGCGGGGCGTGGAGGTCGACTACGACCGGCTCAGCCCCGATGAATACGCCACCGCTTCAATCAAGATGGAAAAGGGAAAGGGCGGCACCGCCTGGGTGGTGCGGGCGGCCGACGGACGATTGCTGCGGTCCTTCGCCGACACCGACGGCGACCGGGTCGTCGATCGCTGGAGCTATTACAAGGACGGGATCGAGGTCTACCGCGACATCGATTCCGACCACAACTCCAAGGCCGATCAGGCCCGCTGGCTGGGCATGGCCGGCAGCCGCTGGGGGGTCGATGAGAATGAGGACCGCGTGATCGAGCGCTGGAAGGCGATCTCCGCGGAAGAGGCGACAGCCGAGGTCGTGCGGTCGATCACCAGTGGTGACTCCGCCGCCTTCTCCCGCCTGCTGCCGACCCGCGAGGAACTCGAACAGGCCGGCTTCCGTGGCGGGCGGCTGGAGTCGCTGCTCGGGGGGGTCGAGGAGCCCCGCCGCAGCTTCGCCGCGAAGCCGCCGAAGGCGGCCTCGCTCGGGCGGCAGGCCCGCTGGAACAACATGCTCGCCCCGATGCCCGGCGTGCTGCCCGCCGACGGAGAGGAGCTGCTCTCCGACATCAACGCCTACGACAACGTGGTGGCCCTCGTCGATTCCGCGGAGGGGGGCGGCCAGGTCTTCATCGGCTCGCTGCTGAAGTGCGGTGATGCTTGGCGGGTGGTCGATCTTCCGCAGGTACCCGCGGCCGACGGCGAAATCCGTGAGCCGATGGCGTTTTTCACCCCGCGGCTGCCCCCCTCGGGCATCACCCAGCCGAGTGACCGGCTGGCACCGCTGCTGGAGCGGCTGCGGGGCATCGAGTCGAGGCTGGCCGAGGCCGACGCGGCGGGTCGGCCCGCCCTGATCGGCGAGCAGATCGGCCTGCTCGAGGAGGTGGTGGCCGCGGCCGAGTCCGACGAACGGGCCTTCTGGGTCAAGCAGCTTGCCGAGACGATCGCCGCGGCGGTCCAGGAGGCGGCGGTGGAGGACGGAATCGAGCGGCTGGAGTCGCTGGCAGCCAGTGTCGCCGATGACGGCATGCTCGAGGCCTTCGTGACATTCCGGCTCGCGTCGGCCCGCTATGCCGCCGGCATGACCGCACAGGGGGCCGACGTCGAGGCAGTGCAGTCGGCCTGGCTCGAGGAACTCGCCGAGTTTGTCAAGCAGCATCCCCGCAGCGAGGATGCCGCCGAGGCGCTTTTGCAGATGGCGATCGCGGATGAGTTTGCCGGGCGGGAGAAGGAGGCGATCGCGTGCTACGAGACGATTACGGCCGACTTTCCCGAATCCTCGGCGGCCCGCAAGGCGGCCGGCGCCGCCCGTCGCCTGACGAGTGTCGGTACGCAGTTGTCGCTCTCCGGCAAAACGCCCGACGGCCGAGCTCTCGACAGCGGCCGATTCCGTGGCACGCCGCTGTTGGTGCACTACTGGGCCACCTGGTGCGAGCCCTGCAAGGTTGACATCGCCCGCATCCGTGAACTGCGGGAGAATTTCGGCCCGCAGCGGTTTTCGGTGATGGGTATTTCCCTCGACACCGACGCCGCCGGGCTGCGTTCCTATCTCTCCTCGAGCCCCCTGGCCTGGCCCACGCTCCATGAGCCGGGAGGGCTCGACGGTCGCCTCGCCGAGGAACTCGGTGTGCTCACGCTGCCGACGATGATCCTGATCGATGCCGAGGGGGAGGTGGTCGACCGCAACGTGCTGATCACCGACCTCGAGCGAAAGCTGGGCGGCCTGCTGGATGACAAATAGGCCCGGACTGGCCCGCCTGGCACACCGCGAGACTGGCTTTGCTCTCGTCCGCCGGGCCTGCTAGCGTCTTCCACGCTGAATCCCGGGAGACGCCCGGGCCCGCTGGAACGCCCGCTCAGGAAAGCCATGCCGATCGTGCCGCTGTTGCTGGTCGTCGAGTCGCAGGTGCGGAGCATGAGCCCGCTTTTGTGCGGGCTGGCGGCGGTGCACGTGCTCTGTCTCGCCGCGGCTTCGCTCGCCCGGCTCGGCGAGGGCACCCGCCACGAGCGGATCGCCCAGGCGGGCTGTCTCGCGGCCCTGGGGGTGATGGGCTGTGTCTGCGGCATGTCGCTGCGATGCGGCCCCGGCTTTGCCGCCTTCTCGGGTGTCACGCTTGCGGTGATGACGATCGTTGCCGTGGCTGATTTCGGCGCCTCGCCCAAGGCCGCCGACGGCGAAGGCTGACTGCCCCTCTTGCCCAGACTGCCTACCCGGGCCGCGGTGCCGATGCGGCGGTGGCGCATCCGGTGGAACCGGAAAAAAACATGCCGTCGTCAGGGCCTCACGGCCGATGAAGGTGGCGGATGGGTCGGCCCTGCCGATCCTGTCGCCAGCGGGTGCAGCGACGTCGCCGTTTGAAGGAGGCATGCATGTCGATCTCGAAACAGGGTTGGCTCGCCGGGGTGGTCGCGTCGTGGACGCTCGCCTCGGCCGGCTTCGCGGCCGATGACGTCGCCGCGACGGTGGCCGAACGGCTCCGTGATTCCGGCCGGCTCAGCGGCTACCGCGTCAACGTCAAGGGCCACGAGGGCACCATCTTCCTCGAGGGTGAGGTTTCAACCGCCCGCGAACTCGCCGCGGCGGTGGCGGTTGCCGAGAGCACCCCGGGGGTTGAAAAGGTCGTCAACCGCCTCTCGATGCGAAAAAGCGACCTCGGCCTGCCGGTAAAATTCACCCTGCCAGACTCGATGCGAGCGATGTTCGGCGGGCAGAAGCCCCCGGCTGACATCAGCAGGGCTGTCCCGCAGCCGTCGGCTCCGCCGGCCGCGGAGGGCGAAATCCGTCTCACTCAGGCCACCGAGCAGTCCGCCACGCAGGCCGCCGGTTCGCAGGTGCGTCGTGCTCGACCACGCGGCAACCGTCCCCTTCCACTGGCCGCCGCGGGCGGTCGACCGATCCGTCGCGGCCCGCCGCCCCGTGGTGTCGCCGCCTCGGGCTACGTCGGCGGCGAGCACGTCGTGCCGGGGTCGGAACGGGTGATCGGCGACAGCGGACCGGGCGGCGGGATGGGGGAATATGTCGAGGGCCGTGTCGTGGAAGGTCCTTACGACGGCGGACTCGGCCAGCCGCGGCCGATGGGCACCGCCGGGGTGGGCATGCCTCCGGTGCCGATGCGGGGTGATGGGCCGAACATGCCCAACTACGCCTGGCCAAGCTACGCCTCCTATCCCAACTATGCGGCGCTGCAGTATCCGACCCAGTATTCACCCACCGCATGGCCCTACATCGGTCCCTTCTATCCCTATCCGCAGGTGCCGCTCGGCTGGCGGAAGGTCTCGCTGGAGTGGGACGACGGCTGGTGGTTCCTCGACTTCGACGACCGGCACGGCCACTGATCGGCCGGTTTTTCCCGCAGGCCCGCGGGCGACTCGGGGCCGGCAGCGACACGCGATCTCGAGCAGGCTCGGCGACCGTCACCATCGGGGGGCAGCGGTTGCCGGGCCTGCTTGTTTTTCGCGCCGAACACTCCCCGCGGGGCGTGTTTCCGGCAGAGCCGAAAAATCGACGCAAGCCGCAGACTCGCCGCAGCCGATACCACCGGCAGAGTTTTCCACCCACGGGTATCCTTTTTTGGGAACTGAAGCCATGAACCACCGCTTCCCGGTTCTGACGGCACTCCTCATCGCCGCCCTCGCCGTCTCGCAGACGGGATGCTTCTGGATCACCGGCCAAGGTCCCAACCTCGGGCCCCTGGCGATTCCGATCCCGGTGCCGGTGGGCGTGCAGAAGATGCGGGAGGACAAGTTCTGGAACAAGGAACGCTACGGACGGGCCCCGGTGCTCGGCCCGATTCCGCCCGGTGCCCCCTGTGAGGCGGTCGACGAGCCGAGCGACGACGAGGTCATGCGGGCGCTCGAAAAGGCCCGCGGCGTGCAGGGCAACTGGCCGTTCCTCTACGAGGTGCAACGCAACAACGTGCGGATCACCAAGTGCAAGATCGCCGACTACATCGACCCGCCGCGGCACTACCCGATCGTCGGCCCGGCCCAGCAGCACCACGCCCACTACAAGTGCACGGTCTACTTCCAGGAGGTGAAGCGGGTCGGCTGGCCGGTGCCGCACACGCTCGTCGATGAGGACTGCCGCGAGGTGGTCTACATCGACCACAACCACCTGCACATGGTCGGTGACGTCGACGGCGGCTGTCAGGCCGACTTCTAGTGTCCCTTGGAAAAAGCCTTCCGCCACACCCGGCCCGCAGCACGCCTGCGTGCGGGTCGTGCCGGTTGCGAAAGCAAGGCTGCCCTCGCCGGTGCGACTCGCGTCGGCTGCGGCCGCTCGCCGATCCCACAGGAGTCGGTCGGTGATACGGCTTGGGAAACGACCGCGCCGCGGGTGCCCGCGGGGCGGCCGGCCGCAGGCGGGCAGGGATCGCCCGTTTGAGCGTCAGGGAAAGCGATGACATCGAAGCGAAGCCGTAGCACCGCCCCCCGCGGGTCGGCAGGGCGTTGGTTCGTCGCCGCGGCGGCGATCCTCGCGAGTTGGCCGACCGCCGCGATGCCCCAAACGCCCCGTGCCTGGGCCGGGTCGGCCGATGCCGCCACCGATCAGCCGCCCCTGCGAATCGCCCGCAGCGAGTCTGCGGCCGACGTGGTCGAGGCTCCGGCCGCCGCTGAATCCGTCGGTGCCGCCGACGATGGCAAGCTGATTCCCACCGGCAACCTGCTCGCGGTGGTCATCGACGGCGGGATCCTGATGGTGCCGCTGTTGGGCTGCTCCTTCGTGCTCGCCGTCTTCGGTATCGAGAGGCTCGTCGCCTTGCGGCGGGGACGGGTCGTGCCGCAGCTGTTCGTGGAGCGGTTTCAAGAGCAGCTCGAGGCCGGTGAGCTGTCGCGGGACGAAGCGCTCGACGCCTGCGAGGCCAATCGGAGCCCGGTCGCCTCGGTCTTCGCGGCGGCGGTTCGTCGCTGGGGCAGGCCCGCGGTGGAGATCGAGCAGGCGGTGATCGATGCGGCCGAGCGGGAAATCAGTCATCTTGCCCGCTACCGTCGCGTGTTCCATGCGGTGGCCACGGTGGGGCCGCTGCTGGGCCTTCTGGGCACCGTCTTCGGGCTGATCAGGTCGTTCAACGACGTGGCCTCCGCCGGCGCGATGGGCCGGCCCGACCTGTTGGCCAAGGGCTTCGGCGAGGCCCTGATCACCACGGCGATGGGCCTGCTCGTGGCGATTCCAGCGATGATTCTCCATTCGTGGTTCACCAGCCGTGTCGATCGCCTCTCGATGAGATTCGACGAGGCCGCCCAGCGGGTCGTGCACGTCGTCTCGCTCGAGGCAGCCTCCGAGAACCGCCGTGGCCGAGGGAAGCGGGCCGCCTGATACGAGTTCGCCCCCGGGAGGGGTGCCATGCCGTTTGCACGACTCAGGGACCACGAGGAGCCGGCGCCCAATCTCACGCCGATGATCGACGTGGTGCTGGTGCTCACGATCTTCTTCATGTGCGCCACCCGCTTCTCGGGCGATGAGCGGCAGTTCGACCTCGAACTGCCGAGTGTCTCATCCGCACTGCCGGTGGCGGCGTCCCGGCCGCAGTTGCTGGAGGTCACCGCCGAGGGCGACGTGCGGCTCGCCGGTGAGGAGATGCCGCTGAAGGACCTGCCGCGACGTCTGACCGAACTGCGAACGGCCCGGCCGGATGTGAGTTTGCTGATCCGGGGTGACCGGGCCGTCTCGCACGGGCGGATGGCCGAGGTCTACGAGGCCTGCCGTCTGGCCGACATCCGCAGGCTGGGCATCTCCGTGAAGTCGCGGGCCGGCGGGCCGAAAGTGGTTCGCTAGCGGTTTCTTCCGAAGGGTCGCGGGTTTTTGGTGTTCTCCGGCCCTCGGGGCAGTTCGAGCGAGAGCCGGCGAAGAGGAGTTTCAAGGTGCACGGTGGCTGGATCATCGCGGGGCTGGTGCTGGCAGCGGGACTGATCGCCCTGCTGGCGGTGGCGCAGTCGCGGTGGCTGCAGTCAAACACGCTCAAAAAATGCGTCGTGCTCTCCGTCGGTGTTCATCTGCTTCTGGCGATGCTTGCCGCGGTGATCGGTTCGATCCGGCCAGCGTCGTGGGGCCGGGCGGAGGAGGGACGCATGACGATGGTGATGGTCGTCTCCGACGAGCCGGTCGGACCGATCGAGGCCTCGACCGACGACGCCCCTGCCGCCGCCGCCGAGGAGCCCGAGGCCACGGTCGAGCGTTCTCCGGATCTCGCCGCGTCCGCCGCGGCGAGCGACTGGGCCGATCCGGCGGCCGAACCGGCCCTGCCCGACGACGAGCCGCTGCCTGAGGACACCGCGGAGAACTCCGACGACTCCCGCGATGCAAGCGACATCGTGCCCCTGCTCGAGGCCGCGGTGGCCACGGCGGCCGCCGGGGCGAGCCAAGGCCAGCCCGCCGTTGCCGATGTCGCCCCTTCGGCGGCCGATGGCTATGCCGACCGCTTCGGTCACCGCAGGGCCGCGGCCGCAGCGGCCCGTGGAGGGTCCCAGCAGACCGAACAGGCCGTGCGGGCCGGCCTGGGCTGGCTGGCCCGGGCCCAGTCGGCTGACGGCCGCTGGGATGCCGACCGTCACGGTGGCGGGCTGGAGCGGAGCCTGCAGGGCCACCACCGCCGCGGTGCCGGCAGCCGCAGTGACCATGGCGTGACCGGGCTGGCCCTGTTGGCGATGCTCGGGGCGGGCAACACCCACCGCGTGGGCGAGCATGCCGATTCGGTGGACCATGGCCTGCGGTTTCTGCTGGAGCATCAACGAGCCGACGGCTCGCTCGCCGGAGATGCCGAATTCTTCGCATCGCTCTACTGCCACGGCATGGCCACGATCGCATTGGCCGAGGCGGCGGCGATGTCCGGCGACGCATCGCTCCTCCCGCCGCTGCGAAAGGCGATCGATTACACCCTCTCGATGCAGAGCCCCGCCACGGGTGGCTGGCGATACGCCCGCGGCGATGCCGGCGACACGAGCCAACTCGGCTGGCAGGTGATGGCCCTGCACGCAGCGCACGCCGCGGGCATCGGCGGACTCGAGGAGGCCGAGTCGAGGGCCAGGGTGTTCCTGCAGCGGGTCTCTTCCGGGGCCGCCGGCGGGCTGGCTGCCTACCGGGCCGGCGAGCGGCCGAGCGTGGCGATGACCGCCGAGGCGCTCTTCTGCCGGCTTCTGCTTGGGATTGATGTCCGGCATCCGGCCGTGGCCGAGGCAATCGAGGTCATCAGCCGCCAGCCTCCCGACCCGGCGCGACCCAATGCCTACACCTGGTACTACGCGACCCTCGCCTCGTTCCATGCCGGCGGCCCGCAGTGGGAACGGTTCAACCGGCGGATGGTCTCGGCGGTCACGAGCTTGCAGCGTCGGGAGGCCGGCCCGCTCGATGGCAGCTGGGATCCCGACCCGGTGTGGGGTGGCCACGGGGGCCGTGTCTATTCCACGGCGATGTCGAGCTTGACCCTCGAGGTCTATTACCGCTACCACCCCCTTTGTGCCGCGGAAGCCCGCGTCGCCTCGGTGATGGACGAACGGGCCCCCGAATGAGCCAGCGACATCGCTGGCGGTTTGACCGGGGTGGACGCGAGACTATACTGTACAGAGTGTAAGTGCGGCCCCGGGCGTGCTGCCTGCAAAGTGCACTTCGCCACCAGACCCTCCGCAAGGAACCACCGCCCGTGACACCGTTTTCCAGCCACCCTGCGACCTTTGGTCTCGCCGCCTTTGAGCCGATGGTCGCCTTCATGGGCCTCGGCACCGTGGAACTGCTCGTCGTGTCGGGCGTGATTCTCTTGTTGTTTGGCTCGAGGCTGCCGAGTGTGATGCGGTCGCTCGGCCAGGGTATCGTGGAGTTCAAGCGGGGCGTGCAGGGCATCGAAGAGGATGCCAAACACGAGACCACTCCCCGGGAGTAAGAGGCCTCAAAACGACCGTTATGTTCGGCCTTGGACCGCTTGAAATCTGTGTGATCGGCGCGATTGCCGTGATGCTCTACGGCAAGCGTCTGCCGGAGGTCGGCCGCTCGGTCGGCCAGGGCATCGGCGAGCTACGGCGGTCGATGCAGTCGCTCTCAAAGGAGATGGACATCGCCGGTGCGATCCGTGGCGAGTCCCCGGCTCCGGCTCGGCCGACCCTCCGGCGGGCCGAGGACGACGAACAGGCTGCCGGGCCGCGGTTCGACCCGCCTGCCTGAGCGACCGGCAGCTCGCGAGGCCGGCAGACCCGTCCGGGCGGCCGATGGGATTCCGCCGGGGGTGTGTTAGACTTTGGCGAAATAGGGCGGCTAGCTCAGTTGGTTAGAGCGCTACGTTCACACCGTAGAGGTCACAGGTTCGAATCCTGTGCCGCCCATTTCCGGGTGCTGGGTCGGCCGGAAAAGACAGTTTCCGACCCGCAAAGAATGCGGGGTTGTTGCTCGCTCGGGAGGAACCTGCTACCCTCCCCCAAGTTTGCCGACCTTCGTCTGCACGAGAGTCCGTGGGGCTGCGGCGTGTGCGGTTCGACGAGAGTCGTCCATGAGTTCTGTTCGAGTCAGCCCCCAGGATCCTGAGGTTTGATTTTTATGTCCCGGAAGATTTACGTGGGGAACCTTCCCTGGTCCACCACGTCCTCCGATCTGGAGGCGATGTTTGCACCGCATGGCACCGTTCGCTCTGCGGAAGTGATCTCCGATCGCGAGACCGGACGTTCCCGAGGATTCGGGTTCGTCGAGATGGAAAGTGACGAGGGGTCGCAGGCGGCGATCGACGCCCTCAATGGGCAGGAGATCAACGGTCGTCCGTTGACGGTCAATGAAGCCCGTGAGCGGACGCCGCGTCCTGGTGGCGGTGGCGGACGTCCAGGAAGGGGATTCGGTGGTGGCGGCGGCGGCGGTGGTTACCGCGGCGGTGGCGGCTACTGATCGTGTCCCCCAAGGGGGTCGAGGTCGCCCCGCGATCGAGACCTCGCCGGCCAATCTGGGCCGTCCGTTCCGATCCACCCGTGGTCGGTCCGGACGGCCTTTTCGCTTCGTCCGTCCAAGGGGGCCTCGCCCGGCGGATCAGTGTTCGGTACGATTCATCTATCACGATTGAACTCGACATTCCCATTCCCCAACCTGCAGCGAGTCTCCATGCCTCCCCCCCGCTCACGACATGCCAAGGCCTCGAGGCGAAAGGCCAAGGCCAAGCCCAAGGCCAAGAAGAGGGACCCGATCTTCATCGACGGCGAGCGTCCCCGTCCGATGTACGTCGACTACAAGGATCTCGATCTGCTCGGCAAGTTCGTCAACCGGCAAGGCAAGCTGATCTCGCGTCGCAAGAGCGGCTGCGTGGCGGCGAGCCAGCATGCGGTGACACGGGCGGTCAAGCGGGCCCGGTTCATGGCCCTTCTGCCCTACGTGACCGAGTAGCTGTCGGAGGAGTCGGCCGTGGGGGGCTCCCCGCCATCCCCGTTGACGCCCCCCTTTTCCACCCGCCGCCGGGTGGAATTTCGAGATACTGACGCGGCGGGCATCGTTCACTTCAGCGTGTTCTTCGTCTGGATGGAGGCGGCCGAGCATGCCCTCTTGCGGGAGGCCGGTGTGCCACTGGTGGTTACCCATGACGACGGCTCGCTCTCGAGCTGGCCAAGGGTCTCTGCCGGCTGTGACTACCGCTCGCCGGTTCGCTTCGGTGACGAGGTCGACATCGGCGTGGCAATCGAGGCGGTGGGCCGGGCGAGCGTGACCTACGCATTCACGTTCAGCAGTCGCGGGCTGCCTGTGGCGACCGGCAGAATCGTGGCGGTGCACTGCCGCATCCGTGGCGGGGCGGCGGAGCCCGAGCCGATGCCCGACGAGCTGGCCCGCCGGCTCGAGCGGTTCGGGCATTCAGCCGGCGACGGGCCCGACCGCGGCGAAGAGTGAGTCGGCCATGCTCGAGGCGACCGCGATCGCGAAGTCCTACCCGAACGCAGGCGGAGAGCTGTGGGCGGTTCGCGAGGCGTCGCTGCGGCTGGCCGCCGGCGGACGGCTGGCCATCATGGGTCCGAGCGGCTCCGGCAAGAGCACCCTCCTGGCGATCCTCGGGGGGCTCGAGGAGCCCTCCGCCGGTAGCGTGCGGCTCGATGGCGAGGACCCTTTTGGCGGCTCGGCCGATGCCCGAGCCGCCTTCCGCAACCGCCATGTCGGCTTTGTCTTCCAGGAACATCGCCTGCTCGCAGGCTGCACGGCGCTGGACAACGTGCTCGTGCCGGCACTGGCGACCGGTCGTCTGCCGGCCGGGATGGAGGCCCGCGGCCGCGAACTCTTGGCGAGGGTCGGCCTCGCCGACCGCGGCGGCCATCTGCCGGGTGAGCTTTCCGGCGGTGAACGGCAGCGTGTGGCGGTGGCCCGTGCGATGCTCCTGGCCCCACGGCTGCTGCTGGCCGACGAGCCGACCGGTCAGCTCGACTCACGCACGGCCGCGGGGATCACCGATCTGCTCGTCGAGATGGCCGTTGAATCCGGCGGGATGCTCGTGGTGGTCACCCACGCGGAGTCGATCGCCCGCCGCGTGGGGCCGGTCCGTGAACTCATCGACGGAAGCCTCGCGGAGGAGCAGCGGTGATCGGCAACGTCTCCGGACGCGGCTCGACCGGCGTGGCCACGCTCCCCGGGCTCGCCCGGCGGCTGGTGATTGCCTGGTGGCGACAGCTCGCCGCGGTGGCCGCGGCCTGTGGAATCGTGGCGGCCACCATCGCCGGTGCGATTGGTGTCGGTGAGCGGCTGCGAGGGGGGCTGGCCTCGCTGGCGGTCTCGCGACTCGGTGGGATCGAGGCCGCGGTGGTTGCCGAGGGATTCTTCGGGCCGCCGTTGGTCGATCGGCTCGCCACGGCGGTTGGCGAGGCGGGTTCGGTGGTGCCGGCAATTCTGCTCGAGGTGACCGTCGATCGCACCGGTGAGCCGGGACGGCCGCGGGCATCGGCCCCGGCGAGGCTGCTGGCCTGTGATGATCCAGCCGCCCTCGGCTTCGCCGGCGACCCCGGGCCGCGGGACGATGGCGTGCTGCTCAATCGGGTCGTCGCCGAGTCGCTCGCCGCGGTTGCCGGCGATACGGTGGTGGTGCGGATGCCGCAGCCTTCGATGGTTCCGGCCGACAGCCCGCTGGGACGACGGACGCTCCGCTCCCGCGCCGCCCGCGTTCGCGTTGATGCCGTGCTCCCCGACGAGGGGCTCGGCCGCTTTGCGATCCGTCCCGGGCAGGTCACCGGACCCCTGGTTGTTTCCACGCGTGATCTTGCTGAGAAGCTCCTTGGCGAGGTCGGCCCGCTTGAAGGTCACATCGCCAATCTGGCCCTTGCCGTGCCGCGGCAGCCGGGGCCTTCGGGGCGGCTTGCCGAACGGCTCCGTGCCGGGCTCGAGCCGACGCTGGCCGACTACGGGCTGCGTCTGGAGCCGGTTGGCGACGGCTCGGTGGTGCGGCTCACCAGCGACCGGCTGGTGATCCCGCCGGAGGCCGACCGGGCTGCCGAGGCACTGCTCACGCCCTTTGGCGGACGGCCGAGCCTGGTGTTCCTCGCCAACGCGATGCGGCCGCTTCCCGCGGAGCCGGCCGCGTCGATTCCCTATTCCACTGTTGCGGGGATTCCCGAGGGCTCCTGGCCCTCCGGCGGGCTCGTCGACGATGCCGGTGAGCCTCTGCCGCCGCCGGGTCCCGGGGAGATCATCATCGACCGCTGGATGGCCGACGACCTCGCGGAGCAGGGGCGGCCGGTGGGCCCCGGGGATTGGCTGCGGCTGGAGTGGTTTCTGCCCGAGACGCTGCACGGTCGCGTCAGCGAGTCGGCGGAGCGGCTGCGTGTCTCGGGGATCGCGGCGATGCGGGGGCTGGCCGTGGCCCGCGACCTGGTGCCGGAGGTGAAGGGTGTGACCGACGAGGCATCGATCGCCGACTGGGATCCCCCCTTCCCCTTCGACGCATCCCGCGTCCGCTCCACCCCGCCCTTCGATCAGGACGATCGCTACTGGAAAACGTACGCCGCCACGCCCAAGGCGTTCGTGGGAATCGCCACGGCAAGGCGGCTTGCGGCCAGCCGATTCGGCCAGACCACCGCCTGGCACCTGCCCCGCGGTTCGATCGACGACCTCGAGAGCCTGCGGGCCGATCTGGCCGCGGCGATCCGTCCGCAGGCGATGGGGCTGGCGGTCGTGCCGGTGCGTGAGGCAGCCCTGGCGGCGTCAAGCGGTTCCACGCCCTTCGGCGGGCTGTTCATCGCGCTGTCGATGTTCCTCGTTGCCGCCGGGCTGCTGCTGTTGTGGCTCTTGATGTCGCTTCTGGTCACCACGCACGTCGACGAGATCGGCACCCTTGCGGCGGTCGGATTCGGCCCGCGGAGGCTCTCGGCCCTGTTGACGCTCGTTGCCGCGGTGGCGGCGGCAGGCGGCGTGCTGCTGGGCGTGGCGGTCGGCCCGACCTGGTCGGCGGTGCTTCTGGGCCTGCTCGGGGAGGCCTGGGACCGTTCCGTGGCGGGCGGTTCGGCGGTGGCATTCGGCGGCAACCTGCAGCCGGGCTGGTCGCTCGTTGCCGGCGGGCTGGCGGCTTTGGTCATCACGCTGCTTGCGGCGGCGACGGCCTGCCGGCGGTTCGCCTCGCGGCCTCCGGGCCGGCTCTTCGCCGCGGACGGCGAGCCGTGCAGACCCGCGGCAGCCCGCCGACTCCAGATCGCTTCGGGCCTGGCGGTCATCGGGGCGGCGGTCGCGGCGTTGGTAGGGAGTCGCCTCGAGGGGTTTGCGGTGGCGGCATTCATGCTTGCCGGGACGCTCGCGATCACCGGGGGACTGGGCTTCGTGCGGGCGAGCCTGGCAGGCGGCGGGCTCGTGTCGGCCGCGGGTCCCCCGCAGTCGCTCGCCGGGCTTGCGGTCCGTGGGCTCAAACACCGGCCAAAACGAGCCTTCCTGGTGGTGGCGATCGTGGCGGTGGCGAGCTTTCTCGTGCTCGCCGTCTCGTCGTTCTCGCTCGCCGTGCCGGACGACCTCGACGTCGTCTCCGGGCCCACCGGTGGCTGGGACTTGCTCGTCAGCTTCGGTCACCCGACCGGTCTCGATCCCCAGGATCCGGCCGCGGCCGCGGCGGTCGGGCTCGACGAGAAGCAGCGGCGGCTGCTCGAGCGGTGCACGATTGTCCGCCTGCGAACCAGCGGTGGCAGCTCCGCGGACTGCACGAATCTCTACGCCACCGCCGAGCCGCGAGTGCTCGGCCTACCATCGCGATGGATCGACCGCGGTGGGTTTTCATTCACCGACCACCGGCCGCTGCCGGCGGGCGAGACGAATCCGTGGCGGCTGCTCGAGGCGGGCCCCATGCCGTCGACCGACGACGGACCGCAGTCCGGACCGATTCCCGTCGTGCTCGACGAGGCGACCGCAACCTGGGCGCTGCGTCTGGGCGGTGTCGGGTCTTGCTTCAGAATCGATGACGACGCCGGCGATCCGGTGGAGCTGGAGATCGTGGGCCTGCTCGAGGCCGGCATCCTGCAGGGAGAGCTGCTCGTCTCGGAAGAAAACTTCGAGCGAATCTTTCCAGGCCGCAGCGGCTACGCGTTGGCGATGATCGAGAGCCCCGATGAGCCTCGAGCCGTGGCCGACGCGGTGCGGGCAGCCTGGATCGAGGAGGGCACGACGTTGGAGTGGGCGGCCGACCGGCTGCGGAGCCTCTTTGCGGTGCAGAACATCTTTCTGGCGGCCTTTCAGGCCCTCGGCGGCCTGGGGCTCCTGCTGGGCACAGCCGGCGTGTCGGCAGTTGCGGCGGAGGGCGTGTTCGAGCGGCGGGCTGCGTTCGCGGTGATGCGGGCGGTCGGCTTCGCCCTCTCGAGGATTCGGCGGCTGGTGGTGCTCGAGGTTCTGGGGATGGTGGCCGTCGGACTCGCGGTCGGCTCGGCCGCCGGACTGCTCGCGATCTGGCCGACGCTCATCGCAGGCCGTGGCACGCTGCCGCTGGGCTGGCTGGCGGCCGAGGCCGCGGTCGTGCTCGCGACCGCGGCAGCCGCCGGCTCGCTGGCGGTGCGGCTGGCGGGCATCCCGTCGCGACCTTAGCTGCCCGTCGAAAAAGCCTTCCATGGCCCCTGCCCGCGGACGCGGGCGAACAAAGCCCACGAGTGCGAACCCCAAAAAAGCCGAGGTTTTTCGGGGTTCGCTGCCGCCGCATCCTGCGGCGGATCACTTTGTCCACAGTCGGCCAGGCGGGCGTGCGGGTTGGGATTGTCGGGGCCCGCTCGAGACGGGTAGCGTGCTGCCATGCAGCTGCTCATGATCCTCCCACGGTGGGTCGGCGACCTTGTGATGTCGACGCCCATGATCCGGGCGGTCGCCGAGCATTTTCGCCGGGAACGGGCCGCCGGCGAACTGCGGATCACCGCGGCGGTCAAGCCGCATCTTCGCGGGCTGCTCGAGGGCACCGACTGGATCGACGAACTGGTGCCCTACGACCGCCGTGGTCGCGACCGCGGCGTACGGTTCGCGGCGGTGGCCCGTCGGCTCCGCGGCCTTCGTCCCGACGTGGCCCTGATCGTGCCCAACTCGCTTTCCACCGCGGCGCTGGCTTGGGCGGCGGGCGCCCGGCGTCGCGTGGGCGTGTCTCGGCACGGCCGCAGGCTGCTGTTGACCGACCCGCTGCCACCCCCGAGACGGGGACTGCGAATCGAGCCCCGCAGCACGGCGGAGCATGCCATGGACCTGGCAGCGTGTATCGGCGTGCCGCGGCAGCGACTCAATCTCCAGCTCGCCACGACCGACGAGGACGAGGCCCGCGGCGATGCGGTGCTCGGCCGGCTGTTTTCCGGCTGGCGGATCGATCGCGACGGCCCGCTGGTCGTGATCAATGACAATGGGGCTTTCGGCCCGGCGAAGTCGTGGGGTGTGTCGCGTTCGGCGGCCCTGGCCCGCTGGCTTGTCGAGAGGCTGCCGGGGGCTCGGGTGCTGGTGCACTGCGGTCCCGGCGACCGCGACGAGGCCCGCCGCGTGGTCGGCGAGGCGGGCCACGAGGGCGTGCGGGGTCTGGCCGACGAGCCGGAGCTGCCCTTCGGGCTCTCCAAGGCTCTGCTGCGTCGGGCGGCGGCGGTGGTCACCAGCGACAGCGGGCCGCGGCACATCGCGGCGGCCTTCGGCACGCCCACGGTCGTGCTCCACGGGCCGATGGATCCCCGTCTCTCGCGATCGGATCATGCGTCGCTGGTGGAGATGCGTGTCGACCTTCCCTGTTCCCCCTGCGGCCGCCGAATCTGCCCCCTGGGTCACCACGATTGCATGCGGCTGCTGGGTGTCGATGATGTGGGGCGGGCGGTGCGGTCGCTTTTGGAGCGGCCCTCGGCTCCGGCGGTGGCCTGAGCGGCCACGGCGAACACACCCCTCGCGGAGGCCAACGGCATGATGTCTGTTCTCGGAATGCTCGCGGCGATCGCGGTCACGGCAACCTGCTGGGGCATGTATGGGCCGGTCCTCCACTTTGGGCGAGAGGGGATGCACTCGGCCCTGCGGCCCTTCGTCTGCGTGGGTGTGGCCTACTTCCTGATCGCGGTGCTCGCGCCGCTGGTGCTGCTGGCCCGACGTGGCGAGCAGGGCCGTTGGACCGCGTCGGGTGTGCTCTGGAGCCTGCTGGCCGGATCGGCCGGGGCCCTGGGGGCCTTGGGGATCATTCTTGCCCTCTCCTTCGGCGGTCGGCCGATCTACGTCATGCCGCTCGTCTTCGGAGGTGCCCCGGTGGTCAACACCCTTCTTTCGGCCTTCATGAACCGGGCCTTCGATCAGCTCAAGCCGCCCTTCCTCGCCGGGCTGATTCTGGTGATCACCGGCGCGGTGACCGTGCTTGTCTTCAAGCCCCAGCCGGCGGCGGCCGCCAACGACAAGCCGGCGGCGGCTGCGGTGGAAGCAGCAGAGGGTGAGCAGTCGGTACAGCCCGCGGAGCCGGCGACGGCCGAGGGCACCGTCGCGGCGGCGGAGCGGCGGGCGGAGCGGTTTCTCGAGATTCTCCTCTCCACCGCGATGGCGCTCTTTTGCTGGGGTGCCTACGGCTCGGTGCTGCACCGCGGCCAGGCGGCGATGCTCGGCAGCCGACTGCGACCGCTGGTCTGCATCGGCGGGGCCTATTTCCTGATCGCCGTACTCGTGCCGCTGGCCCTGATCGGGCCGATGGGCGACACCGGCCGCTGGGATCTTGCCGGTGCCGCCTGGAGCCTCGCGGCCGGATCGCTCGGGGCGTTGGGGGCGTTGGGGATCATTCTCGCCTTCGCCTCAGGCGGCAAGCCGTTCACCGTGATGCCGGTGGTCTTCGGGCTCGCTCCGGTGATCAATACCCTCGTCTCGCTGCTGTTTTCTGGCACGCCGACCTCGGCGGTGAGCCCCTGGTTTCTCGCCGGCCTGCTCGTGGTATCGGTGGGGGCCGCGACGGTGCTGCTGTTCGGCCCACGGGGAGCTGCGAAGCGGCCTGCCGCTGCGGCCGAGCCTGCCTGAGCCCGCGGGGGCGGCTGGCTCAGGTGCCGAGTCGATGCCCAAACCAGGCGACTTGGTGTCGCGGGGCGAACTGGAAGCCGAGCCGCCGGCAGGCCGGATCGAGCCAGGCAGCCACCGCCGCCAACGAGTCCGGATCGACCCCCAGCGGCATCATCAACACCCTCCCGGGATCGATCGACAACTGCATGCCGAGGTCGTCGAGCCAGCCGAGGGCCTCGTCGAGGTCCGCAGCCGACCCGATCACGAACTTCAGCTGATAGCCGCCGCCAAGCAGGGCCACGACCACCTCGTCGCGGCGGCGGTCGGCGAGATGCCGCGCTCGCCAGTTCCCGGCGGTGGTGGCCGGCGGGGCCGAGGAGGCAAGCTTGGGACTGATCGACATCAAATCGGCCAGGTCCCCGGCCGGAGCCGCCGGCGGGACGCTGCCGGCGGTCTCGATCGTCACATGATGCCCCGTGGACCGGAGTTGCACGGCAACCTCCGGAAGGTCCGCCGAGAGCAGTGGCTCCCCGCCGGTGATCACGACATGCCGGCATTGGAGGTCCGCCACCGCCTGAATGACGGCTGCTGCCGACCAGCGGTCCCCTTGCGGTTCCCAGGAGGTGTGGGGCGTGTCGCACCAGTGGCAGCGGAGGTTGCAGCCGCTGGTGCGGATGAAGCAGCTGGGTGTTCCGGCAAGCAGGCCCTCGCCCTGAATCGAGCGGTAGATTTCGGCGATCTGCATCGGTGGGGAATCGGCGAAAGCCGGCTAGCGTTCGTCGGCGGTGAGAGGGTCGCGGCAGCCCGCCTCGGCGAAGCCCGCCGCCCGCAGCGTGCAGGCGTCGCAGGCCCCGCAGGGTCGGCCGTCGTCGGCGGGATCGTAGCAGCTCGTCGTCAGGCCGTAGTCGACGCCGAGGTCGAGCCCCAGCCGGATGATCTCGGCCTTCGTCATCCGCTGCAGCGGGGTCACGATCTCGATCGGCACCCCTTCCACGCCGGCCTTCGTCGCCAGCCTCGCGGCTCTGGCAAAGGCCTCGATGAACTCCTCGCGGCAGTCGGGATAGCCGCTGTAGTCGATGGCGTTGACGCCGATCACGATGCCCGTCGCGTGGCGGGTTTCGGCCATCGCCAGGGCGAGTGAGAGCAGCACCATGTTGCGGGCCGGCACGTAGGTTTCCGGAATTCCGTCGCCGATCGCGGCCTCGTCGCGGTGCTTGGGCACGGCGATCGACGGGTCGGTCAGGCCGCTGCCGCCGAAGGCCGCCAGGTCGATCTGCAGCGTGAGGTGGTCGCTGATCCCCAGGGCGGTGGCCAGCTGCCGCGCCCGGTCGAGTTCGACCGCATGCCGCTGTCCGTAGTCCACCGAGATCGCCGAGAGCCGCCAGCCCTCGTTGACCGCCCATGCGGCGGCGGTGGCCGAGTCGAGCCCGCCGGAGAGCAGCACCACGCCACGGCGGGCGGTGCTGTCGCCGCCGGTTTGCCGCGGCTGGCGGGGGCTCGCTTCATGCCGCCGATCGTTCATGGCACAATCCTGTTCCCGGGCGTTCGTCCACGGCTTCCGTCCGGCACCGTTCGTTTCACCGTCTGCGAGTTTTTCATGGCCGACACCCCGACGCCACCCGCCGCCTCAATTTCCCGGTCGGGGCCCTCCCGCGACCTCCTCGAGACGTTCGAGAATCGGTTTCCGGGCCGCGACTTTTTGATCGAGATCGTGGCCCCGGAGTTCACCTCGCTCTGCCCGAAGACCGGCCAGCCCGATTTCGGGTCGCTCACACTGCGGTACGTGCCCGATCGGCTCTGCGTCGAACTCAAGAGCTTCAAAATGTATCTCCAGGCCTTCCGCAACGAGGGGATCTTCTACGAGCATGTCACCAATCGGATTCTCGACGACCTCGTGGCTGCGATCACACCGCGGCGGATGACACTCTTGGCCTGCTTCACACCGCGGGGCGGGATCCGTTCGCGGATCGTCGTCTCCCATCCGGCTGGCGAGCACCTGCCGCCGCACGACTGAGCGACTCCGGAGCACGAAGCCGCGGGCCTCGTCGGCTGGTTGCACAGCCGCAGGTGTCGGCCCACAATGTCGCTCTTCGACCGTGGCCTCGTAACGGCCCGCATTCCCGCTCCTCGCAAGGGTCCCGCCATGGCCAGGTCACCTGGTGTTCTGCTTTCGGCGCTCGCCGACGAAGCTGCCTTCCATCTCACCGCGACTGAGCAGTTCGCGGTGATGGCGGCGCTGGGCCTCGAGTATTACAGCCTCCGCTTCATCGACGTCGGCAAAGGCGTGCGGAACGTGATGAAGCTCAGCCTCGGTGAGATCCGCACGGTTCGCCGGCTGGAGGATGAATACGGCCTGAATGTCGCCTCGATCGCCTCCCCGATCGGCAAGGTCAAACTGGTCGATGTCGACGACGGCACCACCAATCGCTACGTGCCGTTCAAGCGGTATCTCTCCGGCGAGGTCGCCAAGGCCTGTGAGCTTGCCCACGCCTTCGAGACCAAGCTGATCAGGGGCTTCTCCTTCTACCCGCCCCGCGATGCCGATCCGAGAGATTTCCTCGACGAGGCCTGCGACCGCATCGGCCAGATCGCCGAGGCATGCCATCGTTCCGACCTGACCTTCGGTCTGGAAGTCGAGGCCAACCTCGTGGGCCGCAACGGACAGCTGCTCGCCGAGATTTACCGCCGCGTGAACCATCCCGGGCTGGTGCTCGTCTTTGATGCGGCCAACCTGATCGTCCAGGGCTATTCACCGGCGGAGGTGTTCCGGCAGTGGGAGGCGATGAAGCCCGGCCTCGGCTGGGTGCACATCAAGGACTACCGTCCGCCGAGGCGACCGCGGAAAGCCGCCGGGAGTCGTGGTGGGGCCCGCTCGCTGAAGGGCGGCCATGTCGAGGAGGATCAGCTGGCCCACTTCGTGCCGGCTGACCTCGGCGCGGCCAACCACGGGCAGATCCTCGCCGATTTGGCCGGGATGCTGCCGAAGCTCAGCCGCTCGCTCCAGCGGCGGGGGATTCCGGGGGTCTTCCTCGATCTCGAGCCGCACGTACGCGGCGGCGGCCAGTTTGGCGGAACGAGCGGCCCCGACGGGATGGGCATCGCCCTGCGTGGGCTCTGCCGCGTGCTCGATGCGGCGGGCCTGCCCTACCACTTGCGGGATTTCGACGATCTTCTCGCGGCGCGGGGGCTGGCCGGCTGATATCCTCGGAGGTCGAGGAGATTCGGCATGAGCGAGCAGACCGAGCCGGGCGGCTATTTCGTCGCCAACTACCCGCCCTTCGACCGCTGGACAGCCGATGCGGTCGGTGAGGTGGCCCATGCCTTCGACCGACCGCCGACCGCGGTGCCGCTGGGTCTCTACCTGCACATCCCATTCTGCCGCAAGCGGTGCAAGTTCTGCTACTTCCGCGTCTATACAGACAAGGCGGCAGGCGATGTCGAGCGGTATACGCAAGCCCTGGTGCGAGAGGCGGAGCTGGCCGCGAAAAAGCCGGCGGTCGCCGGCCGGCCATTGCGATACGTCTACTTCGGCGGCGGCACCCCGTCTTTCCTCAGCGTCCGGCAGCTGGAGCGTCTCGTCGAGGGGCTCCACGGCAGCTTCGGCTGGGACGCTGCGGAAGAGGTGACGTTTGAGTGCGAGCCGGGAACTCTCTCCGAGCCGAAGGTGCGGGCCCTCGCCGAGCTTGGAATGACCCGCATCAGTTTGGGTGTGGAGAACTTCGACGACGACATCCTGCGGGCCAACGGGCGGGCCCATCTCTCCGCCGAGATCGAGCGGGCCTGGGGCTGGATTCGCGAGGCCGGGTTTCCAAGCACCAACGTCGATTTGATTGCGGGAATGGTCGGCGAGACCGACACCTCTTGGCGGGCCACGCTCGAGCGGACGCTCGCGATGGAGCCCGACAGCGTCACGATCTACCAGATGGAACTGCCCCACAACACCACCCTGGTCCATGATTGGAAGCAATCAGGCGTGCCGGCCCCGGTGGCCGACTGGCCGACGAAACGCCGCTGGGTCGGCGAGGCATTCGACCGCTTCCTCGCCGCTGGCTATTCGATCTCCAGTGGCTACACGCTCGTCCGCGATCCCGAGCGGGTGCAGTTTCGCTACCGCGACATGCTCTGGGAGGGGAGCGACCTGGTTGCCCTCGGCGTGGCAAGTTTCGGGCATCTCTCGGGCGTCCACTATCAAAATGCCGTCCACTGGGAGCCGTACCTTGAAACGGTCGAGGCGGGCTGCCTGCCCATCACCCGGGGCCTGGTTCTCTCTCCACGGGAGCGGCTGATCCGCGAAATGGTGCTCTGTCTCAAGCGGGGCGGCCTCGATACCGGGCGGCTGGCGGCGAAGCATGGGGTGGACGTGCTCGAGGAATGGTCCGAGGTGTGGCAGGGGCTCGAGGCGGAGGGGCAGATTGAGCTGTGCGACGGCCAGCCTCGGCTCACCCGCCGCGGCCTGCTGCGGGTCGATTCGCTGGTGCCGCGGTTTTTCGAGCCTGCCGCGGGGGTGAATCCGCCGACAATCCGGCAGCTTTCTACCGGCAGTTAGCCGTGACCCGCTCTGGACGGTTCCCATGTGGGAAGCAAGACTTGCGTCGAGCTGAGCAGGCCTGAAATCGGTTCGGCCGGCCCTTGGACTGCCGGCGCGACAGCCTTTTGTGAGGTCGATGTGAGCCAGGTTGGCCGTTCGGAAAGCGTCTCGATCGCGGCCACTGTAGGTGCGTCGTCGGCGACGGGGGACGTGACGCCGGCGCTCGCGGTGCCCGCGGCAAAGGCTTTGCGAGAGCGACTGCGGGCGGTTGCCAGCGACATGGTGGCGGGCTGGCGGATCCGCGGGCTGCCCGAGACGGTGGGCTCCCAGGCGGGGCTGAGGCGGGTTGCCGAGGAGGTGGCCGCCCGCGGGGGCGGCGGGGCGGAGCATGCCGGCTGGGTGATGGTCACGCTGGTCAGCGAATACTGGCGGGATGCTCTGGCGGCCAAGGGCGGTCGCCGCCTGCTATTGCTGCCGGACTGCCCGCATGCCCGAAGCGGCGAGAGCCCGCGTATCTGCGGCCCGCAGTGTCTCTTCGCCACGCTCGCCGCGGCGGGAGAAGACTCTGGCTGGAGCGTCCGCCCGACCGCGGAGGCGGTGGGGGTGATCGCCGAGCTTGTCGCGGGCCGCTGCGAAGGGGTGGTCGGGGTGGCAGGCCTGCCGGAATTGCAGAAGGCCTTCGAAGTCCTGCCGGTCTTTTCGGTGCCGATCGCGGCGGTTCCGCTCGATCCGTCATGTGCATTGCGGCCGTGCGGTGAGCAACTCGACGCGGAGCGGGTGCTCTCGTTCTTGGGGGTCGCCGATGGTGCTTTCTCGCCGGTCGCCGACCATCTGCCGCTGTTGCGGGAATCGGCCGAACTCTTCCGCCGCGAATCGCTGTCGCGAATGCTGCGGCAGCTGCGGATCGAACCGTCCGCAGGAGAGTGCGAGAGCGGGCGAGACGACGGAGGAAACGCCGTCGGTCCTCTGGCACCGCTTGAGGCGACCGACAGCTTGGCGATCGACTTTCTTGCGCGTGGCGGCAAGTTCCTCAGGCCTTTCATGGCCCTGGCGGCCTACGACGCGGTCGTCGGCGACCGTCAGGCGGGCCTCGTCAAGACGGCTCATCCCGGGGGGAGTCGCGATGCCGCTGCGGCGGCCGCGGTCGCAATCGAGGTGTTTCACAAGGCATCGCTGGTGCACGACGACATTGAAGATGACGACGCAATGCGGTATGGCCGCCCCACGCTGCATCGCGAGCACGGAATTCCGACCGCTCTGAATGCGGGCGACATGCTGATCGGTCTCGGCTACCGGATCGTGGCCGAACTTGGCAGCCTTTCGCCGCAGCCGGCCGCAGACGCGAGGCTCGAACGGGACCTGCTGCGAACGCTCTCGTCGGCCCACCTGCGGCTTGCCCGCGGGCAGGGGGCCGAACTCTGGTGGCGGGACAACTCCCGCCGTCGGCTTTCGCCGGCCGAGGCGATCGAGATTTATGGGCTCAAAACGTCGCCTGCCTTCGAGGCGGCGGTCCTGATGGGGGTGCGGCTGGCCGGCTGCGAGCCCGCCGAGGCGGGCGACCTCTCCGGTTACGCGCTGCACATCGGCACCGCGTTTCAGGTGCTCAACGACCTCAAGGATTGGCACGGCGATTCGGAGAACCTTCGCCGCCGGGCCGGCGATCTGCTGGCCGGCCGGCCAACGGTGCTCTGGGCCCTGGCGATGGAACGGCTCGCCTCGGACGATGCTGACCGCCTGGCGGCGCTCTCGGCGGGCGATTGCCGGGAGGATGACGCCGCACGACTCCAGCAGGCCCGGGATCTCTACCTCGAGGCCGACGTCTTTGGGCGTTCGGCCGAGATCGTGATCGACATCCGGCAGCAGGCCCTCGCGGCGGCCGCCGGCTGCCGCATCGGTCGGCTCCGCGACGTGATGGAGTTTCTGCTCGATTTGGCGGTGCCGGAGTCGGCTGTGGCGGGCTTGGGCCACTCGCGGGGTTGACCGCTGCTGCGGTAGACTCTCGAGCTGTCTTCATTGCCCGAGATATCCCGGCCGCCCATGTCAACCTCCCCCGTTACCCGCGGTGAGGAACTTCTCAGACTGTTCCACGATTCTCCGGCGGAATGCGGCCTGATCTCGCCGGTTGAGCCGGAGGCGGTGCCCTCCCCCTTTCGCGATTTGCTCGACCATGCCAGTCACATGACGACCGCCATGCAGCGGTACCATGGCGGGCCGGTGGCACTCGAGGTGATCGCGGTGTGCGAACCGACCGGCGGCCGCCGGTACGCCCGCGAGATCCTGCTCACCGGGCCTTCCGGGAAGGTCGTGCAGTTTGGCATCGTGCGGATCGACCTCGACAGTGTGACCGACGAAGTTGCCCGACGGATTCTCGCCAGAGAGACACCCCTCGGCCGGATTCTCATCGAGTCGGCGATGCATCGCGACATCGACGCGGTGCAACTGCTCGCCGTGGAGCCGAGGGAGATCCTCACGGAACTGATCGGACCGGCAGCGACCTTCGGACGGGTCGCCGAGATTCGGCTTGACGGGCAGCCCGCGATCGAACTGCTCGAGATCGTGGCGGCAGGCTCGCTCGGCTGAGCCAACACGCCTCGTAGAGGCGATCCGCGGCCGGCGGCGGGGGCAGCGGGGGCGGAGCGTGCTTGTTGCGCAAAGTCTTGCGGAGAAACCCTTTGCGGCCTCTGGGTTGAGGTTGACTCACTGCGTAAACTGCGCTATATTCCGAACAGCCTGGCAAGGATGGCAAGCTTGGCGACACCCCGGCGTCGGAAGCTGCGGGCTTCCTGGGTGGCACGCGAATCGGCGTGACCTCCGGAAACTGCGGCCCGAGGGTCGGAATGCGAACAAGGGAGTCGGTAGCAACGAAGCCTTGGTGTCGTTTTTCTCTGCCCTCTGACCCCGGCACAACGCGTCGACACGGAGTTCGACGGGTGCCCTGCACGTGGTCCTCGGCATGATGTCGCAGGCAGCGTCAGGGCGCGAAGCCCCCCTTGGGGGTTTCGGGCAACTTGGAGGCCTAGGCATGCAGGGGCTGGTTCGTCACGGAGCGACGAATTCCTTTCGGAACGTGTTTCGTGGCACGGGGCCTTGCGTGCCGTAAAACTAGCCACACCACGGCTAGGGAGAGGGTGGTACGGCAGATGCAAAAGACGGTGTATACAACCGGCGAGGCGGCGAAAATCTGCAAGGTCAGCCAGCAGACGATCATCCGCTGTTTCGATTCCGGGCAGCTCAAGGGCTTCCGTGTTCCGGGAAGCCGCTTCCGCAGGATCCCGCGGGATCAACTGTTCCTTTTTATGCGTGACAACGGCATTCCGACCGACGCCCTCGAAAGCGGCCGGCGGAAAATTCTCGTGGTTGACGACGATGCCGACCTCGTGGAGCTGATTACCGACGTGCTCGAGCGGGACGGCCGCTTCGAGACGAGAAGCGTGAACAACGGATTTGACGCGGGCATGATGGTCAAGGAATATCGGCCAGACCTGATCGTGCTCGACGTGATGCTGCCCGATATCAACGGCAAGGAAGTCTGCCAGCGGGTGCGGAGCGACTCGACGATGGACGAAGTGCGGATCATCTGCATTTCGGGGATGTGCGAGCCGGACCGAATTGAGGATCTCAAGCTCTCTGGAGCCAACGAGTTCCTGCAGAAGCCCTTTGAGGCGGAGGTGCTTCTCGACCGGATCTGCAGCCTGCTCGACATCGAGTCGGTGCCGGCTGGCGGCTGATCGCCCGCAATGCACGACAATCCGAGTCCATCCCCCGAATCGAGCGGCGCATGGCTGGTGCTCGAGGGCCCCGCGGGGCCCTCGAGCACGCCGCTGTCGCTCGGTGAATGCCTTGGCGTCGCCTCCGCGGTGGCTGCCTGGGCTGCCGGGGGAGGCGAAACGCTGCTCGACCTGCTCGAGAAAAGCCGGCCGGCTGAGGCCGCGGGCCAGTCGCCGGTGGTGGCGGCGTGGGTTGCGGCGGGCCGCGGCCGTGGTGAGTCATGCCAAGGCCTCTTCGCCCGCCTTCGCGACGACCTGCTCTTCGCCGCGGAGCATCATGGAGTTTCGCAGGAGGCCCGCCTGCTCTCGCAAGTCGTGGCACTCGCCGCCGGGCACCGGGAGCTTGTCACCTCTTTTGATGCCCGGCTGAGGGAGTCGCGGATCGATGCGATGCGACGGCTCGCCTACGGTGCCGGTCACGAGATCAACAATCCTCTCGCCAACATTGCCGCCCGGGGCCAGTCGCTGTTGCGGGACGAGGTCGATCCGGAGCGCCGCCGCCGTCTGGCGACGATTGTCGATCAGGCCTTCCGCGCCCGCGACATGATCGGTGGCCTGATGGTCTTCGCCCGTCCGCCGAAGCCCTGTGTGGCACGCATCGATCTCACCCGCCGTCTGGCCGAGGTCGTCACTTCGCTCGGCCGGAGCCTTGCGGGGCGGGCGATCCGCCTGGAATACCAGCCACCCCCGGAGCCGGTCGTAGCCGACCTCGATCCGGCGATCGTCGCTGACGCGGTACGGGCGGTGCTTCTCAATGCCTTGGAGGCGGTCGGCGAGCGGGGTCGTGTTGAGCTGGCGGTGGCCCGGCAGGGCGGTGACGGGCAGATCGTGGTGAGCGTGATCGACGACGGGCCCGGCCTGTCACGCGAGGAAATCGACCGCGTGTTCGATCCGTTCCACAGCGGGCGGGAGGCCGGCCGCGGCCTTGGTATCGGGCTTTCCAAGGCCTGGCGGCTGGTCCAGTTGTGCGACGGCAATCTCTCGATCAACGCCCGAGAAGGGCTGGGAACGACGGTGCGGATCGAATTGCCCGAGGCCGGTGGATCCGCCTGCGATCGGCAAGCCGATTCCGGTCGTGACACCGGCGACGGGGCGGATGACCAAACGGGCGATTCCCCCCCCGGCCACTCGCGTGGGGCCGCCGCTGAGGTCTGAAAGCCGGCCGCTGCGACACTCGCCGGCAGGCTTTGCCTATCCTTCCCTGCTTGCCGCCAGGGGCAGGGTTCACGCGCCAGCCGGACTTGCTGCTGTTGCCCACGTTTTTTATTCTGCGGCCGATCGGTTGGTCGGTGGCTGCTCGCCGACGGTTCATGGCTGATCGTGGATGGTGATGGATCGCCGCTTGAGTGAGGGAAGCATGGATGTGTCAACCAGTCAGGGGAGAGCCGCCCGCCCAGACGTCGGTGATCCGCTGGCCGCACCGCCTGAGCCGAGGGTTCCCAGTGGCCGGGTTGTTCTCGAGGGCCTCATGCCCCGCCGCGGCTTCCGCCGTGGCAGCAGCCGCGGGCCGACATTCGATACGCTCCGCGGCGCGGTCAGCAGGGTCGCCGGGTGGTTGATCGACCGGCAGGCCGAGGATGGCCATTGGCGGGCGGCGCTGGAGGGTGACACGATCCTCGAGAGCGAGTACCTGCTTCTGTTGGCCTGGCAGGGCCGACTCGACCGTCCCGAGGTGCCCGGAGCGGCCCGTCGCCTCCTCGAGCAGCAGCTTCCCGAGGGCGGCTGGGCGATCTATCCCGGCGGGCCTGCCGAGATCAGCGCCAGCGTGAAGGCCTACCTGGCGTTGAAACTGCTCGGCCACCGCTCGGAGGAGCCGGCAATGCGACGGGCAGCCGAGGTCATTCGACAGCTCGGTGGTCCCTGGGCCGTCAACAGCTTCACCCGCTTCTACCTGGCACTGCTCGGGCAGATGCCCTACTCGGCCTGCCCGGCCGTGCCGCCCGAGATGGCCCTTTTGCCTCGTTGGTTTCCGATCAACCTGCACAGCGTGTCGGCCTGGTCGCGAACGATGATCGTGCCGCTCTCTTTGATGTGGACCTTCAAGCCGCTGCGTCGTGTGCCGGCGGCGAAGGGAATCGGCGAACTCTTCGGCCCCCGGCCTCCTGCCCCGGCGGGTGACGGCTGGGAGCGGTTCTTCCGCGGCATCGACCGCCTGCTCAAGGCCTGCGAGAGCCTCGGGCTGACGCCGCTGCGGCGGCGGGCGGTGGCGGCCTGCCGCCGCTGGATGCTCGAGAGGTTTGACGGCAGCGACGGGCTCGGGGCGATCTTTCCGCCGATCGTGTGGAGCATCATCGCGCTGGAATCGATGGGCTGCCGAAACGACTCCCCGGAGGTGCAGGAGGCCTGGAAGCAGCTCGAGCGGCTTATCGAGCGGGAGCCCGACGGCACGACCCGGCTCGAGCCCTGCCGTTCGCCTGTGTGGGACACCGCAATCACGCTGCGTTCCCTCTGCGACGCGACTTCGGTGGTTTCGCTGCCCGGTGGTGAGCCGCTTGATCGGGCCGCCGACTGGCTGCTGGCGCGGGAGATACGCTCCCCCGGTGACTGGGCCGAACAGGTTTCGGCCGAGCCGTCGGGCTGGTGCTTCGAGTATGCCAACCGCTTCTATCCCGATGTCGACGATACCGCGATGGTGCTTCTGGCCTTGGCCGACTACCGACTGTCGGCCGAACGCGGGGCGTGTGGTCGCGGCCCCGAAAGCGGTGCAAGGCTCCGCCGCCTCGGCGAGGCGAGCCAGCGCGGGCTCGACTGGCTTTTGGCGATGCAAAATGCCGACGGCGGCTGGGGGGCGTTCGACAAAGACAACACCTTCGAACTGCTCTGCAAGGTGCCCTTCGCCGACCACAACGCGATGATCGATCCGAGTTCACCCGACCTGGCCGGGAGGGTTCTCGAGGCCCTCGGAAGGCTCGGCCTCCGCCGCGGGCATGCGGGGGTCGATCGCGGGGTCGCCTACCTACGGCGTACGCAGGATCCCGATGGCGGCTGGTTCGGCCGCTGGGGTGTCAACTATCTCTACGGAACATGGCAGGCGATTCAGGGACTGGTCGCGGTGGGCGTGAGTGTCGAGGATGACGCGATTCGACGGGCCGTCGACTGGCTCTGCCGACACCAGCAGCCCGATGGCGGCTGGGGCGAATCACCGCGAAGCTACGAGGATTCAGCCTGGGTGGGTCGCGGCGAGCCGACCGCCTCGCAGACCGCCTGGGCCGTGGCGGCGCTCGCGGTTGCCGGCCATGGCAACCCCGAGCCGCTTGCCCGTGGTGTGGACTGGCTGCTCCGCAGGCAAAAGCCCGACGGCAGTTGGGAGGAGACCGCATTTACCGGCACCGGTTTCCCCAAGGTCTTCTACCTCCGCTATCACTATTACCCCATCTACTTTCCGCTGTTGGCGATGTCCCACGTGCTCCGCAATCGGGATGCCGCGGCGCAAGGGGTCGGCGGCGAGGCCGCCCTGCCCCGACACGATTTTCAGGAGGTATGAATGGCGGTTCCAGTCGGGCAGATGTGGGCGGTGGTGCGGCATGTGCTGCGACAGCGGCTCGGCGGTCGAACCCGCTACCCGCTGGTGTTGATGCTCGAGCCGCTCTTCCGCTGCAACCTCGCCTGTGGTGGCTGCGGCAAGATTCAGCATCCGTCGGAAATTCTCCGCCGGCATCTTTCTGTGGAGGACTGCCTGAAGGCGGTTGATGAGTGCGGTGCGCCGCTCGT
Organism: uncultured Chitinophagaceae bacterium; assembly: GCA_964600785.1. Classification (GTDB taxonomy): domain Bacteria; phylum Planctomycetota; class Planctomycetia; order Pirellulales; family UBA1268; genus M30B53. The sequence goes on from CAZRKH010000127.1 coordinate 71,317, forward strand.
CTCGATTCCGGGCGGAGAGCCGCTGTTGCACCCTGAAATCGTGGAGATCGTGGAGGGGATTGTGGCCCGCCGCCGCTATCTGTACCTCTGCACCAACGCGATCAAACTCGAGGAGATGCTGCCCCGCTTTTCGCCCTCGCGGTACCTCGCCTTCTCGGTACACCTCGACGGCCCGCGGGAGATCCACGACCAGGCCGTCTGCCGGGAGGGCATCTACGATGTCGCGGTACGGGCGATCCGCGCGGCCCGCGATGCCGGCTTTCGCGTGACGACCAACTCCACTCTCTTTGCCGACGCCGAGCCGGCAGCCTACCGTCGCTTCTTCGACGAAGTGATGGCCCTCGGCGTGGAAGGAATGATGGTCTCGCCCGGATATTCCTACGCCAAGGCTCCCGACCAGCAGCATTTCCTTGCCCGCGAGGATGCCGAGGGACTCTTTGCCCGCATCCTGGGCCGGGCCAAGTCCTCCTGGAAGTTCAACCAGTCGCCGGTGTTTTTGGAGTTCCTCAAGGGTCGCTGGGACCTCGAGTGTCGTCCCTGGGGCACGCCCACCTTCAATCTCTTCGGCTGGCAGCGGCCCTGTTACCTGCTCGACGAGGGCTACGCGTCGTCGTTTCGCGAACTGATGGAAGAGACCGACTGGGATGCCTACGGCCGGGCCAGTGGCAATCCCAAGTGTGCCGACTGCATGGTCCACTGCGGCTACGAGCCGGCGGCGGTGGAGGCTTCGTTCGGTTCACTCGGTGGCATGCTCGCCACCGCCCGGCTGATGCTTTTTGGAAGCCGGGAAGACTTTGGCAAGGAGTCGAAGCCCGCGAACCGCCCCGCCGAGTCGTCGACGCCGCCGTTGGCGACCGATCCGCTGCTGCCGATTCTCGACTGACGCAGCCGGGCCAGCGGGGTTTTGCGAGGGGGGAGCCCGGGCTGGTCTGTCGCGCCGAGCGGGCCATCGTGGCCCGGCGGCTTGCGGTACAGCCGGCTTCCTGCCGGCTGGGGCGGTTGCAGCGCTGGTCTTTCGCGCCGAGCGGGCCATCCTGGCCCGGCGGCTTGCGGTACAGCCGGCTTCCTGCCGGCTGGGCCGGGTGCAGCGCTGGGCTTTCGCGCCGAGCGGGGCATCCTGGCCCCGCGGGCTTCGGTGCGGCCGGCCCCCCGCCCGCCGGGGCCGCAGTGATCGTCGACTGCATCCTCGGCACCGGGGCTGCCGGCAGCCCGC